>DATGKM010000027.1:0-6008 GCA_035294665.1 Bryobacteraceae bacterium | reverse complement strand
CCAGCAGTTGATCACGGTTTGGTGAAGCAACTGCTGGATGATTTGGGCGAGCGCGGGGTAGATTTGAGATCCCACGTCTTTATGTGCAGGATGGAGGCAAAGCGCTATTGGCGGGGGTGCAGCGCGTGGCCGCGAAAGCGGCCGTTGTCCAGCGCTGTCAAGTCCACAAGATCCGTAACGTGATCGACCACCTCCCGGAAGAGCACCGTGGGGACGTGCGCCAGAAGCTGCGCAGCGCCTACGGTATGCGCGAGTACGCTGATGCCCGTCGGGGGCTGGATCTGCTGTTACGGGAGCTGCTGGAGCTGAATCCGAGCGCGGCGCGCAGTCTGGAGGAGGGGATGAAACAGACTCTGACGGCGCCGTCCTGGTGGATGATGCTGACTTTGGGTCTGGGCGGGAAGCAGGAAATCGCCGCCGTGGAGGCGCCCGTGTGTGTAGTTCATCTCCTGGGTTACTTCGCAAGCCCCGGTTTCGGACAATAATTCGTCCGTACGCACAATCAGGCGCAACAGATCCGAGTCGGGAGGGTTTACCAGAACCGTGCCGCCGTAGGCAACGGTGACCTGCTGGGTGGTCGATGGGCGAAAACGTAAGTGTATTCGCTATTGGCGCGCGGAATGTGAAATTCAAACTCGGAAAGCGTGCGGCCGCCGCTGCTGATATTGCCTTGGTAGGAAAAGCGCGCCCCAGGATTTCCGAAAACCGAAAGCAGCATGGAAGCGAAGCTACCGGTTGAACTAGCGCCTTCCGGCACGAAATCGAAAAGGTCGCGGCCACTAAAACAATTCTCGCCGGCCCAGGAGGACATCTCGCGTTCGAACGTGGGCGAATCTTGCGTAACTGCTACGTCCAGCCGCAGCCGGTCGGCGGAGGAGAGGCGCGACTGCCAGGCTCCGCGACGCGCTTCCGCTACGAAGTTGTCACAGGAGCGACCCGCCGGAAGCTATCACTGCCGTATTCGGGTTCGGGCGGCGCGTAGCGTTTCCGCTCCACGGTTTGCGTGCAGACGTACTTGGGCAGTTGATGTATGGTATTCCTGATCCGCTGCCGCGCCGCCAGGAGGAGGTTAGTGGGATCGTCCTCGGCCGGTGAAGCCGAAGTGGCGAACAACAGTAGCAGAACCGAGATCGCTGAAAGTGCTCGAGACCGATGAGGCACATTCCCCTCTCCTCGCAGTTTATGCGAGACCTCGCCGCAATCGGGGTGAGGGGCCGCACGGGGCTCGGTTATTGCGCTGGTTCGATGCGGATCAGCGCACCATCCTCTTCGTCGGTTAGCACGTACAACAGCCCATCCGGTCCCTGGCGTACATCGCGAATGCGCTTGCGCATGTCAGTAAGCAGGGATTGGCGCGCGATTTCATCCCAATTACGGTCGAAGACAATGCGCTCCAGGTGCGGGTAACCCTGCGCGGCGCCGCCCAGCATGGCGCCCACGAACAGGTTGTTCTTCCATTGGGGGAAGCGATCGCCGGTGTAGAAGGCCATGCCCGAAGGCGCGATGGAGGGCGCCCAGAAGATAATGGGCTGGGTCATGCCTTCCCCGAAGTTAGGAATCTTCGACCCGGTGTATTCGCGGCCGAGACTTACTTTAGGCCAGCCATAGTTGGCGCCGGGCTTCAAGATATTGACCTCATCGCCGCCATAGGGGCCGTTCTCGTTGTTCCACATCTCTCCAGTGACGGGGTTGAGAGCTAGGCCGAGCGAGTTGCGGTGGCCCATGGTATAGATTTCCGGTTTGTAGCCAGGGGCGTCCTCGAAGGGATTACCCGGAGCGGCCGTGCCATCGTCACGGAGGCGCAGCACTTTGCCGCGCAAACTGCCCGGCTCTTGGGCGGCGTTGCCGTTCGATGCGCCGGTAGTCATGTAGAGCATCCCGTCGCGGCCCCAGGCCAGCCGCGATCCAGAGCCGCCGTCACCCGCCCACGGGTCGCACACCAGCAGGTCTTTGACCTCCACCAGTTCGTGGCCTTCCAGGCGGCCGCGCGCCAGCGTGGTGGCAACCAGGTCTTTGCCCACATCTTTCGTATAGGTGAGATACACGAAATGGTTCTGTGCGAATTGCGGATGCGGCAGGACCTCCATCAGGCCGGAGAGGCGCACCGAATGCACTGCCGGCACACCGGCCACGGGCGTGGGATCCAGCCGGCCGTCCCGCATGAGGCGAAGTTTGCCGTTGCGCTCGGTTACCAGCATGTCGCCATCCGGAAGAAATGCCAGGCTCCACGGGTGCCACAGCCCGGTGGCCAGAATGGTGGTGTGGATGGGAGTGGGCGGAGCTTTTTTCTTGCCCTGCGGCTGCCCGTGTACGGAAGGCGGCACCAGGCTCAGCGCCGTGAGCATTCCCAAGGCAGCCAAAAAGCAAGGTATCCCTGCGCGGAATCTCATGGGGATTGAAAATATCACGCGGCCTCCGGTTCCGCAACAGTGACAAGCAGTACAGCGGCCAGACGGCTGCATGTTTGTTCGAGCGCATGCGGGAGCCGATCGAAAACAAGCTCGAGCTGAGCGATAAAGAGTTTGCCGAAGCCGAAGAGCGCTCGGCTCTGAGCGCCGTGGTCGTCCATGAGGCCGTGCGCCTCGAAGGCGAGCAGGAGTTGCAGCGCTCTTCCGCCGCCCTGTTCTGGTCGGGGCTGGCGGCGGGCCTTTCAATGGGGTTTTCCCTGGTAACGGAAGGCCTGTTGCGCTCGAAGCTGCCGGATGTGCCGTGGCGGCCGATTATCTCCAAGCTGGGCTACAGCGTAGGCTTTGTTCTGGTAGTACTGGGGCGGCAGCAACTTTTTACCGAAAACACCCTCACCCCGATCCTCCCGCTGATGCTGCACCGCAGCCGGGCGATGCTGCGGAACGTTCTGCGGCTGTGGGGCGTGGTCCTGGTGGCGAACCTGGTCGGCGCAGTGGCGATTGCCTGGGTGCTAGGCAATACCGGAGTCTTCCGGCCGGAGGTGCGGCGCGCATTCGGGGAGATCGGGCGGGAATCGCTCAACGTGAGTTTCGGCCTCGCCGCGCTGCGCGGCATTTTCGCCGGCTGGCTGATCGCCTTTATGGTCTGGCTGCTTCCTTTTTCCGAGGCGTTCCGCGTAGTGGTGATTGTGGGCGTGACGTGGCTCGTAGGGCTGGCGCAACTGACCCACGTCATCGCCGGCTCCGTCGAAGTGTTGTACCTAGCCGCCACCGGAGCCGCTCCCATCCCGCGCGTCGTCTTCGGATACATCACGCCCACCCTGATCGGTAATATTGTCGGCGGCGTTTCGCTCGTGGCCGCGCTCAACCACGCGCAGGTAGTATCGAAGTGACACGGAGGTTGTGCGGCTATCCGAAGAGTTCCTTGGCGCCGCAGTCATGCCAAGCGTTGTCGTCGGTCAGCTTCGAGAATTTTGATTCTTTACCCTCGGTCCAGCGAAACAGCATGACTTCTTTTGCACGGTAGTGCTGCTTTACCGCGCGGAGCCGTTGCACGGCATCCGCATCGGGATTGGATGCAGAGCCACCTTTCATTTGTACCAGGATCATGTCAAACAGATCTCCCGGCTTGAGGACCGGATGTCGGACACGCGAATAGTCCCTGCGAATGGCAACAACATCAACGATACCTGCCGATTCTCCACCGTTCTTCCCCCGAAATGAAACGAAATGCCAGCGCTTTGCGACCCGTCCCGCTAGCGCTTTACACAGGATTTCCGTCCACTTATCTGTTTTTTTAGCCGCCTTGACCCCTGCTTTCTTGCGGCGCGTTATCCACGCCTTCTGAGCCGGGCTAAGGGACTTGGCTGGTGTGCGCGGTATGGGTTCCATCCTAACGATCGGTTGCATCAGGGCGGCTTCTGCTTCTTCAGCGCGGCGAAGGCGCTCGACGCGTTCTTTGGTAGAAGGTTCACGGTACATAAGGCCTTTTTATGATATGAGCTCCGAGCCGATTGGCAAAAAGCCAGCCGCTACAATTAAAAGGTGCAGCGCTCCCATTTCCGCGTAGGTCTCATTCAGATGGCGTGCTCGCTGGATCCCGCCGAGAACCTGGCCAAAGCCGAATGGCGGATTCGCGAAGCGGCCGGCAATGGCGCCGGCATCATCTGTGTGCCGGAATTATTCCGCTCGCAGTATTTTTGCCGCGAGGAGAAGGCCGAGCTGTTCGACCTGGCTGAGCCGATCCCCGGGCCAACCAGCGAATCGTTCACCGCGCTGGCGCGCGAGCTTCAGGTCGCCATCATCGGATCGGTCTTCGAACGCCGGACGGCGGGCGTTTATCACAACACTGCATTGGTGATCGATGCCGATGGATCGCTGCGCGGCATCTACCGAAAGATGCACATTCCCGACGATCCGCTCTATTTCGAAAAGTATTACTTCACGCCCGGCGATCTGGGCTTCCGCTGCTTCGATATTCGGCCGGCCCGGGTGGCGCCGCTGATCTGTTGGGACCAATGGTATCCCGAAGCGGCGCGCCTCGCGGCGCTCGGCGGCGCGCAGATTCTGTTCTACCCGACGGCCATCGGCTGGCATCCTTCGGAAAAAGCCGAGTTGGGCGCGGCGCAGCACGATGCCTGGCGCACCATCCAGCGCGCCCATGCCATCGCCAACGGCCTGTTCGTAGCCGTGGTGAACCGCGTGGGATACGAAGGCCCACCGGAGCACGGCCTGGAGTTCTGGGGCGGAAGCTTTGTGGCCGATCCGTTCGGGCAAGTGCTGGCCGAAGCCGGGCATGAGCGTGAAGAGACGCTGATCGCCACGTGCGATGCGCACCGGATTGAAGAAGTGCGGCGGAACTGGCCGTTTCTGCGCGACCGGCGCATCGACGCCTACGGCGGGATCGCGAACCGGGTGATCGACTAAATGCGAGAGACCCCGCGCGCGGCCGGCTATCGCATGCCGGCCGAATGGGAGCCGCACCAGGCTACCTGGATCGCCTGGCCGCATAATCGCGAGGATTGGCCCGGCCGCTTTGGGCCGATTCCATGGGTCTACGGCGAGATTGTGCGGAAGCTCAGCCGGGTGGAGAAGGTCTGCATCCTGGTGCGCGACCGCGCGCTCGAACAATCGGCGCGGCGGGTGCTGTGCAAAGTGGGCGCGAATCTGGACGCGATGGAATTTCTCGAGGTACCGACGAACCGCGTGTGGCTGCGCGACAGCGGGCCGATCTTCATCAAGAACCGGCGCGGCGCAGTAGGGCTGACGTGGTGGCGGTTCAATGCCTGGGCGAAGTACGACGATTACGAATTGGACGCGCGGGTGCCGGATGCGATCGCCCTCCGCGTGAATCGGCCGGTGTGGCAGATGGACATGGTGCTCGAAGGCGGGAGCATTGACGTAAACGGCGCGGGGATGCTGCTGACCACCGAGGAGTGCCTGCTCAGCCCGGTGCAGGCGCGCAATCCGGGCATGAGCCGCGCGGAGATCGAGCGCCAGATGCGCGAATACCTGGGCGTGACGCGGGTCGTGTGGTTGCGAAACGGAATCGCGGGCGACGATACCCACGGCCACGTGGACGACATCGCGCGGTTCGTCGCTAGAGACACCGTGGTGGCCGCATGGGAGAACAATCGCGGCGACCCGAATTACGAGCCGCTGCGCGAGAACGCAGCGCTGTTGCGGGCGGCGGGGCTGCATGTGCTCCGTCTGCCGATGCCCGAGCCACTCTATTTCGCGGGCCGGCGCCTACCCGCGAGCTACGCCAATTTCTATATCGCGAACAGGCTGGTGCTCGTGCCGACCTTCAATGATCCGAACGACCGGGTGGCGCTAGGAGTCCTGGCGAAGCTATTTCCCGACCGCGAAGTAGTGGGCATCGACTGCACAGAGCTGATCTGGGGCCTGGGGGCGCTGCACTGCATGACGCAGCAGCAGCCGGCGGAAGGCAAAGCGCACGGCTAGCCCAAGTTCGTCACGACATTGGTAGTTTCAGGGATTTCTTACCCTTGTTCCAAAGGCAAGTCCCATCGATTCAAGGGGCCTGTTCGCAAACTGCGGTGTAGCGCAGACCTACCATCTTGAAAGCGAGTCGGTCCCATG
>DATGKM010000026.1:0-3354 GCA_035294665.1 Bryobacteraceae bacterium | reverse complement strand
TCGCGCAGGGGCTTCAGGTTGACCGTCAGATTGCTGGTGTTGGCGGCGCCCTGGTTCCCGCCGATACGTGTGTAGAGCGCCGTCACATCCGGGTCCTGCATGACCACCCGCGAAACCCGCCGTGCGTATTCGGTCATCTTGTAATAAGACGTCCCCTGCCCGGCCAGCAGATTGACATTGAACTGATCGGTGTCGGTATCGGGGATAAAGCCCTTCGGCACCACGCCATACAGGTAGACGGTGGCAGCGCCCACCGCCAGAAAGACGGCCAGCATCACCGGCCGGTGGCGCAGCACCCAGCCGAGGCTCTGCCCGTAGAGATCGCGCATGCCGTCGAAAATCCGCTCCGTGGCACGGTAAAGCGCTCCATGCGCCCGCACCCTGGTCTCCCGCAAGAGATGCCCGCAGAGCATCGGGGTGAGGGTGAGCGAAACCACGCCGGAAATGAGGATTGCCGCGCAGATCGTAATGGCGAATTCCCGGAAAAGGCGGCCTAGAATTCCCGCCATGAAGAGAATCGGGATGAACACGGCTGCCAGCGAGACAGTCATGGAAACGATTGTGAACCCGATTTCGCGGGAACCGGCGAGCGCGGCCGCCAAAGGCGATTCTCCGTTTTCGATGTGGCGCACGATGTTTTCCAGCATCACGATGGCATCGTCCACCACGAAGCCGACGGAGAGGATGACCGCCATCATCGAAATGTTGTTCAGGGTGAAGCCCATCAGATACATCACCGAGAAGGTGCCGAGGATGGAAAATGGCAGCGCCATCGCCGGAATCAGCGTGGCCGAAAAGTTCCTGAGGAACAGAAAGATAACCAGCACCACCAGCGCCATGGTGGCGGCCATGGTGAACTGAATGTCCTCGAAAGCCGCGCGGATCACCTGGCCGCGGTCGCCGCGCACGATCAGCCGCACGCTTGCCGGCAACTGCCGCTGAAAAGAGGGCAACATCTTCCGGATGGCATTAATCACCTGGAGTGTATTTCCTCCGGGCTGCCGCGCCACGCCCATCACCACGGCCGGTGTGCCATCGATTCCGAAGTCATCGCCGTAGAGGACCGCCGACTGCTTATCGTCCTCGACGCTATCGATCACATGCGCCACCTGGTCGAGGCGCACGGGCGCGCCATTGCGGTAGGCCACAATCATCGGGCGGTATTCCAGGGCGCGCTTGAGTTGGCCGTTCGCCAGCACGTTGTACGACTGGCGCGGCCCATCCAGCGTGCCGGTGGGAATATTCACGTTCCAGTTCTGGATGGCGCTTTCGATTTCGTTCAGGCCGATCCGGCGGGCGGCCAGGCGGTTCGGATCCACCTGCACGCGCACGGCGTATTTGGCCGCGCCGAAGATCTGCACCAGCGCCACGCCCGGAATCATCGAAATGCGCGGCACCAGGTTGTTTTCGGCGTAATCGTCCAGGTCGGAAAGCCGCATAGTGGGGGAGGTGAGCGCCAGCGTAATAATGTGCATGTCGCCGGGATTCTGCTTGCGGAAGGTGGGAGGCGTGGGCATGCCGGGCGGCAACAGAGGGGAGGCCGCCGCGATGGCGGTCTCCACATCCACGGCCGCCGAATCGATGTCGCGATCCAGGCTGAACTGGAGCGTGATGCTGGTCGCGCCCATGGTGCTCGACGAGATCATCGAATCCAGTCCAGCCACGGTTGTGAACTGCCGTTCCAGAACGGTTGCGACGGATGCGGCCATCGTCTCCGGGCTGGCTCCGGGCAGCGCAGCCTGCACCTGGAGCGTCGGAAAATCTACCTGCGGCACATCGCTGACGGAAAGCGCGATGTAGGCGATGACGCCGAGCAAGGCGATGCCGAGCATGAACAGACTGGTTGCGATTGGCCGGCGGATGAACGGCTCACAGACGTTCATTGGCTACCGAGTCTACCATTCAGCGTGGGCGGGCTGGGAACGGCGGCAGGCGGGCAGGGGCGAGGCCGCGCAGGCGCTCGCGCGGGAGCACGCGGGAAGCGGCGATTTTCGGGCACGTAGTAGATGCCGGGATAGTCGCGGTGGCGTAGCCTTGGGGGCGCAGATCGACTAAGGGAGCGAGCAGACGATTCTTCTGCTGGTTTGCGCAGCAGGGGCCAGGCGAGGCTCAAAAAGTGAGAGCCTTCATAATTGGGGCTGGTGGGCTGGCCGAGCGCGGCCAGTTTGAGACCGATGTCACGCTCCAGCTTGTCGCCGGGCGGGCCGGCGTGTGGAGGGTGACGGGCGAGACACTACGGGTTAGAGACAGAGCGAGTTTTTCCGGGAAAGGCGGGAGTTTTTGGCTCCCGCCGCTCCGGGGTGT
Source organism: Bryobacteraceae bacterium (assembly GCA_035294665.1). Taxonomy (GTDB): domain Bacteria; phylum Acidobacteriota; class Terriglobia; order Bryobacterales; family Bryobacteraceae; genus PSRJ01. The sequence goes on along the minus strand of DATGKM010000026.1, from coordinate 1,050 downwards.
GAATGCGAACCGGCACAGGCTCCGAGCACCGGACATAGCGACGCCCAACGCGCCCAAGCGTTAGACGCGGCACGATCCGGCTGAATTCCCGCGCTATTCACAATTCTTTTCGGACATCGATGCCCACCCGCGACAACCGCCGGGCCCTACTACCCAACGGAAGCGCGGAACACCGAACAACTGGAGAAGCGTCACTGGCCAGTGAAGAAATCCTTCTCTGGCTTCATGAGAGCACGAGGCGGAGCGGCTTTGGGCCGGATGGGGCGGGAAGTAATTGAAAAACGGATAAATATAAATTTGGATTGGCCGTGATAAGCCATCGGCCGCTGCGCGGCGGCCAGCAAGATGGATTAAGAGCCAGCGGAAGGGGTGCGAAAGAACGGTTTTCTACCGCGCGGGATTGCGCCGGGCAACTGGCGGGCTCGCGATCGCGAAACGCCCAGCGCGGGGCGTCCGCGGAGGGCGCCACATCGCCTTGCAAGCAGGGCGCTGCAACCCACTTCCACGCAAAAAGTTTCTTTACTTTCAACCCCTTAGAATGGTAGCCTGAGTGTCTCAAAATGCGTACAGTTGAATTGGTCCAGCGGAAACGAGACGGGGAAGAGCTCGCGCCTGAAGAGATCGACTACCTGGTAGACGGCTACGTGAACGCCGAAATCCCCGACTACCAGATGGCGGCTTTTTTAATGGCCGTCTACTTCGCGGGTATGACCGACCGCGAGGTCAGCCGCCTGACCGAGTGCATGCTGCGCTCGGGCGAAACCATCGATCTTTCGAGCGTTCCGGGTATCAAGGTCGATAAGCACTCTACCGGCGGGGTGGGCGACAAAACCAGCCTGATTGTGGCCCCGCTCGCCGCGGCGGCCGGCGTGATTGTGCCCATGATGTCGGGCCGCGCGCTCGGCCACACCGGCGGCACGCTGGATAAGCTCGAAGCCATTCCCGGTTGCCGCACCGATCTCTCTCCGGAAGAAGTGCGCCAGCTTCTGACGGACGTAGGCCTTTGCTTTCTCAGCCAGACCGAGCGCCTCGTGCCGGCCGATGGCAAGC
>DATGKM010000025.1:0-61784 GCA_035294665.1 Bryobacteraceae bacterium | reverse complement strand
TGCCGCGATTGTCGCTGATCTCCGATAGTCGTCTTCGCTCGCGATCGGTCATCTCGATTTTCGGGGCCGGAGGCAATGGCATACCCAAGCATGCCGCTTTCTCTGGCGTTAGTAAATAGAGTTCAGAGACAGCAGACTAGCGTTTTTCCGCGTTCGGGGCCCGATGCTTTCCGCGGGAAATGGCTAGACCATGCGGCCGCGGAACGTCAGTGACACAAGTCACTAGCCCCGGCCGACCGGAACCGCTCAACTTAGCTATAGCCGCCCCTCCGCATCCCGTGATAAAAGGGATGCAGACGTCTTTTGGAGGGCATTTTGCAGCGCGGAACCGTGTTTGTTCTGACTGTCGGCCTGGGTTTGGCCTTATACAGCTTCGGCGCGGCCTCGGGGCGCATCGAGGAAGTGACGTATCTCCCCAACGATAGTCCCGCGATTCACTACGCGGACAAGCCGCAGGACGATCCCCTCGCCAAATTGCGGAAAAAGCTCGATAGCGGCGAGGTAAAGCTCGAATATTCCGACCGCTGGGGTTATTATCCGGCCCTGCTGAAATATTTCGGGATCAACGTCGATTCGCAGGTCCTGGTTTTCTCCAAGACCAGTTTTCAATCCACCAAGATCTCTCCCCGCGCCCCCCGCGCCATCTATTTCAACGATGAAATCGCCCTCGGGTATGTGCAGAACGGCGATGTTGTGGAGGTGGCGTCTTTCGATCCAAAAGAGGGCTACAACTTCTACACCATGGATGTTGCCAAGGACGACCACCCCTCCTTCGTCCGCCGCGATACCTGCCTGCAGTGCCACCAGGGCATCGGAACCTTGGGCGTTCCGGGAATTCTCGTTACCTCCGTCTACCCCTCCGCGGATGGCACGCCCGCGTTTCGCGGCTCCAACATGATTACCGACCATCGCAGCCCCCTAGACCAGCGGTGGGGCGGATGGTATGTCACCGGCCTGACCGGCTCGCAGACTCACATGGGCAACGCCGTCGGCCACAACCCCGCCCAGCCGCAACTTCTCGACATGCAGGGCACGCAGAATCTTACCAGCCTGGAACGGAAATTCGATACTTCCCGCTATATGGCGCCCACCAGCGATGTGGTGGCGCTCATGACGCTCGAGCACCAGACCCGCATGAGCAACCTGATGACGCGCGTGGGATGGGACACCCGCCTCGCCGAAGCCAAAGGCGCCCTCGACGATGCCACAAAAGCCAAGCTCAATGGCGAAATCGAGGAGATGCTCGAGTACATGCTGTTCACCGACGAGCATCTGCTCGATGACCCGATTCAGGGCGTTTCCACCTTCACCAAGACCTTTCCCGAGCGCGGGCCGAAGGATCATCTGGGCCGTTCCCTGCGCGATTTCGACCTGCGGAAGCGCATGTTCAAATACCCGCTCTCCTACATGATTTACAGCCCGGCCTTCGATGCCATGCCGGATTACGTGCGCCAGCGCGTATACCAGCGGTTGTACGAGATTCTGACCGGCAAGGATCAAACCCCCGCATTTGCCCGGCTTACCGCCGCGGACCGCTCCAATATCCTGGCGATTGTGCGCGAGACCAAGAAGGGCTTGCCTGATTATTGGATGGCCCAGTAAACGGGGTGATCGGCGGCGTGCAACTGCCCACGGCTAACACCAGCCACAACCAAAAAGTTCCAATCTTTCTCAAAAATGGCCGGTAATCCCTCGCCGGCCATTTTGCGTAACATAGATTCGGAATCACGCGCCTAGTTCAGAGGAATAGTAAACATCATGATTCACCGCAGCATATGGATACGCTGCCCCCTGGCAGTACTCGTCGCGGCAGCCGCCCTCTCTGCTGCGGAACACCACGGTGTTGTAAAATCCGCCGGATTGCCGGTTCCCGGGGCCACCGTCACAGCCACTCAGGGCGCGCAAAAACTCACCACCACCACCGACGAACATGGCTATTATTCTTTCCCCGAGTTAGCCAATGGCGTGTGGCGGCTTCAAATCGAGATGTTCGGTTTCGCGCCTCTCACCGAAGAGGTAGCGGTCATGCCCGGCGCCGCCAGCCCCGAATGGGAGTTGAAGTTGCTCCCGGTGGGGCAGGCGCTTTCGCTCGCCAAGCCTGAGCCGCGACCGCAGGGGACGGCCCCCGGTCCCCCCAAGGCTGCCGAAACGAAGATTGCGGAAGCGAACCCAACTCGCCGCCCGGCAGGCCCAAATTCCCGGCAGGAGCAGACCCCTAGCCTGCAAAACGCTTTCCAGCGCCTTGGCCTCAACGCCACGGATGGCGCCCTCAACGGCATAGATGCCGGTGCGGAAGCCGGAGCCGATGGTTTCTCGACTGGCGATCAAACTCAAAACGCCGCGCTTTCCGGCGCCGCCTTCACCGTCAATGGTAGTGTCAGCAGCGGCGTCGACGCCCCGCAACGTAACGATTGGTTCCTGTTCGGCCCCAACGGCCTCGCGGGAATCGGCGGCCCTGGCGGACCCGGCGCGCCCGCCGGCGCCCAACCCCAAGCCCAAGCTCTCGCCGAAGCCGGCCCAGGGCCCGGCGGTCCGGGCGGCGGTGGCCGCGGCTTCGGCGGTCCCGGCGGCGGAGGCGGTTTTGGCGGTCCCGGCGGCGGAGGCGGTTTTGGCGGCGGCCGCGGAGGCTTCGGCGGCCCCGGTGGCCGCCAGCGCAACCCCAATTTCCGGGGACGCAATCCCAATGCTTTCGGCAACGGCCGCCGCAATCGCCGCAACAGCTACACTGGCAACGTCGCCCTCATTCTCGATAACTCCGCCCTCGACGCCAAACCCTTCTCCCTAACCGGCCAGGAGACTCCCAAGGCCGCCTACGATAAGTTCCGCTCCACTGGCATGCTCGGTGGACCGCTCAAGATTCCTCACCTGCTTTCCGGCCAGAAAACCTTCTTCACCCTCAACTATCAGCTCACGCGCAGCCGCAACGGCAATGTCCTCACCGGCCTTGTTCCCACCGCCGCGGAGCGCGCCTTGCTTCCTTCCTCCGAAATCAGCCCCCAGGCCGAAGCCCTACTCAGCTATTACCCCCTGCCCAACTTCTCCGGCAACAGCCGCTATAACTACCAGATCCCCGTCACCAGCCTCGGCAACCAGAGCAACGTCAACTCCCGCGTTACCGAAACCCTCAACGCCAACAACCAGCTCGCCGGCAATTTCGCCTGGCAATCCGGCTCGACCACCAATCCCAACCTCTTCAACTTCGTCGATACCACCCACACCACCGGCTGGAACACCGGCCTGCTCTGGTCGCACCACTTCACCACGCGGCTCATCGGCAATCTCCGCTACCAGTTCAGCCGCTCCGCCACCAACGCCACACCCTACTTCTCCGGCCTCGCCAACGTCTCGGCACAGGCCGGCATCGCCGGCAACGATCAAGCCCCCCAATTCTGGGGACCACCCACCCTCACCTTCTCCAACGGCATCTCCAGCCTCAACGACGGCAATTACGCCCTGAACCACAACACCACCAATTCCCTTAGCGAAAGCATGCTCTGGGTGCGCAGCAAACACAACATTACCTTCGGCGCCGATTTCCGCCGCCTCGATTTCAACCAGCTTTCCGAACAGAATCCCCGCGGTTCTCTCTCCTTCACCGGCGGCTTTAGCGGCAACGCCTTCGAAGACTTCCTGCTCGGCGTTCCCGATACGATCTCCATTGCCTACGGCAATGCCGACAAGTATTTCCGCGAATCCTGGTTCGATACTTTCGTCACCGACGATTGGCGCATCAATTCCCGCCTGAGCCTCAACATCGGCGTGCGCTGGGACTTTCAAGGCCCCGTCACCGAACAGCAGAACCGGCTGGTAAACCTCGTCATCGGTCCGGACTTCACTACTATCGCTCCGGTCTGCGGCGAAGCGGTCTCCGGCTGCATCCCAGCCGCCCAGGCCGGCTATCCCGATTCCCTGGTTCGCCCCGACTATCACGAGATTCAACCTCGCATTGGAATCGCCTGGCGTCCTTTCGAGAAAGCTTCCACCGTGGTCCGCGCCGGTTACGGCATCTACTACAACACTTCCGTCTATCAGCCGCTCGCCAACCAGATGGCCCAGCAGGCGCCGCTCTCCTACGCCTTCACCCAGCCCAATACGCTCGCCAATCCCTACACGCTGGCCAATGCCTTTCTCATTCCGCCCACCACCACTGCGGTCCAGACCTTCGCTCTCGATCCCAATTTCCAAATCGGCTACCTGCACTACTGGCAGGTCTCCATCCAGCACAACCTGACCAATTCGCTCGTCGCCACGCTCACCTACAACGGCGATATCGGGCTTCACCAAGTCCAGATGTTTCTCCCCTGGAGCGTGCCGCCGCGCTCGCCCGCCAGCCCCTATCCTTCCGGCTACATCTACGAAACCTCCAACGCCAAGGCCGATTACAACGCCTTCAGCGCCCAGTTGCAGCGCCGCTTCCGCTCCAGTTTTTCCTTCAATACCGTCTACACCTTTTCGAAGGCCATGGACGACGCCCAAACCCTCGGCGGACGCGGCGCCTCCGCCGCCCCCCTCGCCCAGAACTGGCAGGATCTCGCCGCCGAGTGGTCGCTTTCCCCCTTCAACCGCACCCATCAGCTCAACTTCACCGCCCAATACAGCACCGGCCAGGGCCTCGGCGGCGGCGCGCTCGTCAATGGCTGGAAAGGCGCGCTCTATAAAAACTGGACTGTCATGACCACACTCCAGGTGGCCGGCGGTCTGCCGCTTACGCCCACCGTGGGTGGCCTGGTGGCCGGCGGCACGGGCATCGCGAACACGGTCCGCGCCGATCTCACCGGCGCTCCCGTCTACGCCGGCCCCTCCGGGTACTTCTTCAATCCCGCCGCCTTCACCGCCCCGCCCGCCGGCCAGTGGGGCAATGCCGGCCGCGACATCCTCACCGGTCCCATGCTCTTCAGCCTCAATGGCTCCCTCGGCCGTGTCTTCCGCCTGCCCGGCGAACGCAAATCCATCGATCTCCGCTTCGACGTGACCAACCTCCTCAACCACGTCACCTTTGCCTCCTACGACGCCATCGTCGGCAGCGCTCAGTTCGGTCTCCCCACCGCCGCCAATGCCATGCGCAGCATGCAAGCCACTCTGAGGTTCCGCTTCTAATATGCGACCGAAAACTCTCTTCCTCTTTCTCTTTCTGGCTCCTGTCTTTTATCTCCTGTCTCCTACGCTCGCCCAGCAAGCCCCCCAGATCCCCACCACCGGCACCGCCCGCTTCGGCGCTACCAGCCAACTCGTCGTCGAAGACGTCATCGTGCGCGGCAAAGACGGCAACCCCGTCACCGATCTCAAGGCTTCCGATTTCACCATCACCGAAGACGGCAAGCCCCAGAAAATCTCCATCTTCGAGTTTCAGAAGCTCGAAGAGCAGCCCTCCGCGCCCCTCGCTCCCGGGCCGGACACCGGCAGAGAGCCTTCCGTCCTCTCCGAGCGAATTTCTGTCCCTTCGGTAACCGCCAATCGAATCGCTCCCGAAACCCCCGGCAATCTGCGCTACCGCAACCGCCGCCTGCTGGTGATGTTCTTCGATCTGACCTCCCTCCAGCTTGCCGACCAGATCCGCGCCCAGGAAGCCGCCCTCAAGTTTCTCCGCACCCAGATCACCCCCTCCGACCTCGTCGCCATCATGACCTTCTCCACCGATCTCAACGTCGTCGAAGACTTCACCGACGACCGCGATAAGCTGGAAAAGGACATCAAGAAGCTCACCATCGGCGAAGGCCAGGGCCTCGACGAAACCGTCAGCGACGACAGCGCGGCCGACACCGGCGCGGCCTTCCAGCAGGACGATACCGAATTCAACATCTTCAATACCGATCGCCAGCTTGCCGCCCTCGAAAGCGCCGCCCGCATGCTCGGCGCCCTCAACGAAAAGAAGGCCCTCGTCTATTTCTCGAGCGGCGTCACCCGCAACGGCCTCGATAACCAGGCCCAGTTGCTCGCCACCATCAACGCCGCCATCCGCGCCAACGTCGCCTTCTATCCCATCGACGCCCGCGGCCTCACTGCCCAGGCCCCGCTCGGCGACGCCACCAAAGGCTCGCCCGGCAGCCAGGCCATGTACACCGGCAGTTCCTCCCGCGCCGTGCAAAGCAACCTCCAGGGCACGCAGGAAACTCTCTACACCCTCGCCGCCGATACCGGCGGCAAAGCCCTCCTCGATAACAACGACCTTTCGATGGGCATCGTTCAGGCCCAGAAAGACGTCGCCAGCTACTACGTCATCGGTTACTACTCAAGCAACGAAGCCCTCGATGGCCGCTACCGCCGCATCAAAATCGCCGTCAACGACAACGCAGCCCGCGCCCGCATCGCCAAAATCGACTACCGCCAGGGCTACTTCGCCGGCAAGCAGTTCCGCAAATTCAACGACACCGACCGCGAGCAGCAGCTCGCCCAAGCCCTCGCCCTGGGCGACCCCATTACCGATATGAACCTCGCGCTCGAAGTCGATTATTTCCGCCTCGCCCGCGACCGCTACTTCGTCCCCCTCGCCGTCAAAATCCCCGGCTCCGAAATCGAGCTCGCCCGCCACGGCGGCGCCGAAAGCACCCGCTTCGATTTCATCGGCGAAGTTAAGGATGCTAAAGGCGCGGTGGTCGCCAACGTCCGCGACAACATCCCCGTCAAGCTCAAAGGGGAAACCGCCCAGCAGCTCGCCAAAACCACGCTCGAATACGATACCGGCTTCACTCTCCCGCCCGGAACCTACACCGCCAAGTTCCTGGCCCGCGAAAACGAAACCGGCAAAATCGGAACGTTCGAAACCAAATTCGTCGTGCCCGATCTCACCACCGAGCAGAAGTACCTGCCCATCAGCTCGGTCGTCCTCAGCAACCAGCGCCAGAAACTCGATGCCGCCGTCGCCAGCGCCGAGCGCGATAAGAAACTCCTGGCCGAACACCCCTTGGTGCAGGATGGCCAGAAGTTAATCCCCAGCGTTACCCGCGTGTTCCGCAAAGATCAGGAAATGTACGTTTACCTCGAAGCCTACGAACCCACCGCCCAGACCGCGCAGCCCGTGCTCGCCCGCGTCAGCTTCTATCGCGGCAAAATCAAAGCCTTCGAAACCGAGCCGCTCGAAGTCGACCAGGGCCTTAACTCCAAAACCAAGGCCCTCCCCCTGCGCTTCAGCATACCGCTCGAAAAACTCCAGCCCGGCCGCTATACCTGCCAGGTCAGCGTCCTCGACCCCGGCCAGCAAAAATTCGCCTTCTGGCGCGCCCCAGTGGTAGTCCTCCCGTCCGCCGCCCAGTAAGTGGGGCCAGGGCTTCCCTGCCGTATTGATCCGCCGCAAACAAGTGAGCTCGAGCCGCTCGCCCCGCCTCAAAAACCAGCCTGGTCTATCATGAATGAATTGCCAACGGAGGTTTTGATGAGACTTCTTAACGCTACGCTGACTCTATCCGCCGCGCTCCTGCTGACCGGCGCCACGCAAGCTCAAGTGTCCCTCGATTCGGTGCGCATTGCCGCGAAAGATACTGTCGCGCTGGCAAAATTTTACCAGGCGGCTTTCGGCATGCAGGAAGTCAATCGCATCGTAAATCCGGGCGGCACTGAGGTCTTCGTTAACTTTGGCGCCACGGTCGAGGCCGCCAAGGCCAACAAAAATCCCCTGATGGTGCTGTTTCATCGCGATTCGGATGATGTAAAGGACCCGGTTCCTCACATCATCTTTCACGTGCGGGATATGGCGGCCACCGTCGCCGCCGTAAAGGCCGCCGGCGGAACCATGACAGGTGATCCACGCCCGTTCCGGGACTCTGGCATCATCATTGGTTTCGCAACCGATCCGGCCGGTAACCGCATCGAGCTGATTCAGCGTCCGTCGGCGGAAGAGCCTGCGGGTAAGAAGTCCTCGGAATAATCCGAAAGATTCGTCCGTCTTTCGAGTTAGCCACTTGTCCCGAATGCTATGGGTGGTGGCCAACTGCGGAGATCCCGTCGCCCGTTTCGCCCAAATGAGTCCTTTATAGCTCCCCCAGCCGCACTCCCGTCTCCTTGCCCCGCGGCACGTCCAACAGCAGCACGCCGCCCCGGTCGGCCGGCTGCTCCGCCACCTCTTCATCGTCGATTTCCACCCGATAGGTCTTGCCCGGCTTGAGGCCCACCACAATTACCGCCGATTGGTCTTCGTCGAGCTTCACGCGGAACCGGGTGGCGCCGAAGTAGATCGCGGCGCTGGAGAGCACCAGCGGAGGAGTACCCGAAAGCGCCAGCGGCTGGACGCGGCCTTCGCGGAACAACTGGGCCACGCCGTCGAAATAGCCGAACCATTGCGCCGATTCCTCCCAGTCCGAACGCACGAACACCGTGCCCGTGTCCGGGTTGTGATACACCAGCGGCAACAACGTGTAGCTCAAGCCCGGCTGATAGGGATTCGCCCACAGAAATTCGTAAGGAGCTCCCAGAGCGCTGCGCAGCGAGAAGCGATCGTGCATCAGCCAGCCTTGCAGATATTGGTTCTCCTGGGAGTTCGTATCGAAGGCGACCATGGCCAGTTCGGCCGCGCGGAACAATGTGGCCGCGGTGAGATCGGGCGGGCCGGTTTTAGCCGCGGCGCCGATGCGGAAATCGTTGTCTTCGCCCGGGTAGCTTGCCGGATAATTGCTCATCAGGTGTTCCACGGGAAAGATCTTGAAGAAGCGCGGCGCCGATTCCCGCAGATCCAGGTTGGTGTTATCGCGAATCGCATGCAAGATCTCCCAAAGCCCGTACGCATCCGCGCGGGCGGGCGGACGGCCTTGGGCGATGGCGGGCAGCAGTTTCCCGTTCCACCATTCCTGTACGGTGCGCTGCAATTCGCGGTTCGGAGCATCGGGCAAATCGTCGTAGAGGGCGACGGCCGCCAGCACCCGCGCGCGCACGGCCCCGATGCTATCCTCGCGCGCCGTTTCTTCCATGCCGGTCGCGATGCGCGCGATCAGCTCGCGGCGCTCGCTTTCGCTCAGCAGCTTCTGGCACCAGTCGAACACCAGCGCAAGCTGCCGCAGGTCGCGGTGCGCGCCGGCCGGCTGCGCGGCCAGTGCCCAGGCAATCGCTTTGCGGCCCGCCTGTCGATTCCCCGTTATCTGGTAATACAGCGCTTCCGCGAAGCCAGGTTCGGGCAGGGGCGCATCGGCCGATACGTAGCCGTCGAATTGCTGCCACCGGGCGGAGGCGCGCTCGCGTTCCTTCTGCAGCAGGCGGAGCCGGGCCGGGCGCAGAAACAGACGCGGATGCTCGGTGAATACGCTGACGGCGGTGCTATCAACCGGCGTCTGCGCCACCGCCTCGAACGCAACCAGGCCGATCGCCGCCGCCGCGCCCGCAAGCCACCAACGCATACTCTACCTTTTATCACTCCTGGCTGCCGGCTCAACAACGGCGCGGCCACGGCTGCACTGTGTCATGCGGACACACCAATCCCCCGGCACGCCCCGGCCCGGTATTGGCACGCCCCGCAATCCCCATTTGTTTCCTAGTACTTGCAGGGTTCTATCCCTGGCCGCCCGTTTGCTATACAACTACCCGATTGGCGAAGTAACTTTCTAACCTGCCCTCTGCTCGTGACGGCAGACGGAAGAGGAGTGAGCGGAAGTGAGGACAACGTGCTTGCGGGAGCCGCTGTTTAGAAGTTTTGGCTTGCTGTTTTTCCGTTGGCGGTTGCGGCAGAGGGGTTTTTTGTGGCACTCATAGATCCGGGTAACCAGGCCGTGTTACCCAACTTGTGTTCGCAGGCCGTTGCGCCACCGGCGCCCGGTGCCCCGCCAAGGGCTCTCCGGGGGATCTCAGGTAGCGGGTATGTGTGGAGTTTCCGGAAGGTTAATATAGGACGCGGACTCTTCCGGGAACGAAAGTCGTAAATCCACGCGGCTCGTGGCTCGATCCCTGCCCGACCTGGGCAAGCCGCATCGGCGCCTGTTCCGAAGGTCAGGGGACAGGCCCGATGCGGTTTTTTCTTTTCCGGGACTACTAGAACTGTAATTCATTTGTATTTTCGGTAACACGCGCCCTAAAATGAGGAACGTGCGAAACTTGCAATGGTCGGAAGACCATTCCGTTTTAATTCCCGAACTGGATGAGCAGCATCGGGTGCTGCACGAAGCGACCGAGGAATTGCGCTTGGCCGTATTAGCCGGCGAATCCAATGACCGGCTGGAATTTTTAGCCGGCCGCGTGGCTACGCGGATGGCCGCGCATTTCCGCTATGAAGAAGGCTTAATGCGCGGATCGCGCTATAGCGCAATCGACTGGCATGAGCGGCAGCATCAGGCCGCCGGCGCCAAACTGGCGCTGTTGTGGGAAACCCTCCGGGGCTGCGGCGGCGCATCCAGTTTCGCCGCGCTCGAAGAACTGGCCGACTGGTTTGTGGATCATGTGACCGTCGCGGATCGCATGCTGGCCGCTCACGTCCGCAATTACGAGCGCGAAACTTTAAAGCGGGCGCAGATCGCCTGAAAAACTCTCTCCGGCTGTTACAATACCTCTCTTATGTCACTAGTCGTCGTTGGATCCGTCGCTTATGACGGTGTGGAAACTCCGCATGGCAAGGTCGACCGCATGCTGGGCGGCGCCGCCACTTATATTTCACTGGCAGCCAGCTACTTCGCGCCCGTGAAGATCGTTGCCGTGGTGGGCGGCGATTTCGCCAAGGAAGACATGGACCTGCTGCGGTCGCGCAAAATCGATGTCGCCGGCATCGAAACCGTGGCGGGCGGCAAAACATTCTTCTGGTCGGGCGTGTATTCGGCGGATATGAACGACCGCACCACGCTGCGCACCGATCTCAACGTGTTCGCGGGTTTCAATCCCAAGCTCCCCGACTCCTATAAGTCCTCGCCTTATCTGCTGCTCGGCAACATTCAGCCGGCCCTGCAGAAAAGCGTGCGCCACCAGATGAACGGCATCCGCTTCACCGGCGGCGACACCATGAATTACTGGATTAACGATTACCGCGCCGAACTGATGGAGACCATCAAAGAGTGGGATTTCCTGCTCATCAACGATAGTGAAGCGCGTCTGCTTTCGGGCGACCACAACCTGCGCCGCGCGGCCGCCAAGGTGCTCGCCATGGGGCCGAAGATTCTGGTGATCAAGCGCGGCGAGTACGGCGCCGTGCTCTTCACGCGCGATTTCCACTTCATGGCGCCGGGTTATCTGCTCGAAGATGTTTTCGATCCCACCGGCGCGGGAGACTGCTTCGCTGGCGGCTTTATGGGCTATCTGGCCGGACGGGGCTTCGCGCCTGGCGGCGTTGCATCAAAAGAGACCGGCGCGGGTTTGGACGCGGCGGAGTTGCGGAAGGCCGTCATTTACGGCTCGGTGATGGGTAGTTTCTGCTGCGAAAAATTCGGCGTGGACCGCTTCCGCACGCTGACCCGCGACGAAATCGAAGCGCGCTACCAGGAGTTCAAGAGCTGTACGGATTTCTAAGCGCTGGCGCGGTTCCGCCTCGGAGCGTCCCCAGGATCATCGCCACAGAGGCACGGAGACACGGAGGAAAGCTATGATTGGATTTCTCTGTGTCTCGGTGTCTCCGTGGTGAACATGAGGCTCGCCAAACCGCTCTACCCTCTGATCTGTCTGGCGCTGCTGGCGGCCTGGAGCGCCGCCGCCGTATCGTTCTTTTATTCGAAAGGTGAGTTGTTCGCTTACGGCGACGCGGAGGCGCACCTCAATATGGCGCGGCGCGTTTTCGATTCGCGTACGCCGGGGTACGATCAAATCGGCCGCATCTGGCTTCCGCTGCCGCATCTGCTGATGCTGCCGCTGGCGCGCATCGATTCGCTCTGGCACAGCGGGCTGGCCGGATCGCTCCCGTCGGCTGCCTGTTTCGTGGCCGCGGGAGCGTTTCTGTTCGGCGCCACGGCTGGAATCTTCGATTCCGTTGCGGCGGCTGCCACATCCGCCGCGGTGTTCGCCGCCAACCCCAACCTGCTGTACTTGCAATCGACCGCCATGACTGAGCCTGTGTTCGCCGCCTGCCTCATGGCGCTGCTCTTTTTCAGCGTCCGGTTCCGGCGCACGCAAAGCTGGTTGTGTGCCGCGGCGGCGGGAGCCGCGGCCGCGCTCGGCGCGCTCTCGCGCTATGAAGGCTGGTTCGTCATTCCGTTCGCCGCCGCCTACTTCCTGTGGGCGGCGCGGAACAAGCGGCTGGTCTTCGCGGCGCTGTTCAGCGCCATCGCGGTTTTGGGCCCGGCTCTGTGGCTGGCCCATAACTGGTGGCTCACCGGCGATCCTCTCGATTTTTTTCGCGGGCCGAACTCGCCCGCGGCGATTCAGGGCGGGGCATCCTATCCCGGGCACGGCAACTGGCGCATGGCTTTTCTGTATTTCCGCACCGCGGCGGCGCTGTGCGCCGGACCGGCACTCGGCTGGATCGGCCTCGCGGGCGCGCTGGCGGCGCTGCTCAAACGCGCGTTCTGGCCATTGCTGCTGCTCGCGCTTCCCGGCGTCTTTTACATCTGGAGCATGCACTCGGCCGCTACGCCCATCTTTGTGCCCACTCTTTGGCCGAACTCGTACTACAACACGCGCTATGGCCTGGCGGTGCTGCCATTGCTCGCGCTGGCAGCCGGCGCCCTGGTGGCGCTGGCGCCGGTTCGCGTTCAGACCTGGGTGGCTGTGATCGTGATCGCGGCGTCCATCACTCCGTGGCTGATTCCGCCCAGCCGCGGCCGCTGGGTTGTGTGGCAAGAGGCCCAAATCAATTCCCAGGGCCGGCGCGAGTGGACCCGGGAGGCCGCCGGCTACCTGCGGAGCCGCTACGTGCCGGGCGGCGGAATCATCACGTCCTTCGGCGACCTTACGGGCATTTTTCGCGCCATGGACCTCCCGCTGCGCGAAACATTTACGGCCGATAATGGTTTGCCATGGCAGGCCACCATCCGGCGTCCCGATCTGTTTCTCTGGCAGGAGTGGGCCGTAGTTATGGGAGGCGATCCGGTGCAGACCGCCCTCAATCGCGCCGGCCGCTATGGAATCCGCTACCGGCTGGAGAAAATGATCGTCGCCGGGAGAGATCCGGTGATTGAAATCTACCGCAGAATCGGCGGGCCGCGGGTTTCGATTTCCGAACCGGAACCGGCCGGGTCCGAACCGCCCGAATCGCCGGAACCCCAATGAAAATCCCCTTCACCAAAGCGCATGGCGCGCAAAACGATTTCCTGCTCACCTGGGCGGCGGATGTCCCGGAAGGCGATTTAGCTGCAATAGCGCGCGCCATGTGCTCCCGCCACACCGGCATCGGCGCCGATGGCTGGCTCATCGTCACCCCGCCCGCGGATACGGAAGCGGATGGCACGATCCTGCTTTATAATTCCGATGGCAGCATCCCGGAAATCTCCGGTAACGGCACGCGTTGCGCCGCCGCCTTCCTCATCCGGCACGGATTCGCCGCGGGGCTGGTCCGGATTCGCACGGGCGCGGGCATCAAGACCTTGCGTCTGCTGAACCGCCGCGAGCTGTGGTTCGAATTCGAAATGAATATGGGCCGCCCGGAAATCGTGGCGGAGCGCTTTGCTCTCGCCCTGGACGCCGGCTCCCGCGATGTCACGCTGCTGCGCGTGGGTAACCCGCAATGCGCCGTCCCGGTGGAGAGCTTCGATTTCGACTGGCGCGCGCTGGGGGCCGAAATCGAATCGCACCCGCATTTTCCCAACCGCACCAATGTGTCCTTCATTCGCGCGGTGGACGCCCATACGATTGAAACCCGCTTCTGGGAGCGTGGCGCGGGCGAAACCATGAGTTCCGGCACGGGAGCGACCGGCGCGGCCGTGGCGGCCATTCTGCGCGGCATGGCCCGATCGCCCGTGCGTGTGATCACCCCCGCCGGACCGCTCGAAATTCGTGTGGCGGGCGACGCATTTCTTACCGGCCCGGCCGAGGTGGTCGCGCAAGGTGAATTTTTCATGTGAGAATGAGTTCGAGCATGTCTGAAGCCGCCCAGATTGCCGTTTCGGCCAGTACTTCACTGTTACAGGAAAAAATCCGCTCGCGCCGCGCGCGCGTGGGCATTGTCGGGCTGGGTTACGTCGGCCTTCCTTTGGCGGTGGAGTTCGCCCGCGCCGGTTTCACCGTCACGGGAATCGACGTGAGCGCGGCCAAAGCGGAACGCGTCAACGCCGGCGACTCCTACGTCGGCGACGTGCCCACCGAAATGCTGCGGCCGCTGGTGGAAGCCGGCAAGCTGCGCGCCACTTCCGATTTTTCGGCCGTCTCCGATCTCGACACCATCAATATCTGCGTCCCCACGCCGCTGCGCAAGACGAAAGATCCCGATATGAGCTTCATCGTGTCGGCCTGCCAGGAAATCGCGCGCTATTTCCATGCCGGCATGCTGGTGATCCTGGAGTCCACCACCTATCCCGGCACCACCGATGAGCTTGTGCTTCCCATGCTGGCCAAGGAGGGAATGAAGGTGGGGGAGGATTTCTTCCTCTGTTTCTCGCCCGAGCGCGTCGATCCCGGCAACCCGCGCTTTCAGACTGTCAATATTCCCAAGGTTGTGGGCGGCGTGACGCCCGCCTGCACCGAAATGGGCCGCCTGTTTTATGCGCAGGCGCTCGAAACCGTGGTGCCGGTCAGTTCCACGCAGGTCGCCGAAATGGTGAAGCTGCTCGAAAACACCTTCCGCATGATCAACATCGGCCTGGTGAATGAAATCGCGCTGATGTGCGACCGCATGGGCATCAATGTATGGGAAGTGATCGATGCCGCCGCGACCAAGCCTTTCGGCTTTATGCCGTTCTACCCCGGACCCGGCCTGGGCGGCCACTGCATTCCGATCGATCCGTTTTACCTCTCCTGGAAAACCAAGCAGGCCGGAATTGAAGCCCGTTTCATTGAACTGGCGGGCTACATCAACGGCCAGATGCCTCATTTCGTGCTCTCTAAAGTTCAGAACGCGCTCAACGAATTCGCCAGGCCGGTGAAGGGCTCGCGCGTGCACGTGATGGGCGTAGCCTACAAGCGCAATATCGACGACGTGCGCGAATCGCCGGCGCTCGACCTGATGCTGCTGCTCGGCCAGCGCGGCGCCCTAGTCAGCTACAGTGACCCCTATGTTCCCGTGCTGCGGATGGACGGGCTGAATCTGGCGGCCGAGCCGCAGGAGGCCGCGGCGTCGGCCGATTGCGTGGTGATTGTGACCGACCACGCCTCCTTCGACTACCAGGCCCTCGTCCGCCAGGCCCGGCTGATCGTCGATACCCGCAACGCGCTAAAGGGTTTCCATTCGGATAAAATAGTTCGCCTTTGAGAGGCGTGTAAACTTGGTCCGACCATACCAGGTAAGCCGCTGGCTGAAGCGGGCTCCCCGCCGCCTGACTGTTCTAGTCTTTGTTGCGCCCTTGCCTGTACTGGCGCAGAATTGCCCGCCGGGCGATCTGCGCGTGGCGGTGAAGGACTCGCAGGAGGCCGCGGTCTTCAATGCCGAAGTGCAGATCGGCCCTGCGGATCGGCCGCTGGCGGCGCGGTCCACCGAAACCAGGGGAATCGCCGATTTCACTGGCGTGCCTTGCGGGCCCCTGCCGGTGCGCGTTGCCAAACAGGGCTTCGAACCTGCTTCCGCGACCGCGCAGATCGCGGGGGCCCAGGTCACCCAGATCGCCATCGTCCTCAATCCGCAGGTTGCCCGCACGACCGTCGAAGTGACGGACACCTCCGGCCCGGTTACGGCCCAGACCGCCTCGGCGGCCAACAAACTCGAGCCCGCCGACGTCCGGGTGCTGCCCAGCAACCCGGCGACGGTCGCCGATACCCTGCCGCTTGTTCCAGGCGTGGTTCGCACTCCCCAAGGCGAGCTGAAAATCGACGGCACCGGCGAAGAGCGCAGTTCGCTAGTGATCAATCAAAGCGATGAAACCGATCCCGCCACCGGCCATTTCGGCCAGACGGTTCCAATCGATAGCATCGAATCCGTGAACGTGCTCAATTCGCCGTTTCTGGCCCAATACGGCCGGTTTACGCAAAGCGTAGTAGCTGTCGAGACGCGCCGCGGCGGCGACACCTGGCACGCCGGCCTCAACGATCCTTTCCCCGATTTCCGTATCCGCAGCTATCACATGGTCGGTATCCGTAATGAAACGCCGCACGCGGTTGTGGGCGGGCCGATCCTCCGCAACCGGCTGTTTCTCATTACCGCGCTGCAATATTATTTGGACAAAGTGCCCAGCCGCACGCTGGGATTTCCGCGCAACGAATCCCGCCAGGAGCGGATCAATTCGTTTACACAGATGGATTTCGTGGCCTCCACGCGGCAGTTAATCAGCTTTCAATATCACTTCGCCCCCGAGCACACCAACTTCGTCAACCCCGATTATTTCAATCCGCAGCCGGTCGATCCGAGTTATGCCCAGCGGAGTTATGTGGCCACTCTGGCCGATCATCTCGGTTTGCTGGGCGGCACGCTGGACAGCACGCTTTCCATGCAGCGGTTTCACACCTTCGTCGGCTCGCAAGGACCGGAAGGCGAGGTGCTGACTCCTGGTGGCAACCAGGGGAACTATTTCGGTGTGCAGACCCGCGACGCCTGGCGGCGGGAATGGCTGGAGGTGTGGTCGCCGGCGCCGCTCTCCGCCGGCGGGACGCATTTGCCCAAACTCGGCTCATCGGTCACCGTGGCCAATGATCGCGGCCACTTCGCGTTCCGCCCGGTAACTATCAACAGCCTGAACGGGCAATTGCTGGAGACCGTAGGGTTCACCAATCCAGGCCCTTATGTGCGCACCGACCTGGAAGTCACGGCGTATGTGCAGGACCATTGGTCGCTCGGCCCCCGCTTCTCCATCGACTATGGAATTCGCGCCGAGCATCAGCGGCTGGCTCAAAATCTCCGTTTCGCGCCGCGCTCCGGCTTCGCCTGGGCCCCGTTTGCGAGCGGCCGCACGGTGATTCGCGGCGGCTTCGGCCAGTTCTACGATCACATTCCGCTCGATGTCTACGCTTTTAGCCGCTATCCCCTCCGCACCATCACGATGTATGGGCCCGGCGGGCTGCCTGCCGGGGACCCCGTTACCTACGCCAACGTGATCGGCAGCGCCACCGGCCCGCGCTCCTTTCTGATTCACGGCCAGCGCGTGGCGGGGGCCTTTTCGCCGCGTGGCTATAACGGGAATGCCCAGGTGGAGCACCGCTTTTCCCGCCTGCTACGGCTGCGCGCGGCGTTCACCGAAAACCGCTCCGTGGGCCTCATCCGGCTGGAGCCCCAGGTTCTCGACTCCGCCAGCGAAATTGTTCTGAACGGCGACGGCAGTTCTCGCTACCGCCAGTTGGAATTCACGGGCCGCGTGGCGACCGAAAGCGGCGACCAGCTCAACCTCTCTTATGTGCGCAGCCGTGCCGAGGGCACCCTGAATCAGTTCGACACTTTTCTCGGCAATTTTGCGATACCGTTGGTCCGTCCGGACGTTTACGCGAATTTGCCCGGCGATTTACCGAACCGTTTCCTGCTATGGGGCAACGTGAAGCTGCGCGTGTGGAAATTGCGGCTTCTGCCCACGGTCGAGTACCGCAACGGCTTCCCATACTCAGTGTTCGACTCCTTCCAGAACTACGTGGGCGTGCCGAATAGCGACCAAACCCGCTTCCCCGATTTTTTCTCCGCCGACGCACGCCTCATGCGAGACTTTCTGTTTCGCAAAAAGTACACGCTGCGTCTTTCGCTTACGGCATTCAACCTCACGGATCACTTTAATCCGCTGGCGGTGCATAATAACGTCGCCGACCCCGAATACGGCCAATTTTTCGGCTGGTACCACCGCCGTTACCGCTTCGATTTCGAAATCGTGTACTGAGCACGGCGAGGGTGGGGCAGGGGGTGGGGCGGTGTCGGACGAGGGGCTTTCGCCCGCCAACCCCAACCAAATGCGATACTGAGCACTGATACCCATGCCTCTGGCGCGCGCCATCCTGGCAGGCTGGGCCGCCCTCGTCGTCAGCTCGCTGGCCGTCGAGCGGCCCCTGCTTTGGGCCGCCGCGCACCCTCTCGGCAGCCAATGGTTCCCCACCGCGCGTGTCTCGCTCGATTGCCTGTTGCTGGCCGCTGCCGGTTGCCTCACCGCCCGGCTCCACCGCCGCGCGCCCTTGGCCGCCCTGCTGGCCTTCGCCGCCACGCTTAGCCTCTGGGATCTGGACCCGCTCGTCAGCCTGAATGTTCCCTGGCTCCTGCGGTTTGGCTTCGATGCGCTCCGGCATGGCGCCTATCTCAACTCCTTCGCCAATACGGCTGTGCGGCATTTGCTGCTCTTCGCCAGCTTGCTGGCCGGCGGATTTCGCGGCCGTCCCGTGCCAAAGCCGGTTTCCATTCTGCCAGCCGTGCTTGTAGCTTTTCTCTTGGCGCCGCCTGCCCCGGCGCAAACCCGCCTCAACGATCGCGTGCTGGTGGTCTACAATGCCGCCGAACCCGGCTCCCTGGCCGTCGCCCGCTATTACGCCATGCGCCGCGCTATTCCCGAGGACCGGCTTTGCAAAATCTCGCCAACCTCGCCCGATGCCGTTCCGCTCGAAGAATACGAATCCGCGCTCAAACCGGCTATCCGCAAGTGCCTCGAAGCGGTGGGAAAGCAGACGATTCTCTATGTCGTGTTCTCCTATCTCACCCCGTACAAAGTCACAATCGGAAACAGTGCCCGGGCCCTCGACCAGATGGTGGCCGATATCTGGGACGAGTACATGTCCAAGATCGAATTTCCTCCCAAGGCCCAGCCCTATTTCGCCGATGCGGAAAGCGAAGGCGACGTCTACATCCCGTTTGTTTCGCTGGCCGCCTACCGCGCCCGCCCCATGGCGGCCATCATCTATTCCGTCTGGCGCCTGGACGCCGCCAATTTGGAGCTCGCCAAAGGTCTGGTCGAAAAAGCCATGGCTGCCGAAGCTGTCGGCCTGCACGGCCACGCCTGCTTCGATCGGCGCTACGGCCTGATCGATGCCGTGGCCGACGATGGTTACGGTTCCGGGGATTGGGACCTGTTTCGCGCCGCCGCATTCGCCCGTCTGGCCGGCTTTCCCGTCACCGAGGACGATCATCCGCAAGAGTTCGGCAACCCTCCCGCGCCCAAGCGCTGCGACGATGCGGCCCTCTACGCCGGATGGTACAGCCTGAACCATTACTACGATGCCTTTTCGTGGGCCCCCGGCGCGATCGGCATCCACCTGGATAGCTACTCCGCCCTCAATCCGCGCGCAGGCCCCAACTGGGTTGCCAACGCTCTCCTGAAAGGCATTACTCTCACCGCCGGAGCCGTGGGCGAACCACTCCTGGCCGGCCTGCCCCATCCCGATCAATTCTTCCTGTACCTGTTTGGAGGCGCCAACGCCGGCGATGCCATGCTCCGCAGCACGCGCTGGATCAAGTGGATGATCATCAATATCGGCGATCCCCTCTACCGCCCCTTCCCCCAAGGTCTTTCCCCGTTCCGTATGCCCGGCTTTGACCGCCCGCAACTCGTCGTTTTTCCGCAGGGCTTTATCGGAGGAATGCCCGCACAGGTAATCTTCCATCTCACCGTTCCCTCGCCCGCCGGCGGCACGAAACTCACTTTCAAAAGCGACCATCCCGAGTTGGTTGCCGCTCCCGAAGCCGTGTCACTCCGCGAAGGGACCAACACTGCCAGGTTCCAACTCACCACTCGTCCGGTCACCGCCGAAACCGCCGTTCGCATCACGGTGGCGGGAGCGGGGATAACCCTCACGAATACGCTCGTATTGCATCCCGCTCCGGCGCCGAAACCCGCCCCTATAAAGTGACGGCTGGGGGACGCGAGGGAGCATCCCGCATGCTCCGCCCCCTAATACTTGTGGTCTACTGGTGCTCAGTGACCTTCACCAGCCGGCTGCGCGACCGAATCCGCAATGGCGAAATTACCTGTAGCGTGCGCTTCTGGGAACGCCCTCGCGTCACCGTTGGCCGCCGCTACCGGATGGAAGAAGGCGAGATCGAGGTCGATTCCATCGAGCCGATCGGCTTCCCCGATATCACCCCGCGGTTGGCTCGCGCCTCCGGTTTCCTCGGCGTGATCGATCTCCTCAAGGTGGCCAAGCACGGCAAAAGCGACAGAATCTACCTGGTGCGGTTCCACTACATTCCGCCGCGAACGAAAAGGAAGCCCGCATCGCCAACAAGCGCGCGTCCGGCATGATAGAATTTCGCGTAGCTTAACTCTACGCAATTCGGCTCGCCGCAATTCGGCAATGTCGTGGATGGCGCCCGCGGGCGCAGGCTTCAGAGGAGGAATGGGAATGGTAATTGACGCGCACGCGCACGTAACGGCTCCAGAAAGCTTGTACGTGTACAAAGCGCAGATTCTGGCGCATCGCGGCGGGCACGGCCGCGGCGGCGTGAACGCGAGCGACGAGGACATCCAAAAGGCGCTGAATTCACCGGTCTTCGGCGGCTCCTCGCACCTCGAGCAACTGAAGGAAGCGGGCACGGATATGCAAATCATCTCCCCGCGCCCCTACCAGATGATGACCAGCGAGAACCCCAAGCTGGTCGCTTGGTTCACCGAGGAAACCAACAACATCATCGCGCGCGAGGTGAAACTTTATCCGCGGACATTTCGCGGCGTGTGCGGGTTGCCGCTCACTCCCGGCGTGGATCCGAAAAGCGTGCTCCCGTATCTGGAAAAATGCGTGAAGCAGGATGGCTTCGTCGGCCTGCTGCTCAATCCCGATCCGGGCGAGTGCAGCGGTATCGAGACGCCGCCGCTCGGCGACCGCTTCTGGTATCCGCTTTACGAGAAGATGGTCGAGCTCGATATTCCCGGCCACATTCATTCCACCGGCTGCCGCTCGGAAAGGCTCACCTACTCCACGCATTTCATCAACGAAGAAACCATCGCCGTGGTTTCCCTCCTGAACTCGACGGTGTTTACCGATTTTCCTTCGCTGCGGATCGTGGTTTCGCACGGCGGGGGCGCGGTTCCGTATCAGTGGGCGCGCTGGGAAGCGGCCTCGCTGCGCCGCCCCGGACCGCGCTTTTCGAGCAAGCTGCGCAATCTTTACTACGATACGGTGCTCTATTCCTCCGATTCGCTGGCGCTGCTCATCAAGACGGTAGGCGCGGACCGCTGCCTGTTCGGCACCGAGCGGCCCGGCGTCGGCACGGTGAAAGATCCGAAGACCGGCAAATGGCTGGATGAAACGCGCCATTTAATCGAGGCATTCGACTGGCTGAGCGCCGCCGAAAAGAAAATGATCTTCGAAGACAACGCGAAAAAAGTATTCAAGCTCGACATTGGCACGGAGGCAACGAAGGGAGCGGCATCATGAGGAATCGCCGTTCCCTAACGGTCGCGGCTCGGATAGGCGCGGCCGCGGCTCTGATCGGCGTGGCCGCCGTGACTGCAAACGCCGCCCCACTGCGGAAGATCACGATCAATTTCCCCACCCGCAGCGGCGCCTCCTGGCCGATGTATCTGGCGAAGGAAGCCGGCTATTACCAGAAGTACGGCTACGATGTCACGCTGGAATTTGGCACCCACCCCACCGGCATCGCCATGCTCGTGAGCGGCGAAGCGGCCATGACCAACTACTCGATGGAGCAGGCGCTCGAAGCCGCGTCCAAAGACGGGTCGCTGGTCATGATGGGCAGCTCGCTGAACAAAGGCGCTTTCGCGCTGATGGCGGCGAAGAATATCGACAAAGGCGCGGATCTCAAGGGCAAACGCTTCGCGGTGAGCCAGATCGGCGACGCTCCCTACAATTACGCGATCGCCATCCTCGCGCATTTCGGCCTCACTTCGCGCGATGTGCAATGGATCCCGGTCGGCACCGATGCTTCCGGCCGCGCCGCCGCGCTGATGAGCGGGCGCGCGGAAGCTACCCTTCTCACCGCCCCGCAATATTTCAAGGTGGAAGCGGCCGGCTACAAGCGGCTGGCCAATATGGCCGATTTCAGCGACGTTTACGCTTCCACTGTCTACCTGTTTAAGAAGGCCACGGTCGCCTCCAACCCGAAGCTGGCGGAAAACCTGATCAAAGCGCATGCCGAAGCCATCAAGCGCTATTACGACGATAAGCCGATGGCGGTGAAAGCCTATCTCGCCTACGACCGCATGGCGGATCCCGCCGATGTGGGCCGCATCTACGACATTCAAGCCAATGGCCAGATGCTGGAACGCATCCCCTACGTACTGGCCGGCGCGGTGAAATCCATCCTCAACCAGGCCGATTCGGAAGCCGCCACCCGCATTCGCAATTACGATTTTCACAACGTGGTGGATAACAGCGTGGTGGACCGCCTGGTGAAGGAAGGCTACTTCGAAAAGCTGTTCGGCCCCGGTATTAAGGCCGAAGAGGAACGCAAGGCAAAGGAGGCGTTCCGGTAAGAAATGCTCACCACGGAGACGCAGAGCCGCGGAGAAAATTCAAAAGAACACTTGGTTCATTGCCTCCCGTTTCTCCGGCGCCGCCAGGATTTTGATCCCCTCCGTGTCTCGGTGTCTCCGTGGTGCAATCGGTAGCCTTCCCCATGCAGAAACTCGAAATCGAGCACCTTACCAAGCGCTATTGGCTGGAGCGCCATGAGCGGGAGGTGTTGGCGCTGGACGATATTTCCCTGTCCGTGGCCGATGGCGAATTCATGGCCATCGTCGGGCCCAGCGGCTGCGGTAAGACGACGCTGCTGAACATCGCGGCCGGCCTGCTTCCGTACGAAGAAGGCTCGGTGCGCATCGACGGCAAAACGGTGCAGGGCCCCGGAATTGATCGGGCCGTAGTCTTCCAGCACGCCAGTCTGCTGCCCTGGCGCACCATTGTGGGCAACATCCGCTACGGGATGGAATTGCAAAAACGCTTCGATGAACCGGCCATGGCCGAGCGCGCCGATTATTTCCTGAAGCTGGTGGGCCTGGCCGGTTTCGGCAAACATTATCCGGCCGAGCTTTCCGGCGGCATGCAGCAGCGGGCGAACCTGGCCCGCGCGCTCGCGGCCGATCCCGTGGTTCTGCTGATGGACGAGCCCTTCGCGGCGCTGGATGCGCAAACCCGCGAGTTCATGCAGGCCGAACTGCTGAAGATCTGGTCGCAAGCCAGAAAGACGGTCGTCTTCATCACCCACCAGATCAATGAAGCGGTGTACCTGGCGGACCGCGTGGCGGTGCTGAGCGCCCGTCCCGGCCGCCTCAAACGCGTTTTTCGCGTCCCGTTTGACCGCCCGCGGACCCTGCACCTGAAACGCGATCCGAGGTTCCTCGAATTGGAAGACTCCATCTGGCAGTTGATCGAAGAAGAGGCGGATCATATTGGGGTCGTCGCTAGCGAGGAGGGCGTCGCCGCGCAATAAGATGGCCACGAAAAGCGAACCACTCGCGCAACCCGCGACCGGACCGGCGCCCCGCCCGTCAGGTAGCGGCCAGCCCTCGCGCCGCCCGCGGCAAAGCTTCTACCGCCGCCATGAAGCTTTCATTTTGGGCGGCAGCGCGGTGGTGCTGGTCATCGCCGTATGGCAGGCGTTCTGGTCTGCCGGGAAAATCTCGCCCCTGTTCCTGAGCGGCCCTTCCGCCATCGTGAAGCAGTTCTGGGAAACCCTGCGGCACGGCACGCTGCTGGCCGACATGCGGTTCAGCGGCATCAACTTCATCGTCGGCTTCGGCCTGGCGCTGGTTACCGGCGTGGTGCTCGGTGTGATTATCGGCTGGTACCGCCCGGTGCGCCTGCTGTTCGACCCCTTCCTGAATGCGCTCTACGCTACGCCGCGCATCGCCATGATCCCGATGATCATCATCTGGTTCGGGGTAGGGATGTGGTCGAAAGTATTCATCGTTTATATTACGGCCGTATTCCCGGTTCTGATCAATACCGTGGGCGGCATCCGTTCCATCGATCGCGACCTGCTGCGCGCGGCCCGGGCTTTCTGCGCCTCGGATTGGCAGATCTTCAAAACCGTGGCCATTCCCGGCTCGGTTCCGTTCATTCTTACCGGCGTTCGGCAAGGCGTGGCTCTCGGCCTCATCGGCGTGGTGGTGGGCGAAATGTTTGGCGGCAGCCAGGGTGTGGGATTCATGGTGGCCTATGGCGGCCAGACCTTCCAGACAGACACGCTCTTTGTGGGCGTCAGCATCATCGCCTTCGCCGGAATTCTGCTTACCGCGCTCGCCGAAAAGCTGGAACGCCGTTTCTCGCGCTGGCGCCCGGAACGATAAGCTATGCATGATCCCGTTTCCCATCTCGCCCGTCTGGATTCCTGCGCCGTCTCCGACGCTCTCGATAAGCTCGGCCTGTTTGGCGCGGTCACCGGCATTCATCGCCTTTCCACCGATCGTAAAATCGCCGGCCGCGTGCTTACCGTGAAGCTCGGCGTCTCGCAAGGCCCGAATACCGCTACCCGTCACCTTTCCACCGCCGCGATTGAAGCCGCGCAGCCGGGCGAAATTATCGTAGTCGAACAGCGGACCGGTATCGATGCCGCCGCCTGGGGCGGGGTGCTTTCGCGCGGCGCCAAGATGCGCCAGGTGGCCGGCGTGATCTGTGAAGGTCCGGCGCGCGATCTGGATGAAAGCCGCCAGCTCGATTTCCCGGTATTCGCGCGCCATCACACCTGCCGCACCGCTCGCGGCCGCATCGTCGAACTCGGAACCAATGTCCCCATCACAGTCGGCGACGTAGCCGTTCATCCCGGAGATTACGTCATCGCCGATGGCAGCGCCGTGGTTTTTATCGCGCAAGCCGAAATCGACCGCGTGCTCGAAGCCGCCGATTTTGTCATGCGGCGCGAAACCGCCATGGTGGAAGCGCTCGAGGCCGGCCAGAGAATCAGCGAAGTGATGGGCGCCAACTACGAACACATGCTGGAACGACATGCCTCCAAGTGAACAACGAGATCCAAACGTAGAACGCGCGCGCAAGCTCGACACCACCGCGCTCAGCGACGCCATGGACCGCCTGGGAATCGCCGGTCAATGTCTCGGCATCAAGCCGCTCGATCACGGTTTCCGCGCGGCCGGCCGGGCGTTCACCATTCTCTATGGTCCTGCCGGAAAGCCGCCCGGCACGGTGGGCGATTTCATCGACGATATCCCGCCCGGAAACGTGGTAGTCATCGACAACGGCGGCCGCGAGAATGCCACCGTGTGGGGCGATATCATGACCATGGTCGCCCACCGCCGCGGCCTTGCCGGGACGGTCATCGACGGCGCCTGCCGCGATACCCATCTGGCTCTTTCGCTCGGCTATCCCATGTTCAGCCGCAGCTACTCGATGCGCACCGGTAAGGATCGCGTGCAACTGGAAGGCCTCAACATTCCCGTGAATATCGGCGATGCCCGCGTGAATCCGGGCGACATCGTGCGCGGCGATTCCGATGGCGTGGTGGTCGTTCCGCGCGAGCACGAAGACGCGGTGCTCGACGCCGCCGAAGAAATCGACGCCAAGGAAGAGCAGATCCGCCGCCTGGTGCAGGATGGCATGACGCTCGCCGAAGCGCGCCGCCGGATCGGCTATCACCAGTTGCAAACCAAGCGCTAATTGAGGCGTAAATGTAACCGGCGGCGGCCCCGCGGTCGCCTGTGTTAACATGCCGGAACCGGCACTTAAGGGAGGAGTTCACGTGAAAAAATCTTGGGGCATTTTGATACTGGCCGCGCCGCTTTGTCTGGCGCAGGGTACGGGGTCGAAGGGGCCCGCGGCTCTGCCGCCGCCGGGCGGCAGCATCCAATCCGATGGCGCGCAACCCGCCCGCCGCGGCCCCGTGGTTCCGCAAGGACCCGCGCCGCGCCTCCCCGATGGCAAGCCCGATTTTTCCGGCGTTTGGCGTCCCGATAATGGACTGGTCGGCGACATCTCGCGCATCCTCAAACCCGGCGATCAGATCGTCCTCAAGCCCGAATACGAAACGATAATGAAGAACCGCAAGGCCGGACAGGACCCCGAAGCCAACTGTCTTCCCACCGGCGTGCCGCGCATGGCCCCATACCCCTGGACCATCACCACGGCTCCCGGTAGGCTGTTCTTCCTGTTCGAAGGCAACATCCACACCTACCGCCAGATCTTCATGGATGGCCGCCAGCACTCCAAAGACCCCGATCCGACCTGGTTCGGCGAGTCCATCGGCCACTGGGAAGGCGATACCCTGGTGATCGACACCATCGGCTTCAACGACCGCTTCTGGTTCGATTTCGCGGGCCATCCGCACACCGAGAAGCTGCATGTGGTCGAGCGCTATACCCGCCCCGACCTGGGCAATCTGGTGGATGAGATCCTGATCGACGATCCCGGCGCTTATGAAAAGCCTTTCCATTTGATTGCTCACAATCGCCTGGATCAAAAGGACGACATTATGGAGTACATCTGCCAGGAAGATAATCAAGATCCAAGCCATATCGTGGGACCGGCGCGGTCCGTTCGCTAATATCGCCGCTATTTCACCCGGAATTCACCGTATTTTTAAATTTTGGATTTTTACAAATGATTTGGTCTATGCGTAGTGGTACACTACTACGCTGACACTAGCCCAAATGTCAAATCTCCGCTGGTCCGGCCACTTGCATCGCGGCCGGCCGTGGTAGTTAGAATGGCCGCCGAGCCGGATGAGAGCAACCAACCCGCGGAACAATCGTGGGCTTGGCAAAACCTCGACGCGGAAATTCGTATCCCGCTTGCCAATCGCGTCGACCACGCGCTCGCCGGGCGCTCCGTCCCCGGAGCAATGGTCTATTTTGCCGTCTGCATTGTTCTGTTTTTTACGACGCCCTTCTATCGGGATCATCCGGTTATTCTGCTCACCGGCAGCGGCTGGTCCCTGATATTCGGTCTGCTGCGTCTGGCCACGGCTCTTCGCCTGAAAAAGCAATCGCCGCGGCAGGAAACCCGCGCGCGGTTTCTATTTCTCTTTGCGAACTACGCCCTGTTTGCTTTCTGGGGGTTGCTCTGCGCATGGACCTTACGGCTTTACCCCGGCCAATGGACCTCCATGCTTTTGCTGCTCAGCACGGCATCCATGGCCGGCGGGATTACGTCTTCTTTGGCGCCGAACCTGAACATGGCCCTGCGCTGTCTTGTCCTTCTGGTGGGCCCCACGGTAATTTCCGGATTCACGTTCAACGACAACCGGTACCGGGCTATCGGCGGGCTTGCGGCCATGTATCTCGCCTTTCTGCTGGGGCAAGCCAGAGATAGCTGGCGCGCCTTCTGGAGCGCCAGTGTGGCCGCCGAGAAGGAAAAGCTGCGCGGCAGCGCGGCGCGCCGGAAGGCCGAACGCGAAAAGGCCAGCCTCGTGACCGCTATCGAGCAGGCGGCCGAGGAGATTTTCATCACGGATGCCGACGGCATCATCCAATACTGCAACCCGTCGTTCGAGCAAGTAACCGGATACTCGCGAGAGGAAGCTCTCGGGAAGAATCCGCGGTTTTTGAAGTCCGGCCGGCACGATGCCGCCTTTTACGAAAACCTGTGGCAAACCATCAAAAATGGCGGTGTCTGGACCGGCCGCATGGTGAACCGCAGAAAGGACGGCACCTACTACGAGGCGGAAGGCACCATCTCCGCCATTCACGATTCTTCGGGCAGGCTCACCGGCTTCGTTTCGGCCCGGCACGACGTTACGGAACTGCTCCAACTCGAATCCCAATTGCGCCAGTCGCAAAAAATGGAATCGATCGGCCGGCTGGCCGGCGGCGTCGCCCACGACTTCAACAATCTGCTGACGGTGATCTCCGGTTACGGCGATATGCTGATGAAATCGCTCGCCCCGAGCGACCCGCGGCGGCGCTACGTCGAGGGCATCCACAAAGCGGCGGAAAGCGCCTCGAGTCTCACGCAGCAACTGCTGGCTTTCGGGCGCAAGCAGATCATTCAGCCGCGCGCCCTGGATCTGAACGGGCTGATTGCCGATACCAGCGAACTGCTGCGGCGGCTGCTGGGCGAAGACATAGAACTGATGACCATGCTCGATCCTGCCGTGGGGCGAGTGGTGATGGATCCCGAGCAGACGATTCATGTGCTGATGAATCTGGCCGCCAACGCGCGCGATGCCATGCCGGAGGGCGGCAGCCTGATGCTGCGCACCTCGAATGTAGCCGCCGCCGAAATTCCGGCCGCCGCGCCGCTCCCAAACGAGGCTGTACGGCTCTCGGTCGTCGATACCGGTTGCGGCATGGATGAAGAGACCCGCCAGCATATTTTCGAACCGTTCTTCACTACCAAGGAAAAGGGGCGGGGAACAGGTCTGGGTCTCTCCACTGTCTACGGAATCGTGCGGCAAAGCGGCGGCTGGATCGAGGTGCACAGCGATCCGGGCCAGGGCACCGCGTTCCACCTCTACTTTCCGCGAGCGGGGGCGGCAACTCCCTTGGCCAACACGGCCGCTGCCGCCGCCCCGGCGGCCCTGAAAGGATCGGAGACCATTCTGGTGGTGGAAGACGTGCCGGAGATTCGCGCCTTGATGATCCAAATCCTGGAATCGAAGGGATTCCGGGTGTTGAGCGCGGCTAATGGGGAGGAGGGCCTCCGCCGCGCCCGCGACTACCAGGGCGCGATCGATCTCTTGCTGACCGATGTGATTATGCCCGGCATCACCGGCAAACAGATGGCCGACCAGTTGGCCGCCGCCCGGCCCGCCATGAAGGTGCTCTACACGACCGGATACAGTTGGGAAGTGATTGCCGATCGCGGCGTGCTGGATGTTGATGTGCCTTATCTGCCCAAGCCCTTCACGCCCGATAGCCTGATCGCCAAAGTGCGGCAGGTGCTCGGACCGCTGCGGAAATCTTAAACGGCGGGATAGAATCGTCACTCATGAATCTCCCGCTAACGCCCATCCGCTGCCTGTACCGGGCCGTGGATCTCTATGGCGGAAAAACCGGCCTGATTTCGGGCGCCGCGCGGTTCACTTATGCGCAGTTCGGCGAGCGCGCGGAGCGTCTGGCGGCGGGGCTGATCGCGCAAGGGGTGCGGCGCGGCGACCGCGTTGCCTATCTCAGCTTCAACTCGCATCAGCTTCTGGAAGGCTACTTCGGCGTGCCCTTAATGCATGGCATCCTGCTGCCGTTGAACGTGCGGCTCCAGGTCCCGGAACTGGTTGCCATTCTCAATCACGCCGAGCCGCGCATGCTCCTGTTCGAAAACGATTTTGCGCCGCTGGCCGGACCGCTGCGCAAAGCCTGCCCATCGATCGAGCGGTTCGTGGCGATTGACGGCCCCGCGGCGGCGGCGGATCTGACGCTCGAGGAATTGCTATCGCGCGGGCCAATCGACCGGCCCGACCTGCTCTCCTTCGATGAAAACGAGATCGCCGAGCTGTTTTACACCAGCGGCAGCACCGGCGCGCCCAAAGGCGTGATGCTCTCGCATCGCACGCTGTTCCTGCATGCCCTGCTGGTGGGGCTGGCCGTGGCCTTGCGCGACGACACGGTGGAGTTGCATACCATTCCGCTCTTCCATGCCAACGGCTGGGGCAGGCCGCAACTGGCGACCATGGTGGGCGCAAAGCAGGTGATGGTGCGGCGGTTCGAGCCCGCCCCGGTTCTGCGGCTGATCGAACAGGAACGCGTGACCGCCTGCTCGCTGGTTCCGGTGATGGCCAATATGCTGCTCAACTTTCCGCAATTGGGCGAATTCGACACCTCGACGCTCCAGGAAATCCATATCGGCGGCGCGGCTTCCTCGCCCGAATTGATTGCGCGCATGGAGCAGGCGTTTCACTGCCGTGTAATTGCCGGCTATGGACTCACCGAAACCGCGCCGGTAGTCAGCACGGCGCGGCCCAAAGCCACCGTGAAATTCCACTCCGCCGAAGACCGCATCCAACACCAGGCGATGGCCGGCTGGCCGATTCCCGGCTGCGAGATGCGGGTAGTGGATGCGCGGTTCGATGACGTGCCCCGCGACATGCGGGCCGTTGGCGAAGTGGTGGTGCGCGGCGATAACGTCATGGACGGCTACTACAAAGATCCGCGGGGTACGGCAGCCGTGATGAACGGAGCATGGCTGCGCACGGGCGATATGGCCGTATGGGACGCGGAGAATTATGTCCAGATCGTCGATCGCCGGAAGGACATCATTATCAGCGGCGGCGAGAATATTTCCTCGATTGAGTTGGAAAAAGCGATTGCGGCGCACCCGGACGTGCTGGAGTGCGCGGTGGTGGCTGCGCCGGATAAAAAATGGGGAGAGGTGCCGGCCGCGATTGTCGCGCTCAAGCCGGGACGCAGCCTGGAACAGGAAGATTTAATCGTGTTCCTCCAGTCGCGCGTGGCGCGGTTCAAACTGCCGCGGGTGATCGAGTTCGCCGCGGGCCCGCTCCCTAAGACCGGGACGGGTAAGATCCTGAAGCGCGAACTGCGGGAAAAGTTCTGGCAGGGCAAGCAGCGGCGCGTCGGCGAGTAGGGCCAACCGCTCGCTTACGTTCGCGGCTCCAATCGGAGCCGCGAACGTAAAGGAGCGGGCTTTCCGTCCCGATCTACCGCCGGAAGTGGTCGCGGCCGCGGAAATGGTCGTAGTCGCGGACGTGCGCTACCGGCGGCGCCCAATAGCCGTCCCGCCACGCGCGATGCCCGCCCACGATATACCAGCCGCCCGCCACCCAGGTATATCCGGGACCGGGGCAAGGCGGCACAGCCGCAACCACCGCGGGCGCCGGGGCAACATATGCCGGAGCCGGAACGCCCACTCCCACGCTGAATGCAATATGCGGAGCAGCCAGCACGGAACCGGCCGCCAGGATCAACCCTCCAACTACCTTCTTCATTTCCCTTACCTCCTTCTGACCTGCCCTAAATGCAAAAGGCGTGCCACAAGTAAGTGCAAGAGAAATCAATAGATGCATCAGTGGCGCGTGGTTGGCCGCCACCGCCGCGGTGGTTTTCGGCCACCGCAAACGCTATTCGTAAACGCTGTGTAAACGCCGCGGGGCTATGTCTCGCTCTGCCGAAGTTACTTTCTCGTGTCTTTGCCGACGATGTGACTCAGATCCTGGTTGTTCTCGTTGCAGATGTACTCCATGATTTCCTGTCCTACCTGCAACGGGAAGTGACCGTAAAGAGTGAACGGTTTCGTATAAGCTCCCGGATCGTCTATAGTCACTGCGTCTTCCAGGTGACCGAGATCCGGGCGGCGGTACCGCTCGACGATGTGCAGCTTCTCCGTGTGCGGATGGCCCGCGAAATCGAACCAGAACCGGTCGTTGAATCCGGTAGTATCGACTACCAGAGTGTCGCCTTCCCAATGACCGATCGAGTCGCCGTACCAGGTGGGGTCCGGGTCTTTCGGATGCGAACGGCCATCCAGGAAGATCTGGCGGTAGCTGTGTATGTTGCCTTCGAACAGAAACACGATTTCCGCCGGGGTTTGCAGAATTTTCCAGGGATAGGGCGCCATGCGCGGCACGCCGGTGGGAAGGCAGTTCGCTTCCGGGTCTTCCCTCGATAAGCGCTTCCGGGCCAGTTCCGCGGCCCAGGGCTGTAGCGGCAGCGCCTCGCCCTTGGCGAGCGCGCTTCCGATGTCGTAGATAAAATTGCGGTCCGGTCCCCACACGCCGGAGAGATCGGGTTTGCCATCCGCCGCGCGAGGCGCAGGTCCGCTGGGAGCCGGCTTGTTCTCCACGCCTCCCCCGGTCAATACGGATTTGCCCTGGGCCCCGGCGATGCCTGCCGCCAACAAGAAAACGCCCGCCACGCGCCATCTCATACCGCGAGACCCTATCAGACGGCCTGTGAGCTTGTCAATAATGGGCAACCGTCAAGCGCTTTCTCGAGCAGAAAGGAAATGCTTCAATGCTAGCAGCCAAAGCGGGCTGCTGCTTTGTTACGGCGGGGAACTTATCCGTCTTGGCGATATGTTAAAGTGGGCGCAAGAGCCGCATTGGACAGAGCGCTTCATTCTACGGTATTGCGCAGGCGACTAACTCTCAGCAGAACAGCGAAAAGCGCCGCAGCGGAGTATGATTGTTGACCGACGGACTGCGGGTCAAGTCGTTCGAGAATGTCGAATGCATGTCGTGTTTTGTGATACCGCCCCTTACTGGTTGCCAGCGTGGCACGCGCAAGGCCATCGAGGAGATCGTTTTTTGGAACGTCCTCAATTCTTGGGTTGGCAGGTAAAGCTGCCTCGCGAAACTCATGCCCGTAATATTGCGCCAACGTCGTTTTGTCGGCTAGGAACCACGCCTCCATGCATTGCACCATCAGATGAACCTGTCCTTCTGGTAGCGGACCGGTCCAATGGTCCCGTTCCCTTAAGTGCTCGGCAGCCCTCTTTCCGACTGCTACGGGGCCTTCAGAGTCGACCAACAGAACTGGGAAGCTACCGAGGTCATCGGTTAGCGACCGAGAGAAATCTGCGTAAGCTTGATTACGGCTCCCCGAGGCAACGATTCGGGGTTTAGGAAAGTCGCCGAGCAGCCTTCCGAAGAACGTGCTGAAGGCCTTTCTGCATGCTGTCTGTGAGCGGCGGTCACCACCGCCCTCGACGAATACCCGCGCGCTCACCAGCGCGTTCCCCCGAGCTGTCCCTTGGTCCAAAGCTCTCCGAGGCTGTACTCCTTGAGCCACGACGAGAGCTTATCCGCGCTCAGACGGCGCAAAATCGAACTCCCGCTCTGCTTTTCGCAGACTATTACCGCTTCCGGCATCTCGGAGAGTTCTTCGATGAGACGTTCCGAATGTGTGGTGACGATGAGTTGCATTCGGGAGGATGCACGAACCAGCAGTTTGGCTAACTCGTGAATCATATCCGGGTGCAGACCAAGCTCCGGCTCCTCTATGCAGACCAGTGGAGGTGGATCGGGATTGAGGAGTATCGCGAGCAGAGCGAGCCAACGGATGGTTCCGTCGGACATTCGAACGAGGGGAATCGTAAACTGGAGGTGTGCTTCTTCGAGCCGTGTCTGCACTTTCCCGTTTTCGACGGTGGTGCGCAGATCGGCCGCGTCTCCATAAAAAGTGCGCAACGATTCAAGAACCTGGCGTTTGACGACCGGCTGCGCCAGGAGGCGGTCGAGAACAACTCCAAGGTTTGAGCCGTCCTCCGCCAAGTACTCATTGGGCAAGCCGGCGTCACAGGGTTCGCGGATATTAGAAATCGTACCGAATTCCCAGTCTCGGTAGAGGCGGAATCTCGCAAATAACTTACCCAGGTGCGTAATTTCAGGGTAGTGCTCCGGATCTTTTCGCTGCGCGAGTATCGATAGCTGGGGATTGATATCTTCGAACCGAACTGGGACTTTCTCTCCCTTATTGATGAAGGTGGCGTGCCCGTTCACGTAGCCGTAGTAGAAGTTGGGTGGAAGCATCCCGAGATCCAGGGCCCGCTGATCGGGCAGCGGGCCCTCGTCCTCTATGAATTCGTTGATGATTTGGAACCGAAATCCGGACTTCGTGAAAGCAAGACGGTAACGCAGGTGCTTTGGATTTCTGTCTTTTAGTTCCGCGGGGCGGGTCACCGTTATATGGATGGATGCCACAGGAGTCTTGTTCGCTCCTTTCCACAGCCAATCTTCGATGGGTCCACCATTACTAATGGCAGTTGCAAGCTCGCCGGGTGCATTTTGTAATAATCCGAGCACTTCAATGAGGTTAGATTTGCCAGAGCCATTCGGACCGATGAGTACGTTAAGAGGGCGAAGGTCGATCGTGGTTGCCTCACCAAAAGACAAGAGATTCTGGACGGTTACGCTGCGAATTCCGGGTTGCATTTGCATTTCCTGGACGCCCCGGATTATAGCGCACCGGCATCGTCTCGAACGGTCTACTCACGCTGCGCCCTATGATTTTCTCGGAAGGGTATCGATACTTGGCCATGTAGCGCCCAATTCGCGGAATGTTGAATCAGCCCCATTCCCGATTTCGAACTGACCCACGCCCGACCGTCGCAGGTGCGGGCTTCAAAGTCATCGCAGCCCACCAGCCGCCCGCGGCGCGGCCCTCTGAATCGGGTTATCCTGCCCTTTCACCCCTTTTACCGGAGGCGCCCATTTTCGGAGCAATCGAAGCCGGAGGAACGAAGTTTGTGTGCGCCGTCGGATCCGGTCCGCAAGATCTGGAATGCCGCGTCGTTCCCACCACTACTCCGGAAGCCACCCTGGACGCCGTGATTCCCTTCTTCCGCGCGCGGTCCGGACTCGCGGCCATCGGAATCGGCTCGTTCGGCCCGATCGATCTCCATCCCGGCTCGCCGGCATACGGCCACATCACCGCCACTCCCAAGCGCGCCTGGCGGAATTTCGATCTGGCCGGCGCGGTCCGCCGCGCCCTCCAACTGCCCGCCGGTTTCGATACCGACGTCAACGCCGCCGCATTGGGCGAGGCCCGCTGGGGAGCGGGGCAGGGAATCGGCGATTTCCTGTATATCACCGTAGGCACCGGGATTGGCGGAGGCGCGCTGGTCAATGGCCGGCCCCTCCACGGATTGCAGCATCCGGAAATGGGCCACATCCGCGTCCCGCACGATTGGGCCGCCGATCCCTTCCCCGGCGTCTGCCCGTATCACGGCGATTGCCTGGAAGGATTGGCCCGGTCCGGCCATCGAAGCGCGTTGGCGGGCGGCGCCCGATTCACTTCCGCCAGATCATCCCGCCTGGGAACTCGAAGCTCACTATCTCGCCCTCGGCCTGATGAACTGGCTGGCGGTGCTTTCTCCCCGCCGGATCGTGATGGGGGGCGGCGTGATGCGGCAGTCGCGGCTCTTTCCGCTGGTGCGGCGCAAGCTCCAGCAGCAGTGGAACCGGTACGTCCCTTGCCGCGAACTGCTGGAGGAAATCGATAGCTACATCGTGCCGCCGCGGCTGGGCGAACGGGCGGGCGTGCTCGGAGCGCTGGTTCTCGCCGAGGCCGCGGCCTCGGCGGGGTCGCCGCGGACGGCTGTGTGAAAATCGCCGGCCGTATGAAGATCGCTCCGGCTCTCGCCCACGCCGCCATTTCCGGCGGCTTGGGCGGGCTGCTTTTGGGCTTCGATGGCGCCGTCGTCTCC
The DNA here is from genome assembly GCA_035294665.1 of Bryobacteraceae bacterium. Lineage (GTDB taxonomy): Bacteria > Acidobacteriota > Terriglobia > Bryobacterales > Bryobacteraceae > PSRJ01. The sequence continues at coordinate 26,909 of DATGKM010000025.1, read as the reverse complement.
GGCGCCACCAGCGGCCTTACGCGCGCTTATCACTTAAGCCCGGCCGGCCTGGGCTTCACGGTTTCGATCGCGCTCTGGGGCGCCGTGGCCGGCGCGCTTTTGGCCGGCATCCCCGGCGATCCCATCGGCCGCCGCGACACGCTGCGCATTCTGGCCGTTCTCTACCTCGCCGGCGCTCTCGGCTGCCTGCTGGCCGCGCTGCCGGCCGCGCTCTTTCTCGCTCTGCTGGCCGCCATTCCGCGCGGCCCGCGCTGGCTGGTGGAAAAAGGCAGGCTCGCCGAGGCCCGCGCCGTGCTCGCGGCCATCGGCGAGACCAATACCGAGGCCGCTCTCGATTCCATGCGCGCCGCCCGCGAGCCAGCGCGTGTACAGCCGGCGGCTGGGGCGCGGCGGCGAACCATCCCGGGCCGCCAAATCCTATTTTCCTCCCGCGCTGTTATTTTGGAATGTGGAGCCAGCGCCGTTCCACCAATGTTTCGCAAAGACTCCCATCACATCTATCGCGTCCCCGAACTGGAAGCGCTCCCCTGGCTTGCGCACGGCTTCGGCACGCGCCTCTCGGCCATTCCCGCCGATCTCACCACCGTAAAACAGATCCATTCGGCGGACTGCGTCTTCGCCGAAGGCCGGCGCGGCAATCTGGGCCAGGGCGATGCGCTGCTCGATAATACGCCCGGCTCCGCCCTGGCGGTCAAAACCGCCGACTGCGTTCCCATTCTGCTGGCCGATGAGCGCCTGCGCGCCGTGGCCGCCGTCCACGCCGGATGGCGCGGCGCCGTGGCTGGAATCGCGCGCCGCGCCGTCGAATCCCTCGTCGAACGCTTCGGCACAAACCCGGCGGATCTGCACGCCGCGCTCGGTCCCGCAATCGGCCAATGCTGCTATGAAGTAGGACCGGAAGTCGCCGCCCACTTCGGTCGCGCCGGACGCGCGCACATCGACCTGCTCGAAGCCAACCGCGCCCAGCTTCGCTCTGTGGGTATTCCCGCAAATCGCATCTACCCGGCCTGCTTGTGTACCATGTGCCGGGCCGATGAGTTCCATTCCTATCGCCGCGACAAGGAAGCGGCCGGCAGGATGTACTCTTTTATTGGAGTTCTCGCGTAGAGTAAAAGAAAGAAGATGTTTACCTGGATTTGCCCTCAATGCGGGCGTGAAGTGCCCCCCTCCTACACCGAATGCCCCGATTGTGCCGCCAAAGGCGCCGTGCCGCCCGCTTCCGCGCCGGCACAACCGCCGGCCAATGTCCCTCCGGGCGAGCCGCCACAGCAGCCGCTTTATGCGCCGCAAAATCCGGGGCAACCCGGCCAGCCGCAGTACGCCGCGTACCCGCCATATCCGCCTCCTTATCCGCCGCCGGGCCAGTATCCGCCGGGCCAATACCCGCAGGGGCAATACCCGCAGTACCCCCCGCCGCAATACCAGCCTCCGCCCCCGCAGTACCAGCCGCCTCCCGCCTCACCGCAATATCAGGCCCCGCGCCCCGCTTATGCACCCCCGCCCACGCGCAAGGGTTTGAACGCTCTGCCTACCTGGCTGCTGACGCTCGTTTTCGCCCTCGCCTTCGCGGGCGTGGTGGGCGGCGTCTACATGCTCGTCGGGCGCGGCGGCAGTACGGCCGCTTCGCCGGCCGTCACCGCGGATCCCGCCGCGGCCCAGGCTGCTGTCAAGACCAGCCCCGTTCAAAAATACATCGAAGTCTCCGGCATCCGTTTCACCCAGGACCAAAAGCGCGACATCCTGGTGAAGTTCACCGTAACCAACCACTCCGATGCCGATCTCTCCGGCTTGGCCGGCACCGTCCAAATTTTCGGCCGCACCCAAAAATCCGGAGAGGAACCGGTCGGCACCTTCGAATTCAAAACCAATGTGCCCCCGCAAGCTTCCGAGGAAGTCACCGCGCCGCTGGCCACCAAGCTGAAAGTCTATGAACTGCCCGATTGGCAGAATGTCGCGACCAACCTGCGGATCACTTCGCCCCTCTAGATGACGCCACTCAAACGCAAGGCCGCGGCGAAAAAATCGAAAGCGCTGCCTGGTTCAGTCAGCCGGCGCCCGGTCGGCCAGCGCCCCGTAAAACACCGCCCGGCGAAACAACTCCCGGCGGTAAAACGGCCCAAAACCGCCGCGGAACGGGCGGCCCGCGTCCGGCAAATCCTGGTCCGTCTCGACCAGATGTACCCCGGCGCAACCTGCGCGCTCCACCACCACAATCCGTGGGAGCTTCTGGTAGCCACCATCCTTTCCGCGCAATGCACGGATAAGCGCGTCAACGAAGTCACTCCCGGTTTATTCGCCAAATATCCCACGCCGGAGGATTTCGCCGCCGTCCGCCCTGAAGTGCTGGCCAACGATATCCGCAGCACCGGATTTTTCAACAACAAGGCCAAATCCATCGTCGGCGCCGCCAAAAAGATCGTCCACGACTTCGGCGGCCAGGTGCCGCGCACCATGGAAGAGTTGCTCACCGTCCCCGGCGCCGCCCGCAAGACCGCCAACGTGGTCCTGGGCACCGCTTACGGAATCGCCGCCGGAGTGGTGGTGGATACGCACGTGCAGCGCATCGCCCGCCGCCTCGACCTGACCCGCCACGCCGATCCGAAGAAGATCGAGCAGGACCTGATGAAGATCCTTCCCCAAGATAAATGGATTCTGTTCTCCCATCAGATCATTCTGCACGGCCGCGCCCTCTGCCTGGCCCGCAACCCCAAGTGCGCCGATTGCCTGTTGAACCCGGTCTGCTACGCCCCGGATAAAACCGCCTGAACTCCCGGCCCCGCGGCTCGCGCCGGTTACACTAGGGTAGTCATGTATACACGACGCTTGCCCGTTTTCGGGACACTGGCCGGTGCCTCCAGGGATAAGGAAGGCGCCCGCTCCGTGCGTATGTTGACCGGAATCGAAGTAGTCCAGCTAAGGTAATAAAGGTGAAAACACGAGTCGAAAATCGCCTGGAGCAGATTCGCAAGAGCCGCGGTCTGGGCGCGTCGGACCTGGCGCGGCGGGTGAACGTCAGCCGCCAGACGATCTATGCCATTGAATCCGGAGCGTACGTTCCCAATACGGAAGTGGCGCTGTTGCTGGCCCGGGAACTGGAAACGCCCGTCGGCGAGCTGTTCTCACTGCGGGAAGTAACCGGGGCGTCGCCGGAATCGCTGGCCGCCGAAGTGTTGAGCGCGGCTCCCGCCGAAGAGGGGCAACCGGTGCGCGTTTGCCAGGTCGGAGCGCGTTGGGTCAGTGTGCCCGTAACCGCCTCGCCGTACTTCATGCCGGAGGCCGATGGCATCGTCAAGCGCCCGGCGCGTCCCCGCGCGCGCGCCGAACTGGTCGTGTTTGCCAGGGAAGATGCCGCCCAGAAGCGGCTGGTGCTGGCCGGCTGCGATCCGGCCACGGGCCTGCTCGCCCGCATGGTCGAAAAGATCGGCGGCGTCGAGATCGTTTCGGCGGCGGCTTCGAGCAAGCTGGCGCTGAGCTGGCTCAAGGAAGGCAAGGTGCACATCGCCGGATCGCACCTGCAAGACCCCAAGACCGGCGAATTCAATCTGCCGTTCATCCGCAAACAGTTTCCAGACGAAGATTTCACCGTAGTCACCTTCGCGCGCTGGGAAGAGGGCCTGGTGACCGCGCCCGCCAATCCCAAACGCATTCGTAAAGTGGAAGACCTGGCGCGAAAAAACGTGACTTTCGTGAATCGTGAGCCGGGTTCGGGTAGCCGCGCCCTCCTCGACAATCTGCTGCAAAAGGCCGGCGTGGATGTCGAAGCCGTCGCCGGATACGGCCGCGTTGCCCACGGCCACCTGGCGGCTGCCTATGCGGTCCTGTCCGGACATGCGGATGCCTGCCTCGCCACCCGTTCGGCCGCCAAAACATTCGGCCTCGATTTTGTTCCCCTCCACGGCGAACGCTACGACCTCGTGATGCGCAAGCGCACCGCCGGGCTTCCCGCCGTGGTCGCCTTCCTGGATGTGCTCCAGCGGGCTGTGCTCCGCCGCAAACTCGAAGTCCTCGCCGGTTACGATACGGCGGAAACGGGCGCGGTGGTCGCCTAATCTTTAGCCTGGCCATCCGCTCCGCACGGCCCCATATTCTCCAGTTCCTTCTCAATCCGCAGCGCGAAACACCGTGTCCCTTCCGTGCCCTCCAGTTTTCCTACCGGCGCCCCGTTCCAGTTGAGAGTGCACGGCATCCACCGCGCCGGCGCCGTCACCTGCATTCCGGTCACGGCCCGGCTGACGATCTGGATCTCCCCTGCGGCGGCATCGTAACTTGCCTGGACGCGCGCGGTCACTTCGGGGGCGCGCGTGGCAAGAACCACATTCGTCTCGATGCGGAATTTTTCCTTGCCGCGTTGCACCATTACGGCCACGGGCTTCTCTTCCCGGAACTCGGCCATCATCGCGGCATAACCCCGCGCATCCGCTATGGGGCGGCCGTTCAACTCGATGATCCGGTCGCCGATCTTCAGCCGGCCGCTGTATTTTTCGGGCAGCGTGGAAATCAGTATGCCTGGACCGGGGTCCCCAATCTTGTATCCGAAAGCGCCCAGGTCTAAGGCGGGCTTGATCGCGGGCGCGATTCGCGTCGAAGGCAGCACGTCGTTGCGCTCGGCCGCGTCGAGTTTGGTCATGCGGATCCAGTAGCAGCTTGCGAACGTGGGGGAGCTGGTTTCGCAGTCGATCGCGGCCGGGAACTCCGGGCGCGCGTGGCTGCCGAGCCATTCGAAAAGCCCCGCCACGGAGAGTTTGTCCCCGCTGCGCCATTCGATTTTCAGACCCTGTCCGGCCAGTTTGCCCGCGAGCGCCCGATCGGCGTCTCCCTTGCCGGCCCACAGAACGGGAACCAGCGCGAAGTTGCCGCTGTAAATGCGGCCGGTATCGATCGCAGGCTCGGGCGAACTGCCCAGCGCTACGCCGGCCGCCCACAAATCGGGCGCCCGCGAAATGGTATAGAACACCGCCGCCGCGGCTTCGTTGCGCCCGGCCAGATACAGGCGCAGCGGATCGGCCGATCCGCTTTTCACCGCTTCCCGCGCGGCGGCTTCGATTGCCTCGACGCGCTCGTCAATCGGTGTATTGGCCGAAGCGGCGGGCGCGATGATCTGCCAGCCGGAATCGGCGGGAAGCCCGGAAATCCAGCTCTGCCATTGCGCCTTGTCCCCGGCATCGATCAGTACAATCGCGGGTTGGGGCGCGGCTGCCGCGGCCGCGGCGAGCAGGCTAATCGTGACGCATGCGCGCGCGGATCTTGTGCGCCAGTTTCTCAATTTCCTCGGCCTTTTTCATGGTGTTGATGGAGAAGACGAAACGGTCCTCTTTCTCCATGGCCGCTTTCAGCTCATCCGCCATTTCGGCCAGCCTGGCCGCATCCTTCAGGTTCTGTTCGTGCTCGGCCTTGAGAATCTCGTCGCGCTGCGATTTGCCGTTAGGCAAGGTCTGATCGCGGTCGGATGCGTCGGGCGGGGCTAAACCCGGGCGCTCGCTCTGCGCCAGAACGGATACAGGCAGCAAACAGAGCGCCAATGCGTTCCGGCGCAAAATTCGTGGCATGCGCGGTTCCATTCATTCTCATGATATCGCCGCGCGGCTAGCGGTGATATCGCTCTACTCTACGGCTCGGCGTGATCTGGCCTTACGGCTCGGGCAAAGAGGGTATATGATGGGTTACTCAGCCTTTTTCTCAAACCAAGGAGAAACCATGTCATATCAGAGCGGACGCCATTTCCTTCAGATTCCTGGACCCACCAACGTGCCGGACCGCATTTTGCGCGCCATGGCGCGTCCCACCATCGATCATCGTGGCCCGGAATTCGGCCGGTTTGCATCCGAGCTTCTGGAGGACGTTAAGGACGTATTCCGCACCAAAAGTAAGGTCATCATTTTCCCTTCCTCGGGCACCGGCGCCTGGGAAGCGGCCCTGCTGAACACGCTTTCGCCCGGCGATAAAGTGTTGATGTTCGAGACGGGCCAATTCGCCTTCCTGTGGCAGGACCTCGCCGGCCGGCTCGGTCTGAACGTGCAGTTCGTTCCCGGCGACTGGCGTCACGGCGTCGACCCGGAGAAAGTCGAAGAGATCCTCCGCGAGGACCGCAACCACGAAATCAAGGCGGTGGGCGTGGTGCACAACGAAACCTCCACCGGTATTACCAGCCGTCTGGCCGAGGTGCGCAAAGCCATCGACCGCGCGCGGCATCCCGCCTTGTACCTGGTCGATAGCATTTCTTCGCTCGCCTCCATTCCGTATCTGCACGATGAATGGGGCATCGATGTCACCGTCGGCGGCTCGCAAAAAGGGTTGATGCTGCCGCCGGGCATCAGCTTCAACGCCGTCAGCGAGAAGGCGCTGGCCGCCAATCAAACGGCTCGCATGCCGCGCGCCTACTTCGATTGGCAAGCCATGCTGGCGCAGAACAAGACGGGCTATTTCCCCTACACGCCCGCCACCAACCTCCTTTTCGCTTTGAAGGAATCGCTCACGATGCTGCGCGAAGAGGGTTTGGAGAACGTGTGGGCGCGGCATGCGCGCCACGGCGAAGCCACCCGGCGCGCGGTCAAGGCGTGGGGACTCGAAGTGCTCGCGCTCAATCCGGCCGAATATAGCCCTTCCTCAACCAGTGTCTTGGTGCCCGCCGGACACAGCGCCGACGACTTCCGTAAAGTGGTTCTCGAAAACTTCAACATGTCGCTCGGCAACGGCTTGAACAAAGTGGCCAATAAGGTCTTCCGCATCGGCCACCTGGGCGATTTCAACGACCTCATGCTGGCCGGCACCTTATCGGGCGTTGAGATGGGCCTGGCCCTGGCGGGCATCCCGCACAAGACGGGCGGCGTCGCGGCGGCGCTGGATTATCTGAAGCAGGCAGCCAAGGACCGCGCGGGCGTGGCTTACCAGCACGCGTAGCCGGATCTTCCGCTCATCAAATCTTCCGGCTCGCGTCGATCTTCAGAAACAGCAGCACGGCAATCGCGCACAGCGCGCTGGTCGCGTAGAAGGGCACGTTCCAGCCCATGCCCCTGGCAATGTAGGTCACCACAGGCGCCGAAAGCGCGCCGCCCAGGTTGCCCAGCGAGTTCATGACCGCGGAGACCGATCCCGCGAAATCGCCGCCGATATCCAGGGGAATCGCCCAGGAAATGCCCACGGTCCATTCGAGGGCAAAGAAGGCCGCGCAGTAGAAAGCCACCGAGACTCGCGGATCGCGCGCCAATACGGCGGGAATCGTGGCCGCGCCGGAAACCACGAAACCGGCAACGGCCACCCAGCGCCGTGCCAGGTTCACTTTGCCGGTGGCGCGCAGCACCATATCCGAAAACGAGCCGCCCGCCAGATCGCCCAGCACTCCCGCCAGCAGCGGCAGGCTGGCATAAAATCCCATCTTGGTCAGTGTGAGGCCGCGCGCATCGTGCAGATACGTCGGGAACCAATCCTGGTACACGTTCAGGTTGAAGTTGTAGCAGAAATACATCGCCGCCAGAATCCAGAGATTGCCGTGCGCCAGAATGCGCCTCCACGGGACGTGCTCGGAGCGCTTGCGTCCCGCGCCGATTAACTCGCGTTCGGCCGGATTCACGCCGCGGTGCTCTTCGGGCGTATCGCGGTAATACAGAAACCAGACCAGCGCCCATGCCGCCCCCAGAATGCCGAAAGCGAAAAACGCCGGCCTCCAGCCAAACTTGGCGATGATGAGCACCACAATGGGCGGCGTCAGGAAAGCACCCAGGCGCGAGCCCGCGTGAGTCGCGCCTTGCGCGAAGCCCCGCTCGGTGGGCCGCATCCAGCGCGCCAGCGATCGGGTGGCGATCGGGAACGCGCCCGCCTCCCCGAACCCGAACAGCACCTGAATCACCAGCATGGAAACCGCGCTCCAGGCCATTCCCGTAAACGCCGTGAAGGCGCTCCACCAGGTGACGATCAAGGCGAGCGCGCGCCGCGCCCCGATGCGGTCGCCCATCCACCCTCCCGGAATCTGGAACAGCGCGTACGACATGCGGAAGCCGAAGGTGATCCAGCCCATCATCACCAGCGAAATGCCCAGTTCGTCGCGGATCGCGGGCCGGGCCACCGCCAGAACCTGCCGGTCCATGTACGTGATCATGTAGGCCAGCACGGTGAGCCCGAGCACTACATGGCGCGCATGACTGGGCTTGGCCGGTGCTTTGGCCGAAGCCGCGGCGGCAGCTTTCGCTCGTAACGGATCGGATATCATGGTCGCCTTGGGAATTATATGCGATTCACCACCTGCGTTTCCGGAATGCTGTTTGCCTTCGCGGTTACGAACGCGGCGATTAATGACCCTGTGCGCCTCGATTCCGGCCCGGTTTCCGGAGCGTCTGGCACGAATCCGGAGGTGCGCGTCTACAAAGGCATTCCCTTCGCCGCCCCGCCCGTGGGCAGGCTGCGCTGGCGGGCGCCGCAACCGCCGGCCCCTTGGGATTCGGTGCGCCCCGCCACCGCGTTCGGGCCGGTTTGCATGCAGAACGCGGCCGGCCGCGGCGCAACCGCCGGGAACATGAGCGAAGACTGTCTCTACTTGAACGTCTGGACGGCGGCGAAATCGGCCAAGGAACGGCTGCCGGTTTTGGTTTGGCTGCATCCCGGAGGTTTCACCAGCGGCTCCGGGTCTTCTCCTGCCTACGATGGCGAGAACCTGGCGAAAAAGGGCCTCGTGGTAGTGACCCTAAATTACCGCTTGGGCGTGTTTGGCTTTTTCGCGCATCCGGAACTGACACAGGAATCGGACCGGCACGCTTCCGGAAACTATGGCCTCATGGACCAGGTGGCCGCGCTCCAGTGGGTGCGGAAGAACATCGCGGCATTCGGCGGCGACCCGGGGCGGGTGACGATCGATGGCGATTCGGCCGGCGCGATGAGCGTCGGCGATTTGATGATTTCGCCGCAAGCCAAGGGCTTATTCCAGCGCGCGATCGCGGAAAGCGGCGGACCCGCGGGCCTTTCCGTCAATCCCATGCGCAAACTGGCGGATGCCGAACAGGCCGGTGTAAAAGCCGCCCAAGCGGCGGGGGCGCATTCTTTAGAGGAACTGCGCGCCATGCCGGCCGACGAAGTGCTAAAGAAGGTGCGCGGCACGCAGCCCATCGTCGACGGCTGGTTCCTTCCCGAAGATCCCGGCGCGGTCTTCGCCGAAGGCAAGCAGAATGATGTGCCGCTGCTGGTGGGATCCAATAAAGACGAAGGCACGTTTTTTATCCAGAAGGGCCCGGCGGAGCGCTTCCTCGAGAACTCGCGGCGGCGTTTCGGAGACCTGGCGGATACATTCTTCAAACTCTATCCAGCCGGTTCCGATGAGGAAGCGTTCACGTCTCAATTGACCGCCTTCCGCGACGAACTCGGCTGGGTGATGCGTCAATGGGCGGAGTTTCAAGCCAAGACGGGTAAAGGGAAGGTGTACCTCTACTACTTCACGCACGAGCCGCCCACGCCGGCAGGCTCGCCCCGCGGTGGCCGCGGATCGGGAGCGACGCACGGCGCCGAAGCGCAGTACGTATTCGAGAACCTCGCGCCCAACCGCCCCTGGACTGACCTGGACCGCCGGCTTGCGGACACGATCTCCTCCTACTGGGTGAACTTCGCCACCTCCGGAGACCCCAATGGCAAGGGCCTGCCGCATTGGCCCGTATTCGATGGCAAGAAAGGCGACCGCGCCATGGTGCTCGGCGACCAGGTGGAGATGGGCCCAGCCCCCGACCAGGCGCGCGTGGCGTTTTACCAAGCCGTCTACGACAGGGAGAAGAAGTAGGTCAGAGCGGAAGCCATGCCAACTGGCCTTCCCATTCGGATGCTTCCGATGCGGCCCAGATGAGCAGAAGTTCCTCAATCGCAGTGCCAACGTCTACGCTCTGGGAGATCATGAAGAGGCCTGGACTATGGTTGCCGGCTGCCCGGAAATCCGCAAAGTGACTCGGCATTGTATTCACGTCATGTGAGATAACAATGCGGTCCTCGCTGGCCGCGAATGCCAGGATGTCTGGGTCCGGCAGGTGGCGAACGCCGGCGGCCTGGACCGTCGAAAAGTCGACAGAAGGCTCTCGGCGCAAGACCCCCTTCACAATCATCTCATTGAAGTCGGCGTCCGCCAGAAACCGGATACTCACGATCGGCGCTGAGTTTTCATCTCCTCACGCGCGCGCACCAACCTGTCCCGGAGTCCAGCCGGCAGCGGAGGCGCGTTCCGGCGCCCCTCCTCCCACAAGGCATCCATGCGAAGCATATACGCTTCGACCTCGGCCTGGTGTTCGAGGTAATAGGTGATCGCGCCGTACACCTCTACCAACTCCAAAACCGGAAAGCTTTGCCGAATTGTCTCGGGGGACTCACCCCGCCTAAACGCATAAACGACGGAATAAAGGGACACGCGTGTCCCCGCTACATAGTAACCGCCGTTGCGTTCTTCAACGTACTCCTTGGCCATTTAATACTTCGGCACGCTCGGATCGACCTTGTCGCTCCAGGCCAGGATGCCGCCTACCATGTTCCGCACGTGCTGGAAGCCGGCATTGCGGAAGATAGTGCACGCCTTGGCGCTGCGGCCGCCCATTTTGCAATGAATCACGATGTCGGCGTTTTTGTCGAATTCATCCAGATGCTTTGCCACCTCTCCCAGCGGGATCAGCTTCGAGCCCGGGATTTTGGCGATCTGGTATTCGTGCGGCTCGCGGACATCCAGGAGTACGAAGTTGTCGCCGCGATCGAGTTTCTGCTTCACTTCGGTAACTTCGATTTCGTTTTCCGTCACTTTAGGCTCCTGTGCGGGAATACCGCAGAATTGCTGGTAATCGATCAGCTTGGTAATCGTGGGATGCGCGCCGCAGGCCGGGCACTCGGGGTTCTTGCGCAGCTTCAACTCGCGGAAACGCATGCCCAGCGCGTCGTAAAGCAGCAGGCGCCCCACCAGCGGCTCGCCGATGCCGAGAATCAGCTTCACGGCCTCGGTCGCCTGAATCAGGCCGATGGTGCCGGGCAGAATGCCCAACACACCGCCCTCGGCGCAACTGGGAACCAGGCCGGGAGGTGGCGGTTCCGGGTACAGGCAGCGATAGCAGGGGCCGCCTTCGTACGCAAATACCGTCGCCTGGCCTTCGAAGCGGAAGATCGAGCCATAAACGTTCGGTTTGCCGAGCAGCACACAGGCATCGTTGACCAGATAACGCGTCGGAAAATTGTCGGTCCCATCCACGACAATGTCGTAATCCTTCAAAATGTCGAGGGCGTTTTCGCTGGAGAGCGCCACTTCGTGTTTCGTAACCTGGAGGTGGGGGTTAATGGCCTGCATCTTCTCGGCGGCGGAATCCAGCTTCTTGCGGCCCACATCGGCGGTCGCGTGGATCACTTGCCGCTGCAGGTTGGTGAAATCGACCACGTCGAAATCCACCAGCCCGATGCGGCCCACGCCCGCGGCGGCTAAATAGAGCCCCAGAGGCGCGCCCAGGCCGCCCGCGCCTACCAGCAGCACCTTGGCCGCTTTCAGCTTCTGCTGTCCTTCCATGCCGACTTCCGGAATGATCAGGTGCCGGCTGTAGCGGAGGATCTCGTCTTTCGAGAGCGTTGCGGGTTCGGGCGGAGCCGCTACGGCCGCGCCTCCGGCAATCGAAGGCACCAGCGAAATCGTATCGGCTTCTTTGGCGGCAGTCGCATCCTTGTTCAGATAACGGATGTCTTCATCGTTCAAGTACACGTTCACGAAGCTGCGCAGCTTGCCCTCATCGGTAAAGATCTGCTTGCGCAGTTCGGGATATTGAGAGGTCAAACCATGCAGCACCTCGCCCACCGTGCTCCCGGGTACGCTGACGGAGTCCTGTTTTCCGGTGAATTGGCGAAGGGGCGTTGGGATCAAGACTTTGGCCATATCAGTAGCTCAACTCCTCTTTGGCCGCCTCGGTCTGTTCCATGTTGGGCAGCCAGCTATTGGCGTGGTCGAACTCTCCTTTGCGGATGGAGAGCACCACGAACGAATACCACGGGCAGGAATTTTTCAGGTCCGTGGCGGAAAAATAGGCGTCGCAATCGGGGTGCGAGTGGTAGATGCCGATCAGGTCGAGATTGCGCGCGCGGGCTGCGCGGTCCGCCGCCAGCAGATCTTCGGGCCGCAGCTCATACCGGGCAGCCTGTTCGCCGGCGAAGGCGTTCTCCAGCGGCATGGCCTCGCGCACCAGCTTGCCTCCATCGTCAATCGATCCGAGCATGGCGCCGCAGCACTCGTTCGGATAAGTCTGGCGGGCGTGCGCCACCATCGCCGCCCAGGGTTCCGGCTCAATTCGAATCATTTTCTCAAAAACCCATGTCTTGCTGGCTCAAAAGCTATTCGTCCCAAAAATGCTCGCTCAGGTATTTTTCGGCGCTATCGCAGAGGATCGTCACGATGGTGGCGGATTCGCCGCGTTCCGCCAGTTCGCGCGCCAGCAGGGTAGCGGCGTATACGTTGCACCCGGACGAAATCCCCACCAGCAGGCCTTCTTCGCGCGCCAGCCGCCGCACCATCGCGTAAGCGTCTTCGGTTTCGATCCAGAAGTTGCCGTCCGCCAACGCTTCATCGTAGATGCCGGGAACGATGGCGGTGGGCATGTGCTTCAGGCCTTCCAGGCCATGAAAGCCGCTCGAGGGCTGCGCCGAGTAGCACTTCACCTCGGGCAGGTCGCGCCGCAACCGGCGGGTGATGCCGGTGAAGGAACCGCTCGTGCCCATCGCCGCCACGAAGTGCGTGATCGCGCCGCCGCTCTGCTGGATGATTTCCGGACCGGTGTGCTCGAAGTGAGCCTTCCAGTTTGCGGGATTGTTGTATTGATCGGGGTAGAAGTAGAGATCCGGATCCCGCATGTAGATCTCGCGGCAGAGGCGGATCGCGCCGTCGGAGCCTTCCCCGGCGTCGCTGAACACCATCTCCGCGCCGTAGGCTTTCAGGATGCGCTTGCGCTCGATCGAGGCATTGGCCGGCAGACACAGCTTCACCCGGTAGCCGCGGATGGCCCCGATCATGGCGTACGCGATGCCGGTGTTGCCGCTCGTCGCGTCCAGAATCGTGCGGCTATGGTTCAGCTTTCCGGACCGTTCGCCATCCAGAATCATATTGAGAGCGGGCCGGTCTTTCACCGAACCGCCGGGGTTGAAAAATTCGGCCTTCCCCAGGATTTCGATACCAGGCCAGGCCTGCGAGATCTTTTCCAGCCGCACCAGCGGCGTGTTGCCGATAGTGGCTAAGAGAGGTTCAGCTTGGGAGCGGACCGCATTGAGACTGGGAACCACGTGCGCCATGGACACAATATGTTGGATTCGATCCTTGCGGCCCGAGATGCAAAGCATCGCATCGCGCACCAGGCAAAGGAATTACCGTTGAGTTCCTGCTTATTTTATCACTGGCGGAGCCGGGCCGTTTCGGGCCGGGGCTACTTGTAGCTCACGCGGCGGATTATCGGCTGAAGGCGTGGCAAACGGGGGCGGCAGATGGCTGGCCCCAAGCACGGCCGCCAGCACCAGGCCGGCGCCGCCGATCAGTGTGTTCCCGGTCATTTCGCACCCTACGGGCTGGAGGCGCCTGTGTGGTTCCAGCGTTGGGAGAATGACCCTGGCGGCACGAACATTACGCTGATGCAAGGGCGGACAGACCGCGTGGTCGAAGCGCCACGGAGGCGGCTAACGCCTGGCGCTGTTCGGGGATGGCGCCGGCCGCGGACACGGCCGGATCTTTGCGGGTCCGGAAGTCGTATTGCAAGATGGTGGCTTCCGCCACCCCGTCCTCGACCTTGGTGACGATGGCGTCCATAATCACTTGCAGCCGCACGCGGTTCTCGAGCAGCACTGGCCAGGAAATGGCGAGCTGGAGCTTCGTTTTCTCCTGGATATCCTCGTTCGCCGTGAAGACGATTTGGCGGCTGCCGATCCGTTTCGTAACGCTCGTGCCGGACACGAAAGCGGGTCCCGATTTGGTTTGGTAGCGCAACACCATAGTGAGGGGAAATTGGACGGGTGGTTTGATAGTCGATTTCATGGCTCCTCCGATAACGGTTTGGCAGGCGAAAGCGCTTGCCCACCGCTTCAGAAGTGAATGCCGGGCGTGGTCCGTTTCAGCGCGATTCCCCTTTGGCGCGCATTTCCCGGGAATCGAGCAGAGCGGCTTTGAACCGCAGGCGGGCACGGTGCAGCAACACGCGCAGATAATTCCGGCCAACCCCGAATTCTCTGGACACCGCGTCTTTATCTTCTTCTTCGAGCAGTACGCGGCGCAGCAGTTCGCGGTCCTTGGCCGGCAGTTCGCCCAGAAGTTTGCGGACAATCTGCTTTCGTTCCTCGGTGACCACCTGTTCTTCGGGGCCGGCCGAGGCATCGAGCGGCTCGGGAGCATTTTCGGCCAACTGGTCGTGGCGCGTATGGGAGCGGAGGAACTCCAGAGCGACGTTGTGGCAAACGGAATGCACGAAGCCCGGTAGACTTGCCGGATTCTCCAGCGTCTTCCCCGAACGGAAATAAGTGAGTATCCGGAGGAAGGTTTCCTGACGGGCATCCTGCACCAGTTCCGGCGAGCGCAGACGCATCTGTAGCTTGACCTGGATCGCTTTGGAGAAAGAGGCAATCAGGTGATTTTCGGTTTCCGGGTCCCGGTTCTGAAGAGCGCGTAAATAATCGAGATCGAACAGGAAGTAGGGCAACCCCCTCAGGGTGAGGATATCATCCAAGTCAAGTACTTCCCTCATACAATAAAAAAGCGTATTCGGATGAAAAAACGGCCACGCATTCCGCTACTATTTTTGCCCGGCCTGCTTTGTGACCGCGAAGTGTGGGAATATCAGACGCGAGCGCTGGCGGATATAGCCGAGTGCACCACCGCGGAATGGAACGGTGAGGATTCGCTGGCGGCGATGGCGCAGGCCGCGCTGCGCATCGCGCCCGAACGGTTTGCGGTGGCGGGGCACTCGATGGGCGGCAGAGTGGCTTTGGAAATATACCGGGCGGCGCCGGAGCGGGTCCAGTATGTGGCTTTGCTCAATACCGGATATTTGCCGCTCCCGCAAGATGCCAGTGGAGAACAGGAGGCGCGCAACCGCTATGCTCTGCTGGAAATTGCAAAAACCCAGGGGATGCGGGCGATGGCCCGGCAATGGCTTCCGCCGATGATTAGTCCGGCGCGGCATGCCGACGGCGCCCTCACCGAAACCATCGTGGAGATGTTCGCGCGCAAAACCCCGGAAATTTTTGAAGCGCAGATCCGCGCGCTGCTTTCGCGGCCGGACGCCACCCCGGTGCTGGAGCAGATCCGCTGTCCGGCCTTGCTGCTGTCGGGCCGCGAGGACGGGTGGAGTCCTCCCGCGCGTCATGCCGAAATGGCGAAGAAGGTTCCGGGGCCGTCTACCGTGGTAACGGTGCCGGATTGCGGCCATATGTCGACCCTGGAGCAGCCGGCGGCGGTGGCCGAAGCGATGCGAAGGTGGCTGACGGATTAGCGGGCTAACTTCACTTCTTCGAACGGAAAGAGCGCTCCACCGTGTCGTTCGGATCGAGCGACACCGGCTGATCGCGCCACAACCAGCGCATCATCTCCGCGCAGACCCACGAACCTTAGGCACGCCGTCCCGCGGCAGGGAATCGGGTCCCAGCGTGTAGAATGCGTCGAACTCCGAAGGCTGCGCTGGACCAGCCGGCGCGCGCCGCGCCACCGCCATACCGGTCGCCGTCAGACCTGGCGACTCACCATCGTGGCCGGAATCCATCCGTGTTTTGCGGCCATTATTCCTCCCTGGTAGATTCTGATCGACATTGGGCCCCTAATGCCCAGCGAAAGCCGGGATTTGCGGAGGCTGCGCAGAGCATAGTTTCAGGCGGGCGATGAGAGGCCGCATCTTTCTCTGTGAAGCGAATTCCGGGGCGGAACGCGCAGGTCTCAGGTAAGGCGGCACAATGGAAGTATGCGAGTGATTGCGGATTTCTGCCTGGTGCCGTTAGGAGTAGGACCGGCCGCAGACTATGGACGACAAAATCCGCAGTGTCACGGAGAAACTCGCGGATAGATAATGGCTTCGATGGCGGTGCACGCGGACGCGGCGGATGCCGGCCCGGGCTTTGGCCCCAGTTTGGGGCCGCGTTCCGGCCCTGGCTCCAGCAAGCTGCGCTGGCTGCTGGCGGCGATATGCGCCATCCTGCTGGCGCTGGTGCTGATCTCGGGGATTCTGGGCATGCGCTATCTGGACCAGATGCACGCCCGCGAGCGGGAAGTCACGCGCGCTCTGATGGACCGCACGGAACTGCTGAGCGCGCTGTGGGTTTCCATACAGAACTATAACCAGGCCGTGCAGCAGTACGTGCAGCAGGCCGATGCGGAACGCAAGCAGCTTGCGCGCGAGCGGATCGACCGGCTGACGGTGGAGATCGATACGGATCTGCGGCGCTACCCGGCCGACCGGGATTCGCTCGAAGCCGCCCTTTTCGACGGGATCGAGGATGTCTACACGCAGCAGCGGCGCCTGTACCTGCTGGAGTCGGAGGCGCCGAAACGGGCCCGAGAACCGCTCGCGCAGCCGGTGAGCGCGCTCGAGAAGCAAGGCGCGGACTGGTCGCGGAAGTTCCAGGCATGGAACCGGGAAAAACTGCGGCAAGCGGACCAGGCGATGGCCGCGAAGTTCACCGGCGCGCAGAACAGCCTGCTGCGCGTGCTGGCGATCGGATTCGGCAGCGGCCTGGCGCTGGTGCTGGGCTCGATGGTGTACATCGTGCAGCTGGAACGGCAGACGCGCAACCGGTACGTGCAACTCGCGCAGAGCAAGGACGAATTGCAGCGGCTCTCGTCGCGGCTGGTGGACGCGCAGGAGACGGAGCGGCGGGCGATTTCGCGGGAGCTGCACGATGAGATCGGGCAGTCGCTGGGCGCGTTGCTGGTGGACATCGCGCGGCTGGCGAACGCGACCGACAGGCCAGAGGCCAGGAGCGAACTGGAGCGGATGAAATCGCTGGCGGAGCGAACGCTCAGCGGCGTGCGGGATATGGCGCTGCTGCTGCGGCCCTCGATGCTGGACGACCTGGGGCTGGTGGCGGCGCTCGAATGGCAAGCGCGGGAAGTCTCGCGCCGCAGCCCGATGGAAGTTGCGGTGGAATCGGAAGACGTACCGGAGGATTTGCCGGACGAGGTCCGGGTCTGCATCTACCGCCTTGTGCAGGAGGCGCTGAATAATGCCGTGCGGCACTCCGGGGCGAGGAACGCCCAGGTGAGGGTGGCGCAATCCACGGCCGCGATTGAAGTGCGCGTGGCGGACGACGGCGGCGGATTCGACCCGGTGCGGACTCGCGGGCTGGGGATCCTGGGCATGGAGGAGCGGGTGAAACGGCTGGGGGGCAGTTTTCGCGTCGAATCGAAACCGGGGCAGGGCACGACCGTTCGGGCCCTTCTGCCGATTCGGCGCCCCGATCCAACCGGCGGACCGGCCACCCTCCAATTATGATCCGTGTGCTGCTGGCCGACGACCACACGCTGATCCGAGCGGGGCTGCGGATGGTGGTGGCGGCGGAGCCCGATCTCACGGTGGTGGGCGAAGCCGGCGACGGGCGCGAAGCCGTGGCCTTAGCGCGGAATCTGAAGCCGGACGTGGCGGTGTTGGACATCGGGATGCCCGGCCTGAACGGAATCGAAGCGGCGCGGCAGATTCGCGCGGCGCTACCGGAGACGCAGATTGTCATGTTGAGCATGCACTCCGATGAGGGCTACGTTCTGCGCGCCCTGAAGGCCGGCGCGAAAGCGTACCTGCTGAAGGATTCGGCGGAGGCCGACCTGGCGCGCGCCATCCGGGCGGCGGCGGCGGGGAAATCCTTCTTCAGCCCGGCGGTGGGCAAGGTGCTGCTGGAGGACTACATGCGGGTAATGCAGCGCAGCGGGGCCGAAGATTCCTACGAGATCCTGAGCGCGCGCGAGCGGGAGATTCTGCAGCTTGTGGCCGAGGGACACTCGAGCAAGGAGATCGCCGGCATGCTGCACCTGAGTGTGTACACGGTGGAAACCCACCGCGCGCGCGTGATGCAGAAGCTGAACCTGCGCGGCATCCCCGAGCTGATTCTGTACGCGGTGCGCAAGGGGATTGTCTCGTAGCCGGCGTGTCTTTACCCGACTACCTGGGCTTCCTTCAGCACCTTCTTGCGGGCTTTGCGGGACTGCATGAATTCCTGCAGCGCGGCCATGTAGGTGTAGAAGACCGGGGTCAGGTAGAGGGTGACCAGTTGCGAGAACAGCAGGCCTCCGACCACGACGAGCCCCAGCGGGCGGCGGGCTTCGCCGCCGGCGCCGTAGCCTAGCGCGATGGGGACCGCGCCCAGCATGGCGGCCATGGTGGTCATCATGATGGGGCGGAAGCGGATGAGGCAGCCCTGGTAGATGGCCTGCAGCGGGCGCAGGCCCTGTTCGCGCTCGGCTTCGAGCGCGAAATCGATCTGCATGATGGCGTTCTTCTCCACGATGCCGATCAGCATGATCAGGCCCACGAAGGCGTAAATGTTCAAGTCTATGTGGAAGAGCAGCAGCGTGACCAGGGCTCCGAAACCGGCCGAAGGCAGACCGGAAAGGATGGTCATCGGGTGAATGTAGCTCTCATACAGAATGCCCAGAACGATGTACACGACCATGACGGCGATCAGCAGCAACACGATCAGGTTGCCCAGAGAACTCTGGAAGGATTTGGCCGCGCCCTGGAATTGGGTAGTGATTCCCGGCGGGAGTACGCGCTCGGCGATCGACTGAAGCTGCGAAACCACCGTGCCGAGAGAGGCGCCGGGTTTGAGGTTGAACGAGATGGTGGCGGCCGGAAGCTCCCCGTAGTGGTTGATGGTCTGCGGCCCGACATCGGTGACTACGCGCGCGAGCGTATCGAGCGGAATCAGCCTGCCGTTGGTGTTCTTGAAGTACAGCATGGAGAGCGCGTTGGGATCGGACTGGTATTTCGGCAGCAGCTCCAAAAGCACCTTGTACTCGTTGACCGAGCCATATATGGTGGAGACCCAGCGCTGCCCGTAAGCATCGTAGAGAGAATTTTCGATCTGATTGGCGTTGACCCCCAGCGCCGCGGTTTTGTCGCGGTCGATGGTCAGTTCCACCTGCGGCGTGGAGACCGCTACGTCGCTGGTCACATCGTCCACGCCCGGCACCTCTTCGCGAATAGCTTTTTCGAGCGCCGCGGCCGACTGGTAAAGCTGATCTTTATCCGGACTCTGCATGGAGAACTGGTAGACGCTCTTGGTCACCTTGCCGCCGATTTGAATGGTGGGCGGGTTCTGCGGATAGACCTTCATGCCGGGGAAATTGGCCAGTTCGGGCCGCAGCTTATCTATGATCTGGGCGACGTCCAGCTTGCGCTGGTTGCGGGGTTTGAGATGCACGACCAGTTGCCCGTAGTTCGGACCGCCGAGGTTGGTGGCGGTGGTGCCGCCGACGCTCGCGCTAAGGGCTTCCACGTTCGGGTCCGACGCCACGATATCGGCGATCTTCTGCTGATAGTCGACCATCTGGTAGTACGAAGTGCCCTGGGCGGCTTCCGTGTAGATCTGCAACTGATCGGTGTCCTGGTCGGGAATGAAGCCTTTGGGAATCTGCACGAACATGTAGCCGGTGGCGGCGAGCACGAGCACGAAAATCGCCATGGTCACGGGGCGGAAACGCAGCGCCCATTGCAGGGAGCGGTCGTACAGCCAGAGCAGGCCATCGAAGAACTTTTCGGTGATGCGGTAGAAGGCGCCGCGCCGGCCATGCTCCACCGAGCGCAGGAAGCGGCTGCACAGCATGGGGGTGAGCGTGACGGAAACGAGCCCGGAAATGAGAATGGCCACGCAGATGGTGACGGAGAATTCCTTGAACAGGCGCCCCAGGATGCCGCCCATGAACAGCACCGGGATGAAGACCGCGGCGAGCGAGAGGGTCATCGAAACGATGGTGAAGCCGATCTCCGCCGAACCGCGCAAAGAGGCCGCGAGCGGCTTTTCGCCCATCTCGATGTGGCGGACGATGTTTTCGAGCATGACGATGGCGTCGTCCACGACGAAGCCGATCGACAGAATCAAGGCCATCATCGAAAGGTTGTCGAGGCTGTAGTGCAGCAGGTACATTACGGCGAAGGTGCCGATGATGGAGAAGGGCAGGGCCAGGCTGGGAATGATGGTGGCTGAAAAATTTCGCAGAAAGACGAAGATCACCATCACGACGAGGCCGAGGGTGAGCAGCATGGTGAACTGCACATCTTTGTACGATTCGCGGATGGTATCGGAGCGGTCGTACAGGATATCCATGTGGACCGAGGGCGGAAGCTCGTTGTGGAAGACGGGCAGCAGGTTCTTGATGGAATCGGTAACGGTGATGGTGTTGGTGCCGGGCTGGCGCTGGATGGCGAGGATGATGGCGCGGGCCTTGCCGGCGTGGGTGTAGAACCAGGAAGCCTGCTTATCGTCCTCGACGCTATCGATCACGTTGCCCAATTCTTCGAGGCGCACGGGGGAGCCGCCGCGATAGGCCACCACCAGCGGCTTGTACTGCGCCGCGTTCAGCAACTGGCCGCTCGCCATCAGGGTGAAGGATTGCTGCGGGCCGATGATGGCGCCGGTGGGCAGGTTCACGTTCCAGTTGGTGAGCGCCGTCTGGATTTCGTTCAGCCCCACCTGGTAGGCGGCCATGGCGTGCGGATCCATCTGCACGTGAACGGAATATTTCTGCTGGCCGAGCACCTGGACCTGGGCGACGCCGGAAATGGTGGAGATGCGCTGCGCGATGCGGGTTTCGGCGTATTCATCGACCGTATAGAGAGGCAGGGTATCGGAGGTGAGGGCGAGGTAGAGAATGGGCTGGTCGGCCGGGTTCACCTTGGTGAACGTCGGCGGGGTGGGCATGTTGGGGGGCAGGAGCCGGGCCGCCTGGGTGATGGCGGCTTGCACGTCCACGGCCGCGCCATCCAGGCTGCGGCTGAGGTCGAATTCCAAGGTGATCAGCGTCGAGCCCTGGGAGTTGGTGGAGCTCATGGAGCTGAGGCCGGCGATGAGGGAGAACTGGTTTTCGAGCGGGGTAGCCACCGAGGAGGCCATGGTGTCCGGACTGGCGCCCGGCAGGCTGGCGGTGATCAACAAGGTAGGGAAGTCGACGTTCGGCAGGTCGCTGACCGGAAGCCCGCGATAAGCCACGGTGCCGAACAGGGCGATAGCGCCCATGAGGAGGCTGGTGGCGATGGGGCGCTCGATAAAGGTTTGGGAAATGTTCATACGGCAGGAGCCAGGAGAAAGGACTCAGGAGCCAGGAGACAGGAGATTAGAACTCGGGAAGCGCTCATCGTTAATCTCCGGCAATCATGGCGGGCTCGGGGGACACTTGCTTCCGGGATCCGCGCAAGGAATGGCGCCAGTTCAAAATTCCGGCCATGTAGGTGTACACCACCGGCGTGAGATACAAAGTCATCAACTGCGAAAAAGCCAGGCCGCCGACGACCGCCATGCCGAGCGGACGCCGCGCTTCGCCGCCGGCGCCATAGCCGAGCGCGATGGGGATGCCGCCGAGCAAGGCCGCAAGCGTGGTCATCATAATGGGCCGGAAGCGGATGAGGCAGCCGCTATAAATGGCATCGAGCGGCGATTTGCCTTCTTGCCGTTCGGCTTCGAGCGCGAAATCGATCTGCATGATGGCGTTCTTTTTGACGATGCCGATCAGCATGATCAGCCCCACGAAGCTGTAGATGCTCAGCTCGATTTTGAACAGCAGGAGCGTCAGCAGCGCGCCGAAACCGGCCGACGGCAGGCCGGAGAGGATCGTAATCGGGTGAATGTAGCTCTCGTAGAGCACGCCGAGCACGATGTACACCACCAGGATGGCGATCATGAGCAGGAAGCCCTGATTGCGCGTGGAATCGCGGAACAACTGGGCCGAACCCTGGAAGGTGCCGGTAATATTGGCCGGCAAGACATTGTGCGCGGCCTCTTCGATTTCATCGGTGGCCTGCCCGAGCGAAAAGCCCTGCTTCAAGCCGAAGGCTATGGTGACCGAAGGCAACTGTCCGGAATGGGGAATGCTGGTGGGACCGGCGTCGAGTTTGAGGTGGGCGATCGCGCTCAGGGGCACCAACTGGCCGCTGTTCGATTTGAAATACAGCAGCTTGAGCGAATCTTCGTGCTTCTGGTATTCGGGCAGAAGTTCGAGCAGGACGCGGTACTGGCTATTGGAGCCGTAGATGGTCGAGACCAGTTGCGGCCCAAAGGCGTCGTAGAGCACGTTGGAGATGTTGTTCCAATCCACGCCCAGGGCCGCGGCGCGGTCCCGGTCCACGGTGATTTCGATCTGCGGATTGCGGATCTGCAGGTCGCTGATGACGTCGGTCAGGCCGGGCAAGGAACGCATGACGGCTTCGAGTTTCGGAGCCTCGCGGTAGAGCAGGTCGGTATCGACCGAATACAGGGTGTAATCGTAGGCCGCGTTGGAATTGCGCCCGCCGACCCGAATCGCCTGTGGAATCTGCATGCCGATGCGCAACCCGGGGATATTGGCAATCTTGGGGCGAATGCGGTTGACGATATCCACGACGGTGGCTTTGCGCTGGCGGCGCGGCTTGAGGTTGACATTGAGCTGGCCGTAATTGCCGGCGTTGCCGCCGCCGCCGGTGCGCATGAAGAAGCTTTCGACATCCGGATCGCGCAGCACGGCGCGGGAGACCATATCGCCGTAGCGGACCATCTGGAAGTACGAGGTTCCCTGCTGCGCCTGCATCTGGATGTTGAAGGCGTCGTTATCGGTATCGGGGATGAAGCCTTTGGGCACCTTAAAATAGAGCCAGGCGGTGGCTCCCAGGACGCCGACAAACGCCACCAGCATGAGGGGCCGGTGGACCAGAGTCCAGCGGAGAGTGACCGCGTACAGGTTGCGCATGCCGTCGAACCCGCGCTCGGTCCAGCGGTAGAAGAAGCCGTGGCGCTCGTATTTCGGCTCCTTGAGGAACCGGCTGCAAAGCATGGGCGTCAGGGTGACGGAAACGATTCCGGAGGTGATGATGGCGGCGCAAATGGTCACCGCGAATTCGCGGAACAGCCGGCCCAAAATCCCGGACATGAACAGGATGGGGATGAAGACGGCCGCCAGAGACAGGGTCATCGAAACAATGGTGAAGCCGATTTCCCTGGAACCTTTGAGCGCGGCTTCCTTAGGCGTTTCGCCGTGCTCGATATGGCGCACGATGTTTTCCAGCATCACGATGGCGTCATCCACCACGAAGCCGATGGAAAGAATCAGCGCCATCATGGAGATGTTGTTCATGCTGAAATTCAGCAGATACATCACCGAAAACGTGCCCAGAATGGAGAACGGCAGCGCCATGGCCGGAATCATGGTGGCCGAAAGGTTGCGGAGGAACAGGAAAATCACCATGATGACCAGCGAGAGGGTGGCGACCATGGTGAACTGAATATCCTGGAAAGCCTCGCGGATATTTTTGCCGCGATCGCCGCGGATAATCAGGTGGGCGGCGGGAGGAAGCTGCGAGTTGAAGTACGGCAGCAGGGCGCGGATGTTATCGATGACATCGAGGGTATTGCTTCCGGGCTGGCGGTTGACGGCCATCTGGACCACGCGGGCGCCCTGGCTGCCGAATTCGCCGCCGAACATGCGCGCGGTCTGCTTGTCGTCTTCGACACTATCGATGACGTGGGCGACTTCATCCAGGCGGACCGGCGCGCCATTGCGGTAGGAGACGATGATGGGGCCGTATTCGGAAGCCTGGCGGAGCTGGCCATTGGCCAGAACGTTATAGGCGCGCTGTTTGCCAAAGAGCGTGCCGGTAGGAATATTGACGTTCCAATTCTGGATGGCATCGCTGATTTCGTTCAAGCCGATGCCGCGGGTAAACAGCTTGTCCGGATCGACCTGGACACGGACGGCGTATTTGGCTTGCCCCCAAACCTGCACCTGGGCCACGCCCGGCACCATGGAAATGCGGGTGGCGATCCTGGTTTCGGCGTAATCGTCGAGGTCGGAAAGGCGCAGGGTGGGCGAAGCCAGCGCCATATAAATGATCGGCTGATCGCCGGGATTTACCTTTTTGAACGAAGGCGGGGAGGGGAGTCCGGCGGGCAGCAGCGGCATGGCGGCGGCGATGGCCGTCTCGACATCCACCGCGGCGCCATCGATATCGCGGCTCAGATTGAACTGCAGGGTGATATTGGAGCCGCCCATGCTGCTCGAAGAGATCATCGAGTCGAGGCCGGCGATGGTGGTGAACTGGCGTTCGAGGGGCGTCGCCACGGCCGAAGCCATGGTGGTAGCGTTGGCGCCGGGCAGGCTCACCTGCACTTGAATTGTGGGGTAATCGACCTGTGGCAGATCGCTCACCGGGAGAGCCCGGTAGGCGATTACCCCAAACAGAGCGATCGCCAGCATGAGAAGGCTGGTGGCGATCGGCCGGCGGATAAAGACTTCGGAGAAGTTCACCTGTGCGCCTCCGCGCGGTTAGACTTGTGGCCGGTTGCCACTACCAGTCTTGCCATCCGGATTGCCGCCCTTGCGGCCGAAACCGCCACGGCGCCCCTGGCCCGCTCCGGGAACGCCATCGAGGCTGGCCGGCGCGGCTGGGGCTCCCGCGCCGCGGCCGTTGCGGATGGCCACGTGGCTATCGGGCGCGAGCCGAAGCTGGCCCTCGGTGACGACGGTTTCGCCGACCTCGAGCCCCTTATCCACCACCATGTCCTGGTTGACCCGCAAACTCGTCTCTACGGGCCGTACCTCAACCGAGCGGTCGGGCTTGACGACATAAACAAAGGTGCCGTTCTGGCCGGTCTGAATGGCTTCGTTCGGCACCGTGATGGCGTTGGGCCGCTCGGAAAGCCGGAGGGTCACGCGGACGAACTGGCCCGGCCACAGCTTATGGTCGCGGTTTTCAAAGGTACCTTTCAATTTAATGGTCCCCGTAGTCGTATCGACCGCGTTATCGACAAACGTGAGCACGCCGGATTCTTCGGAATTGGCGTCGTCCTGCACCTGCGCCCGTACCGTCAAGGGCCGCTCCGCCATGTATTGCCGGATCTGGCCGAGCAACGCTTCCGGAACGGAAAAGGTGACATAGATCGGCTCGATCTGGGTGATGGTCAAAAGCTCGACATTGTTGGCGGCGACCACGTTCCCCAGCTTGACGGAAACGTTACCGGTGCGGCCGTCGATGGGCGACGGGATTCTGGTGTAACCCAAATTGACGCGCGCGGAATCGACGGCCGCGCGAGCCGCCGCGACGTCCGCCGTAGCGCTTTCGATGGCCGCCTTATCGGCGGCAACGCCTTCGGAGGTGGCGGCCGCGGTGGCTTGCAACTGCTCGGTCTGATCCTTGGAAATGATGCCGGTCTGATAAAGCGAGGCGTATCGCTCGGCGGTGGCCTTCTGATACCGCAGATTGGCTTCATCGCGCGCCAGAGTGGCCTTCGCCTGGCCCAGAATCGCCTCGTCCTTGGCTACCGTGGCGATAGCGCCATCGAGAGCGGCCTGGTAGGGGCGGGGGTCGATGACGAAAAGGAGGTCGCCCTTTTTGACGAAATCGCCCTCTTTGAAGTGCATTTCGGTGATTTGCCCGCCTACCTGGGCCTTTACCGAAATGGTCGAGTAGGCCTCGACGTTCCCGATCACCTGCTCTTCGACCGGGACGGTCCGCTGGCTGACGGTGGCCACGGTGACGGGCACGTCGCCGCCAAAGCCTTTCTTGCCGCCGCGTCCGCCTCCTTTGGCATCGGCCGAGGCGGTCAGGCCGGTATTCGAACATCCGGCCAACGTAAGGCCAAAGGCGGTCACGAGCGCCGCCATCCACGAGACAGAACCCCGAAACCGAAAGTGGCGGGAACACACTGCGGAGGTAGACATAGAGTTAAGGGTACTGGCGATTATGCCAATAGTAAAGTTACCACCGTGGGGCCGCAATGGCTCAAAAGAGGCAAGCCGAAAAGTGCTTTTATAACTTAGGCTTGGGAGGAGCCAAGTCGCGGGCTACGCAGGTGTGGGCAAAACCCTGGCGGGCATGCGAACCGTCGCAGAAGGGCTTGTTTTCCGAGTGGCCGCAGCGGCACAGGGAAATCGCCGTTCTGCCTGCCAGTCCGAACGACCGACCGGTGGGATCGCAGATTTCGAATTCCCCTTCGATTCGCAAAGGACCATTGTTCAAGGGAGTGATTTTTGCCGCCATGGTTCGGATAGTAACACGGGATCTGGGGAGGCATGCGGAGCTGTCGCGACAGTGTTTGTCGGAAGCTGGATTTCGACCCCCAGAAATTCGATTGGGGCTACAAGCGCAGGGCTGGATTGTCCCAGTGGGTCGGCTTTTGCGGTTTTGAGGGGTTGGGGGGAGCCGCCGGGGGCGCTACTACGACTGGTTTGGGTGGCGGCGCGGGGGCCGATGGGGCAGGTGGCGGAACGAAGCCAATTTCGGGTGGCGGCGCGGGAGCGGGACTGGCGGGATCGGCGCACTCGCCGGCGCTGCGAGCGGCTTCGATTTCGGCGAGTTCCTGGCCGATGCGGGCGGGGATTTGCCGTTGAACTTCTTTGAGGGCGCGGAACCAAAGGCGTTGAGCGGCGTGGATGCGGCGGTCGAGGCGATCGAGCAGGTTTTCGTCGAGGGGTTCGCCGGGGGCGGGCGTAGAGAGCTGGGCTTCGCGGGCGCGCAAGCGGCGGAGTTTCCAATCGGCATGGACGAGGGTATCGACGAGGAACTGCTCGACCGGGGATGCGGGGAGGAACTGGAGTTGGTAGGCGGCGGAGAGGGCCTCGAGGGCGGCGGGGTCTTCGCCGGGGATGAGGAGGGATTGGGCGTCAATGCCGGTTTTGAGGGCGTTGAAGCGGGTTTTGGCGAGGCCGGCGGGGGACGGGCCGGTGCTCTTTTGAGAATTCAATCGGTTGGCTGCGATCTGGGCTGGAGAAGCCATGGTGTTTGCTCCTTACG
>DATGKM010000024.1:0-19802 GCA_035294665.1 Bryobacteraceae bacterium | reverse complement strand
CCCTGGAATATATCTGCCAGGAAAATAACGCGGACCTCAAGCACCTGGTAGGAAAATAGGTTCGCGGCCCCCTAGCTCGCGCTCGCCGCGCGCGCCACTTCCACCGCCTGCTCCACCACCGCTTCCACTTCCTCCCGGTATCTCTCCAGCAGTTCCGGCGTGGTCGCCTCGAATCGCATCACCAGTACCGGCTGCGTGTTGGACGCCCGCACCAGTCCCCAACCTTCCGGAAACAGCACCCGCACGCCGTCCACATCCACCGTCTGGTGCCGCGCGCGAAGCTGCCCGGCGGCGTTGCGCACGACTTCGAATTTTACTTCGTCCGGACAATCGAAGCGGATCTCGGGAGTTGCCACGGTTTTCCGCAGCCCGGAGAATTGCGCGGAAAGCGGCTGGTTGCTATTGGCCACGATCTCCATCAGCCGGCAGGCCGCGTACAGCGCGTCGTCGAAACCGTAGTAGCGGTCGGCGAAAAACATGTGCCCGCTCATTTCCCCGGCCAGTTCGGCGTGGCACTCTTTCATCTTCGCTTTGATCAGGGAATGCCCGGTCTTCCACATGATCGGGTTTCCGCCGCGCGCCTTCAGTTCGTCGTACATCAGTTGCGAGCACTTTACTTCGCCGATGAAGGTCGCGCCCGGCTTGCGCGTCAGAATCTCCCGCCCATAAAGAATCATGAGCTGATCGCCGTAAATCGCCGTGCCCTTTTCGTCCACCGCGCCGATGCGGTCGGCATCGCCATCGAAAGCGATCCCCAAATCGGCGCCGCTTCGCCGCACTGCCGCGATCAGCGCCTCCAGGTTCTCCGGCACGGTCGGATCGGGATGGTGGTTCGGAAAACGGCCATCCATCTCGAAATACAATTCCGTCGCTTCCACGTTGAGGCGCTCCAGGATGCGATGCATCGCCGGCCCTCCCACCCCATTGCCCGCATCCACTACGGCCTTGATTCGCCGGGCGAAGCGGAACTGCGCGGCGATTTCCTCGGTATACGGCGTAATCGCATCGACCTCGCTGGCCCTTCCCGGGCCGCCCGCCAGATCGCGCGCTTCCATCGTCCGCCGCACTTCCTGAATTGCCTCCCCGTAAATCGTGGATGCCCCCGCAACCACTTTGAACCCGTTGAACTCCGGCGGATTATGGCTGCCGGTGATCATGACACCCCCATCCGCTTTCAGATGATTCACCGAGTAGTAGAGAACCGGTGTGGGCGCTACGCCGATATCCTGCACCTGGCAGCCGCTCGCCACCAGGCCCCGCAATAATGCATCGTGCAGCCGCGGCGAGCTGAGCCGCGTATCGCGTCCCAGCGCCACCCGCTTGCCCGCGTGGCGCTGCAGATACGTGCCAAATGCCTGGCCTAACAGCTCCACGCCGGCATCCGGCAATTCCGCTTCCGCAATGCCGCGGATATCGTATTCGCGAAAAATCTTTGGTTTGAGCATGAGAGACTGGCCCCGTTCCGGTTCCCTACGGCCCAGTCTATCCCACTTCGCCAAAACGGTAGAATCTATTTGTATGGTTGGTTTGACGCCCAACGATTCAACGCTGTTATCCTTTCTCACGGGCCATCCCCGATTATCCGATCAGGAGCGGGATCGCCTGTTGAAGCGCCTCGAAACGCCCGACGTTCGCGCCGTAGGCGAAGCGCTGCTCGATCCCCAAAAGTACAGCAAGGCCTCCGCTGAGATTCGCGCCGCCGTCGATCGTTTCAAAAAGTGGATGGAAAGAGAACAGCGGCTCTTGCGGTCCCGCGAAGGCCGCCGCCGGACCCGGCCGCACTAGCGCCCGCTCTCAACTGGCGCGCTTTGTCGCCGCCTCCAGCACCACCTCGAGCTCGCGTTCCCGGCGGTGCTTGCCGCGCACTCGGAGACGTAGCCGGTCTCCGGGCTTTTTATCCCAGAGGTCCAGCCGCACATCCTCAACTGATTTTACCGGCTGCTCATCTATGGCCAGCAAGACGTCTCCGCGTTCCATGCCCGCTTTTTCGGCCGCGCTCCCCGGCGTTGCCTCGCTGACCGTGCACTCGTTGTCCCGTTCCTTCAGGCTCACTCCCAGCACTCCTGCCGGCGGCAGTTCCTGCCGGCTGCTGAGTAGAATGTAATCCGCAATGTGCGGCTCCACGTTCTCTCCGCTGCTCAGCACAATGGCATAGGGCGCATGGGTGCGCCGTTCCAGCCGGCTCGGAATGCCGGAGCCAAACTCGATATGCCCTGCTCCCGCCAGAATCACCATATGCGCATTCGGGTTTGCGCTCAGATAATCCGCGGCATTGGCCGCCATGCTCTCGTCCCACGCCAGTTGCGCTTCCACGAAGTGATCGAATGCCTCGGGCTTGCCGCTCTGGTGCGCCTCGAACGCCGCGCGCAGCCGGGCCTTATAGCCTTCATCGGCCGGGCCGAATTCCGCGGGCAGAGCCGCGCGCTGTTCCTTGGTCAGACCCGCCAAACCAACTTTCGCCACCGCCGAGGGCAAGCTGCCCGGAACGTTCAAAGCGCGTACGGGAATGTGCTGTTCGCGCGCGAACCGGAAAATCGGCGCGTACAGGCGGTAGTCGTAGCCCCATGATTGGAAGTACTCGACGCCTTTGAGAAATTCGTTCTCACTAATCTTTCCGGCAATGTACTCGTCCACCTGCGGCTGAAACTGTTTCTGCAGATATTCCACGCCGATAGCGAGGTTGGGCTGTACTTCGTGGAGCCGCCGGATGATTTCCAGTTGGTTCAGGTGATGGTCGTAACGGTCATGCGTTTCGCCAACAAAAACCACTCGCTTCTGGGCGAGTTTCGGCACGATCTCACCAATGGTTGCGGCTGTATCCAGGTCGAGCGCGCGCGCCACGTCCTTCTCTTGCGCGCCGGCCGCGCCCGCCGCCGCAAGTAACGCGGCCGCCAGCCAAACCAGCCGTGGCCCGGCGGAGCCGCGCGCGTAAGCCGGCGAATCACTACGCGAACTTCGGCAACTTGGCGCCAGCCGCCGGATCCATCGGGTTCTATAAGGACTCACGTGATTCCAGTATAGGGGCCGCGCGCCGCTTAGACGCGAATTTGACCGGACACCTTGCGGGCGCGCTGGATAGAATAATCACTCATGAAAGCTGGGAACGTCCTTTCCGTCGCCGTGCTTTTTTCTCTAGGGCTGATTTCTCTCGGGCCGGCGTCGGCCGAGTCCATCAATCCGCCCACCACGCCGCAAACCGCCCCCATGAACGCCCAGGAGAAGAAGAACTTGGATATGGTGCTGAACTGGTGGCGCGAAGTGATCGAAGGCGGCCATCTGGAATTAACGGCCAAATACCAGGCCGAGGACTACATTCAGCACAATCCTAACGCCAACACCGGCCGCGCCGGGTTCGTTGAATACTTCGGTAAATTCGCCAAACCGAAAAACCCGATTCCCGCCACGCTGGCCAATCCGCCGGTGGTCAAGGGCGCGAAGGGCGATTACGTCTGGCTGGTTTTCGAACACGAAGACAAGGACCCGCGCGACCCCTCCAAAACCTACCACTACAACAGCTTCGACGTGCTGCGAATCCAAAACGGCAAAGTCCAGGAGCACTGGGATAGCGCCCAGAAAATGCCGGGCAGCGGCGCCGTGAAAACCGGCGTCTCCCCGAAGCCGCCCATGCAGTGGAACACCGGCAAGCTCACAAAACAGGAGCAGCAGGCGCTCGCCTTGGGCAACGAAGAGCTGAAAGACATGCTGCAATACGGCCACCTGGAACTGGCCGGCAAAACCATGGACCCCGGCTATATCCAGCACAACCCCAATGTTCCCCAGGGCCGCGAGGGCTTCATAGCCTTCATGAGCCGCATTCCCGGCCGGCGGGCGGAAGATGCCAAGCCTATCAAGCCGGAATGGCCGAACCCGCCCGTGCTGACCCTGGTGGACGGCCCGTACGTGCTCTACATGTGGGACCGCGCCGCCAAAGACCCGGACGATGCCGGCCGCGAGTACAAGTGGAATCACTTCGACGTGGTTCGCGTCGAAAACGGCTTCATCAAGGAGCACTGGGACGAGGCGCGTATCAATCCTCCGCGCCCCGATCCCGCGCGCCCCAAGTAGAGCCGCGAACGTTAGTACGCGGTCCCGCGCCAGTAGGGAGAGGTTCCGCGCCAGCCCGCGGTGACCCGTCGCGCCCGCCTGTGTTAAAATCGGCCCAACCGGCGCTGGAGATCCCTTCCGCCCGCGGACGGCGGAGTGACTCCGGCGCGTAATTCTCGCTTGGAGTTTCTCATTTTAGGGTTGGGAGTAAATTCATGCAAAGAGCGTTCTTCCAAAGGACGGCTGCGCGTGCGCTGTCCGCGCTATTGCTTTTAGGCATGGGAGCGGGCCGGCTCGCGGCGCAGGCGAGCAACGCAACCATTCACGGCACGGTAACGGATACCACGGGCGCTGCCATCGCCGGCGCGACCGTCACCGTGAAAAACACTGCCACCGGCGTGACGAACACAGTTACCACGAATAATCAGGGGATCTACAACGTGCCGGATCTTCTGGTAGGAACGTACGAAGTCAATGCCAGCAAGCAGGGATTTCAAAATGTCGTTCGCAGCGGGATCACCTTACTGGTGGGCGCCCAGGCGGTCGTTGATATGCAGTTGCCGGTCGGGCAGGCCCAGCAGACCGTCACCATCCAAGGCGAAGTCTCGCAGGTGAACACGGAATCGGCGGCCGTTTCCTCCAACGTTGACCAGGTCCAGATGCGAGACCTTCCGCTCAATGGCCGCAATTTCAATCAATTGATTTCGCTCTCGCCCGGAGTCACCCAGACGTACACCGGTTCCGCGTTTTACGGGCAGGGGGAGAATTTCTCCGTCGCGGGCGGCCGGCCGGAGGGACAGGCTTATCTTCTCGACGATACCGACGTCCAGGGATTCTGGAACCACGGTACGGGTGCGCAATCGGTCGGGTCGGCGCTCGGCGTGGAGGCGATTGCGGAGTTTCAGGTCCTTACCAATACCTACAGCGCGCAGTTTGGCGGCGACGGCGGGGCAGTGAACGCGGTGACCAAATCCGGCACGAACAGTTTCCACGGGTCCGCCTACGACTTCCTCCGCAACAGCGCGCTCGATGCCCGCGGGTTTTTCGATGCGCGGAAACCCGGGTTTCGCCGCAACCAGTACGGCGGCAGTCTGGGCGGACCCGTCAAAAAGGACAAACTGTTCTTTTTCGTGAATTATGAAGGCCTCGCAAACTCCCTCGGCGAAACCGGCCGCGCGCTGGTGCCCGACCAGGCGATTCGGAGCCAGTACGCGGCCTCGCTCAGCCCTCTGACTGCGCCGATTCTGAATCTGTACCCGCTCCCGAATGGCGGCGAGGAAGCTCCCGGCGTCGGCATTTACAATTCCATCGCCAATCTCGTGCAGCACGAAAATTTTGTCCTCGCCCGCGTGGATTGGACGCCTTCGGCGAACGACTCCATCTTCTTCCAGTACCACGCCGATTACGCCAACCAGACCGTGCCTTTCAGCGGCGGTGGCGGGCAGCTCTCTCTCTGGCCCGAAATCGATAATGACAGGAATCAGTATTTCACCAGCGAAGAACGCCACGTATTTTCCCCCGACGTCTTTAACGTGGCGCGCTTTGGCTACGTGCGCCCGGTACAGACCGCCCATGTGAACGGAGAAACCCCGCCGCTGAATTTCTTCCCCGGAACCGGCCGGGAGGATGGCGAAGTGGCGATCACCGGGTATACGACCTTGGGCGCCAACACGCTGATCCCCTACTACCTGGTGCAGAACAAGTTCTGGTATGGCGATACCCTGCTCTGGACAAAGGGAAGTCACACCGTCAAATTTGGAGTCGATGTCGGCCGCATCCAGTCGAACATCTACGCCCCCTTCATCATCGGCGGCGAATATAGCTTCGCCAGTTTCGCCAGCTTTGCCGCGGCAACACCCTCGCTGTTCCTTGGCGTGGCCCCGGATCAGGGCGATGCGACCCGCGATTTCCGCGAGATCGATGTGTTCCCGTTCATCCAGGACGACTGGAAAGTCACCCGGACTCTCACTTTGAACCTCGGCTTCCGCTGGGATTATACGACCGATCCGGTGGGCGTGCGTCATCCTCTGAACACCATCGTCGAGCCGCCCTCGGTAGCGCCGCCCGGAAGCACCGGCTTCCAGACCGTCACCCACGTGCTCGCGCATAACGTGAACGCGCGCAATTTCGATCCGCGGTTTGGTTTCGCGTGGGACCCGTTTAGCGACCACAAGACATCCATTCGCGGAGGCTTCGGCATTTTCCACGATCCCATTGCGCCGCGCGAATACGCATCCGATTACTACCTGGCGCCGCCGTTCTCCTTCCAGGCGCAGCTCCCGATAGGACACCCGATTCCGTTCCCGAATCCTTACCCCAATTACATTCCGGGGAGCAGCAAAGCGACCGGGGCGGTCAGCATTCTCGAGGGCGTCGATTACCAGAACACGTCCGCGCCTTATAACATGCAGTGGAACTTCAACGTTCAGCGGGAGGTCGCTCCCAGTACGGTCCTGACGGCCGGTTATGTGGGTTCAAAGGGTGTTCACTTGACCATGCAGATCGATCAGAACCCGGTCATTCCGCAGATCGGGCCCAACGGCCAGCAGATCTTCGGCGTCTTCAATGGAAGCGTTACGGCTCCCAGCATAACGCCGCTCCCACGCCTGAACCCGGCGTTCAGTTATGTCAATAACGGGCTTTTCGCGGGCTATTCGATCTACAACGCGCTGCAGGTGAATCTCACGCATCGGTTGGCGGCCAACTTCACCGCGCAGGTGTCCTACACCTGGTCGCGTTGTATCGACGACGATTCGGGGTCCTATGGCCTCGAAGGCGCGGCCAACGTGATGAATCCCTATAACGCGGCGCTCGATCGCGGCCCCTGCAATTACAATATTCCCCAGAATCTGGTCGTCAATGGCGTCTACCAGTTGCCGTTCAAGGGGAACCGGCTGAAGGAAGGGTGGGAACTGGCCCCTATTCTGTCCGCCCGTAACGGCCTTCCCTTCACGGTGACCGATGGTTTCGATCAGGCCGGTGACCAGAACTCCACGCCCCGGCCCAACGTCGTTCCCAACTGCGCCGCCATGGTGCGGACAGTCAGCCAATGGTACAACCCGAATTGCTTCGCGCTGGAGCCGGCCGGGACATATGGGAACCTGGGCCGGAATACGTTCGTCGGTCCGGGTTTTCTCAACCTGGATTTCGGCATCTACAAGAACACGAAAATCAACGAGCGCATCAACACCCAGTTCCGCGCGGAGTTCTTCGACATCCTGAATCGCGCCAATTTCGGTTTACCCACGTCCGCCAACTTCGCGGATGTGGCGGCCATGGTAAACGGGCATGCGCAACAGGTGCAAACTCTGAATCCGATTGCCGGGGCCATCAATAGTCTCGCCATTCCGGCTTCTTCCGCGTTCGGCGCCCCCTATCGGGAAATTCAGTTCGCGCTGAAAGTCATCTTTTAGGCGAAATCGCCCGGGCTCGCCGGCCCGTTCCTGCGGCCCGTGGAGCCTCCTCCACCGCTGTTGTACAATCGGTGAGCACCTCGCATGTGGCAACAAAACTATACCCCGATCGGCAACAGCCTCCCGCTTTCCGCGCTGGTGGCGGCGCTTCCCATTTTTGTCCTGTTGTACCTGATCGGAGTGCGGCGGCTGCCTGCGTGGAAATCGGCGCTGGCCGGCCTCATCACCGCCCTTCTGGTTGCCTTTTTCGGTTACGGGATGCCGGTAAATTTGGTTGGTTCGGCTGCGATTTACGGCGCGGCGTTCGGTTTGTGGCCCATCGGCTGGGTGGTCTTCTCGGCCGTGCTCCTCTATCGCGTCACGCTCGAAAGCGGCAAGTTCGAGGTGCTCAAGGATTCTATCGCGCATCTGGCGGATGATCGCCGCCTCCAGGTTTTGCTGATTGCATTCGCGTTCGGCGCATTCGTGGAAGGGGCGGCGGGATTTGGCACTCCGGTGGCTGTGGCCGGGTCCATGCTCGCCGGCCTCGGTTTTTCGCCTTTCTACGCCGCCGCGATCTGTCTGCTCGCGAACACCGCGCCCGTAGCCTTCGGGTCGATCGCGATCCCCATCGTCACCTTGGCGGGCACCACCGGCCTGCCGCTCGATCGGCTCAGCGCCGGCGTGGGCCGCATGTGCACGCCTCTTACGGTATTGATCCCCGCCTACCTGATCCTGGTAATGTCCGGATGGAAAGCCTTGCGCTCCGTTTTGCCGGCCGCGGCTACTTGCGGCCTTGTCTTCGCCGCCGTGATGTATCTGGTTTCGAATTTCGTCGGGCCGCAACTCACCGATATTTTGGCGTCGCTCGCGGCCATTGGCGCGCTCGTGGTGCTGCTGCAGTTCTGGAAACCCAAGGACGTCGCGCAAAGCGTGCGCCGCAGGCTCCCGCACTCCGGCGGCCAGATTTTCCTGGCGTGGGGACCCTATATTCTGCTGGTGATTTGCGTGTTGGTATGGGGCTACGCGCCGGTTGCCAAGTGGCTGGGCGGCAAAAATATCGTGTTCGCGTGGCCCGGATTGCACAATGTTGTCCAGCGCGTGCAGCCGGTTGTAAATCGGCCTACGCCCTACGCCGCCACCTTCAACTTTAGTTGGCTTTCCGCCGCCGGCACGTCGGTCTTGCTTGCGGCGATTCTCGGCTCCTTCGTCGCCGGAATGAGTCCCGTGCGTTTTGCCAAAACGGTCGGCCACACCGCCAAGCAACTGGCCCTGGCCGAATTGACGCTGGCCTGCGTGCTGGGCTTAGCTTACGTGATGAACTATTCGGGCGCTACAGCCACTCTGGGGTTGGCGTTCGTGGCCACCGGTGTTACGTTTCCATTTTTCAGCGCCTGGCTCGGCTGGCTGGGCGTGTTCCTCACCGGCAGCGACACCTCGGCCAACGCCTTGTTCGGAAGCTTGCAGGTGGTCACCGCCACCAAGCTAGGCATGAACCAGGTGCTCATGGCCGCGGTGAATTCGGCCGGCGGTGTCACTGGAAAAATGATCAGTCTGACCAGCATTGCCGTCGCCTCCGCCGCCACTTCCATGAAGCGCGAAGATGAAACCGTGCTGTTCCGCTTCACCCTCAAGCACAGCCTGATTTTGACCTCCGCCATGGGCGCGCTGGCTCTGTTCTTTGCCTATGTAGTCCCATCCTGGGCGCCGTAAGAAATCGAAGACCAAACATGGCCACACACTCTACAGCTACTTCTCAGCCCGATCCACAGCGCATTCTTGCCGCTCTTAATGCCTACCAGCAGACGTACGCGCTAAAAGCCGCTATTGAACTCGATCTGTTCACGCGTATCGGCGAAGGCGCCGGCACTGCGCCGGAGATCGCCAAAGCATCCCATGCCTCCGAGCGCGGTGTGCGCATTCTCTGCGATTACCTGGCCCTCCAAGGCTTTCTCACTAAAGAGAAAGGCAAATACGCGTTGACGCGCGACGCTGCCGTGTTTCTGGATAAGCGCTCCCCGGCCTATATGGGATCGATTGCCGGATTTCTGGGACACAGCCGGAACATGGCGAATTTCGAAAACCTGGCGGAAGTTGTCCGCGGCGGCCGCCCGCCGGATCTGGGCCACATGAACCCGGAGGACCCCATCTGGGTGGAGTTCGCGCGCTCCATGGCGCCCCTGATGGCCGCTTCCGCCGCCCAACTGGCCCCGCTGGTCGCGGAGCGGGGAAAACCGATAAAGGTGCTGGATATCGCGGCGGGCCACGGAGTCTTCGGTATCGCTGTCGCCACGCACAACCGGGCCGCCGAAGTATTTGCCGTCGACTGGAAAAACGTGCTCGAGTTGGCCGCTGCCAACGCCGCTCAGGCGGGCGTATCGGCCCGTTACCATACCATCCCGGGGAGCGCCTTCGAAGTCGATTTTGGCGGTGCTTACGATGTGGTGCTCGTCCCGAACTTCCTCCATCATTTCGATCCGCCCACGAATGGAAAACTACTGCGCAAAATCCGCGGCTCGATGCACCCTCAGGGCCTTTTGGCTATTGCGGAGATGGTTCCGGATGAGGACCGGCTCTCGCCGCCCTTCGCGGCAGCCTTCAGCCTGACTATGCTGGCCAACACGCCCGCCGGCGATGCCTATACCCTGAGCCAGTTGGAGCACATGCTCGCGGAAGCAGGCTTTCAGCAGATCCGGCCTCATTCCCTTGGCCAGGGGCCCATGTCCGTGGTCCTCGCCCGCGCCTAGCGCGGCCGCCTCGGCCACCTCACCGCCTGAGCCGCCAGGCGATCTCGTTCCGGCTGCGGTGAACCGCAACGAAGTTGGGCCCGAAGAAATTCTCGTTTCTTAGCTCATAAGGGGCGAAATCCACGCCATTCGAATGCAGCTTGCCGATCTGGTAGCCCTTACTCCCCAGGAATTCATAAAAATCGATCAGCAGCGTTCGGGCGAGCACAGCCGCAAAACCATATTCGAATTGCACTACGGCAATCGCTCCCTTCGACAGCGCGCCTTCGAAACCGCGCAGCACCCGCAAATCCGCCCCTTCCGTATCTACCTTGAGCAAATCGACCGACGCGATGCCAAACTGTTCCAGAAACCAGTCTCCCGTCTCGACGCGCTCGTTTCTCCAGATAGAGGGCTCCCCTCGCGGATAATCGTAAAATGAGCTAACGGCGCTTCGCTTCGGGTAATACTTCACTCTTTCCGTCCCCGAGTGATCCGCTAAACCGAAATCGAGCACGGTCACACGTTCCTGGCCCGCCACGTTCGCTCGCAGTTCCTCGCGCGTTTCGGAGACCACTTCAGAGGAATAGATTCTGGCATTCGGGCATGAGCGGGCCGCTTCCAGAGTCCACAGTCCGCGATTCGCTCCCACATCGGCCACGGCCTTCGCTTCCGCCCCGAGAGTGGTTAGCAGATAGGCTTCGCCGTTTGTGCGAATGTCGTGATTCTCGGCATGTAGCAGTTCCACAAGCCACTCCGCGCCCCTGCGAATCGAGCTGACAACGGCACTGTCGCTGTGCGAAGCCAGAAATGCAAATGTTCTGTCCCGTAGCGTCCGGCGAGGCGCCGGCCCTGTCCACGATGGCTGCGGCATCAGCGCTCTGCAAATCCCGCGGCCCGCTTCATCCCGGCGAGCGAGTAGCTTTCGAGCAGGCCGGCCCCGTAAGTTCGTATGCTGAAGTGCTCGGCGACTCTCCGCCGGCCGGCTCGTCCCATGCGCGCGCGCAGCGCTGGATCGAGGTAAAGCCGCTCGATGCAATCGGCCAGGCCAACCGCATCCCCGCGCTCTATCAAAAATCCCGTCTCTCCATCCACGATCGTCTCCAGAATTCCCCCGGAACGTGAGCCGATTACCGGAAGAGCCATGCTCATGGCCTCCAGCGGCACCAGGCCAAAAGGCTCATCCCCAATGGTCGGATACACCACCACATCCGGCTCGCCGTAAAGCCTTGCCATCTCATCGTAGGACGGGCTGCGAAATTCCACCATCTCCGCTGTTCCCGTTTCCCGCAGCCGGTCGAGAATCCGCCGCCGGTAAATCGCCAACTCTTCGTTCCAGTCGATAATCTGTTGCGTGTCGGTGAGGATCAGGCGGGCTGGGATATGGCGCTTGCGCAGGTAAGCTAACGCTTCCACCGAAACGTGAACGCCTTTCCATGGCAGCAGCCGCGCCGGATGCAATATGACAAAGGCGTCGCGCCGCGGCGCCGCGCGGCCATTGGGCTGGAAGCGCTCCGTGTCAATGCCGAGCGGCCGCAGTTCGGGCCGAAAGCCCAGGCGCCGTTCACACTCGTCCTGGACGAAGCGGGAAACGGCATAACTGCCGTCCCACTCCCGGTAGATCGGGCGCCGTTGCAGCACGTCCGGCCAGGTCTCGTGAAACGTATGGTGGAGCTGGAAGCCCAGTTCCCGGCGGAGTTCGTCCAGGGCATTGGCCGGCTCGGCGGAAAAATGATGCAGGTTGTGCCCATGTACGATCTGCAGATTGCGGTTCACAATCGCTTCACGAAAAAGCCGCTTCAACTCCGTCCGGCGGTCTTGAGCGCCAATCGCCTTCAGACTCTCGATATTCAACAGCGGGATCTGATGGATATCCACGCCATCGACCGCTTTCGGCGCCGTTTCGCCGGTAAGAATCGTGACTGCGCAACCCAGTTCTGTTAGGCACCGGGCCAGGTCAACTACGTGCGACTCGACTCCCCCGGTAGTAGGCGGGACCGCCCAGTGCACGAGCCCGATGCGGAAGCGCTTCGATTTCACGAGGCCCCGTCTGCTTTCGTCTGTTGCCGGTCGTCCGCCTCCCCGCGGAACGGAGCGAGCAGGAAACGCCCCCACAGGATAAGGAAAATCGCGTACAGCAACACACCCGCAATCCACAGATCAAAAGCCCAACGCTCTTTAAGCAGTGGCGCAACAAAGATAATGACGCCGATGGGCGGGCCGGCGAACAACATGGTCAGCGGCAGCCAGAACGGTAGAAACCGCCAAATCGCTTTTTGCTCGTAGGCGCCCACGAATTCTTCGTACGCGAGCAGATCCCGATTCGCCGCCGCCCTCACCGCCTCCGGCCGAAGGCGCGAATTGATATACGCGCCGATATTCTTGATGTTATAAGAGTGATCGACGAACAACATCCCCAACGCGGACGAAAACAAGGGTACAATCAGCAGCACCAGCGGGTTCGCATGACCGGAAAGCACGAAACCGGTTATGGCGGTGACTCCCGTAATATTAATGTTGAGCAACGTATAAGCGGACGCGCTTCGATCCTTGATTTCGCCTCGCAAGGCGTTGAACTCGGCGAGGACCACATTGAGCGCCGCCGCGGGGATATCGCCCTCTGCCATCCGGGATCACCTCCGTGTTTTCCATCTCGCCGTTGACTCTGATACTACCTTATCCGGCGCTCGCGCGCGCCCCAGATCGCCAGTAGAAACACACCCGCTAGCTGCGCCCAACCGGTCCACCTGCCTTCCGCGCCGCCGTCGTAACTGAAGTCGATCGCATTCCTGCCTGCGTGCGCCGGGTGTATTTCCATTAATCCGAGTGCATCCGGAGTCACTCGCAAACGCGTCCCGCCTTCCATCGCCCGCCACCCTGGCTCGTATGTCACCTGCACGAAAACGATGTCGCCGGGCTTGACCACAGTCTCAATCCTCGCCTCGTGTTGATTGATCCAGCGAAACGCAGTAAACGGCGGCTTCTCATTATCGAGCGCGGTTACCAGAGGCTCTATCGGTTCCACATCCAGGCCATCGGCGGGAGCCCGCCACGGCACGGCCGCCTGGTCGAGCGCATGCGCAAGCGAATACGAGGGCAGGGGAACCCGAAACACGCGATTATCGCCCTCGCTCCACAGGAGGGGCAAAACGCCGTCGAATTTGCGCGGGTTCGAGAATGGCTTGAAGTACTCCGTGCTTTGTGGCCCGGTCACCCCGATAGCGGCCGCTCCAAACGCCTTAAGCCAGAGCAGCGAAATTTCAGCGTCGCGCTTGCCGGCATTCTGGCCGGTGTAGATGACATAATCCGCGATGCGGTCTTCCTGAGAAGGAATGCCCTGGTCGCAGCAGCCATTCATCTGCGGCACGTCGGTAAACATATTCATCCACAGCGACACGTTGCCCGGAGCGAACACCCGCTCTCCGTGCATGTTCGCGTCGAACCACTTAGCCATCCGGTATTCGAGAGTCGAGGTGATATCGATCGGCCGCGTAATGCCGCGCGCATAACGCACCGACCGGCGGGTCTGAAACCCAGCCAGCAGAACCGCGGTCACGATCGCCGCTACTTTCCATCGGCGCGGCAGCCGGTGGAATCCACCGGCCATCAAGTATGCGCCGAGGCCCGCAGCCGCCATATCGAACTCCATTTGGAACCGCCTCGCTTGCGGCAGCAGTTGCCAGCCGAACCACTGGGCCGACAGCCACACCGTTCCGGTAATCAAGGCGAAATAGAGGAAAAACCGGCCCGCCCGATCGATGCGCGCCCGCCGCGCGCACAACCGAACGGCCATCAGCGCCAGGCCCAGCAACCCCGCCAGCAACAGGCGCGCCACACTAAACGGCGTGTCATCGGATTGCTGCGCATTGCGGATCACCAGCGCCAGGATGGAAGGCGAAGCCCACGGAATCGCGATGAGATACGCCGCCACGCCGATGCCGGCGAGCGTAATCCAGCGCCGTGGTCCGCCCTCCACGCTGGCGAGCGCATACGCAACTACCGCCAGCGCGAGCCCCATGCTCCCCGGCCAATTCGTCAGCACCACGGCGGTTACGCCCAGCGGCGCCGCCACCACCAAATACCAACGGCGCTTCACTACCGCCCCGTCGATTGTCCAAATGACCAGCGGCAGCATCGCCAGTACTGTGGTGTGCGGTCCTTCGCCCCAGTGCACGAGGATCTGGAATCGCCGCGGCAGCAGCCAATTTCCCATGTCGCGGCGAACCTCTCCCGATAGCAACGTCGACGCGGAAACCAGCGAATAGAGCAGAGCCGCCAAGAACGCGTAGCCCTTCCGCCCCGTCATGCGATAACACAGCCAGAACAGAGCAACCGGCCCCAACGCGTAAGCAAGTCCGGTTAAGAAATGATACGAATGCTGCGGCGACCAGTGGAGAATCCGCGCCCACTCGGCCACCGAAAGATGCAACCCGGGCTGGTACACGCGCTCGAAAGGGCTGCCGCCGAACCAGAGCGGGAACCATGTCCGGTCATTCCAGTGATCCATCGCCCAGCGGCTGATCGACATGTACGAGCTTTCGATCGATTCCATCCGCTCGGTGAACTCCGCATGGAACAACCGGCCCGCAATCGCCGCGTTCACAACAAACAGAACCGTGATCCCGATCCCGGCGTAGATCCATGCCGGCCCCCGGGCCGCTGGAGTCTTCTGTGGAACGTTTGCCTTACTGAACACGGAGCCGGACTGACTCAATCGGATTCCACCTGCTCCCAAACCAGATCGATCTCCAGTTGGTACGCACCCGCTTCGGAGGGCGTGTGAACCGCCAGATCTACATCTTGAGACTCACCCGGCTGGAGTGGAGTCGTCAGCCAGGCCCGCTCGTTGTCATGCCGCAGAACTTCTCCGGAGGCGGAAAGCAGGTGATACGACAACCCAAATACGCCTTCGCCCGCGGGAAAGCCTTCGCTCGATACGTTAGTCACAGTCACTCGAAGCCGCACCAGTTGGCTACATCGAGCTTCCACCTGCCGGTCCGCCGCGGCGATTTTCGCGCGCTGGACCGCGCCCCTCCGAACCAGCCGTTTCGGTGTGGACGACTGCAGATCGAGCTGTGAGCGCAAAACGCCGCCGATGAGCACGGCCGGCTGATCCCATAACGTCACAGTCGTGCATCCAAGTTGGGGAAACCGGCTCCAGCA
This sequence comes from Bryobacteraceae bacterium, assembly GCA_035294665.1. GTDB lineage: Bacteria > Acidobacteriota > Terriglobia > Bryobacterales > Bryobacteraceae > PSRJ01. The sequence goes on along the minus strand of DATGKM010000024.1, from coordinate 4,477 downwards.
TAAACTGCACCGCTCCCTCCGCAACGCCCGGGAACTGAGGGTTGAAATAGTCGTCGAGCGCCAGAATGCCGCCGGGCAGCAGGATCGAGTGGCACAACTCGACATCGTGATGAGTCTCTTCCCGCGAGTGGCCACCATCGATATGACAGAACGATAAATCTCGTTCCCAGTTTCGCCGCGCTCAGCACGGTGGGAAGGTATCGGTGACGTTAGATCCTCAATGGTAGCATCCTTCCGGCCCCGCCTCCTCCTTTACCCACGTTTACGGAGCTTTACGCTCCCCGATGAACCCTTTCGCCCTCCCGCCACGTTCTAATAGGCAGGAGGATTCGAGATGAGACCGGCAAATGTTAAGGTTCTGGGGGCTTTCGGCGCTCTCTTGTTCGGGGCCGTCGCCGCGCTTGCCGGCAACGCGCCGCAGGCGGTTCTGCCGCAGGGTTCGGATGCGGCCATCGCGAAGGAGGTGCGCCACGAAATCGCGCTCTACCCGCACTACACCATCTTCGATGACATCAAATTTCAGGTGAACCAGGGGCGCGTTGCGCTCGAAGGCGCCGTAACCCAGCCGTACAAAAAGTCCGAACTTGGCAAGATCGTCGCGGCAGTTCCCGGCGTGACCAGCGTCGTAAACGACCTGAAGGTCCTGCCCCTTTCTTCGATGGACGATCGCCTGCGCATGCAGGTTGCGCGCGCCATTTACCGCGATCCCAGCCTTTCCACACTGGCCTTCCAGGCGCTGCCGCCCATTCACATCATCGTCGAGAACGGACACGTCACGCTCGAAGGCGTGGTCAACAACAGCATGCAGAAGCAGATCGCGGGCATGCGCGCCAATAGCGCCGGCCTGAGCTTCGGCATGGTCACCAACAACCTGCGGGTAGAAAACCCCTCGCCCAAAAAAGGCTAATCGAAACCCGCGGCGCGCGGATGCTGAGACGCGCTGTTCAGCGCCTGTCATGCGCCGCGGGTTCACTTCCACTCGTCCATGGCCTTTCGCGGCAGCGATCCCGGCAGGAAATCCACGAGTTCCAGGCGCACCCCATTCGGGTCGATCACGTTGGTGATGCTGGTCAAAGTCGCGCCCGTTCGTGGATCGTCCACTTTCAGGCCGCGTTCGCGCAGCGTGCCCACCGCGGCCTTCAGATCGGTTGGCCAGATCCCGATGTGACTCAGCCCAACCGGCCGCTGCGCGTTTGCCGGCGCCAGCTCGAGAAACGTGTCCTGCGTAATCTGCAAATACGCCAGCGTGGGTTGGCCTTCTTTACCTTTGATCGTGAAGGCTTCCTTGAATCCCATCGTCTGCGTGTAGAACCGCATGGATTCGTCGAAATCCTTCACATAGATGCCGACGTGATTGAGCCGCGGGCCTGGATTGGGAACCTGTTTTGAAACCTGCTGAGCCGCGCCCGGCTGCATCAGCAAAACACCCGCCGTCATCCCCGCCGCGAACAACCCGCATCCCCCAAGGATCTTCCGCATGGGTTCCTCCTGGGGCCGTATTGTATCGCGGGCGTGTGCCTGTGGCCGGGTCTACGCCGCCCGGTTCGCAAATGCCTTCTGAATCGGCAGCTTGCTCACTTTGGCCAGGCCGCAAAGTTCCAGTAGCCGGATTACCGGCCAGGCGGGATCGATCTCGCGCCCGCGCAGCGCCAGCCGGGCCGATGTCGGAAATTCATGGTGATTGTTGTGCAGCCCTTCGCCGGCGGTGAGCAGCGCGATCCATTGCAGATTCGTGGCGGTGTTATCGAAATTGCGATATCCCACCATGTGGCACACGCTGTTGATCGCCGAGTTCAGGAGCACATACAACACCGCGTGCGTTACCCAGGCCGCCGCGCCCCACCACGGTCCGAACAGCAGCATGAAAATGGCAATGCCGCCCACGGCCGCGTACTGCATTCCGGGAATCCGGTCCACCCAGTCTTCTTTCCAGTCCGGCGTATATTTGCGGATCACCTCCGCGTCCTTCGCCTCTCTCCGGTAAAAGAAATAGTTCCCGAACAGCACCGTCCACAGGCCGTAAATATACGGGCTGTGCGGGTCGCCCGCCTCGTCGGAAAAATGGTGATGCTTGCGGTGCACGGCTGCCCACTGGCGTGGAACCACTCCCGTGAACAGCGAAAGCTCCAGGTGCATCAAGGAATCCACCACCGGGTGCAATTCCAGTCCGCGGTGCGTCTTCGCGCGGTGCAAATAAATCGTGGTGAAAAAGACCGAAGTCTGCAACACCGCCAGCGTAACGATCGCCATCCACAACAGGCTCATTGACTCTCCTAAAAACTCCTGACTTTGGCTGAGCTTCGATTCCCCTGAATAGCACTGCTGCGGGGCGGCGAGAGGCTTCAGGACTTGGTGCGAATCGTACTCCGATAATAACAGATCGGCGGCATGGGCTTGAAAGTTTACGGTGGGATTTTGTGAGCCGGAGTGCAATGGGCCACTGGCCCCTCGAAAAGGCCTGCTCCGCTACACGCCCGATATTGTCCGCTGGGCGATCAGCGGGCTGATGTAGTTGTGCCCGGCCAGCACCTTGCGGATCGCCTCGACATAGATCCGGTCCGTCTGCGTTGCGGCAACTGATCAGGTCCACGTTACCCGGTTCTTCCGCGATCCGCCGGTGTTCGAGGGCTTGGAACGCATGGTGTGGCCGCCGATTCTTAAGACCGGCAGCCCGATCAGCAGGTACGTGTCTGGGTGCCGGGCGGCTCTTCGAGGGAAGAAGCATATTCAATTGCCGTCACGCGGCCGGCCACCCGGCGGAGCCGCCCATCCAGATTTTCGGCACGTCGATGAGCGTGTCCTGCAGCAGCGCCCGCAGTTCCTTCCGGTTGGTCTGCAGGAAAATGGCGTACTCGCCCATGCTGTGAAACGGGCGCAGCAGCATGCGCCGGGCGATGCGGCGACGGATGGTAGTGGGCTTATGGAGGCGGAAATCTGCTGATCCTCTCCGGGCGCTGGCGTGCCGGTTTCGAGCGTGCGCACGGCCGGTTCGTGACCACCCCCACCGCGCGGGTTTTCTGATCCGGCGTGGAAGCCTACATCGAATTATTCCGGGAGCCGACAGCGGATACGGGCATGGCATTCGTGGTAATTCCCCACTTGATGCCCATCCAGAAAAGCCACTTGGCGGAAATTGTCGGCCGCGCCACCCGGATGCCGGTGAGGGAAATCGTGGATGGGGTGCGGCCCCGAGCCTAATCATGTTTATGTCCTGCCGCCGGCCCAGCGCGTGCGGCTCGAACACGGATATCCGCGGCTGGATCACCGGCAGGTGGGCGAAGGAGTGCCGCGGCCGGTCGATGCCTTTTTCCGCTCGCTCGCGCGAATCGGCCGCTTCAGGCTCCGCTCCCGAGCCAGGCTGCTCGTGCGGAGCATTCTTCTCTTCATCCATGGTTAACTACCAATCTAGCGAGGTTCCAACAAACAGTGGGCAAGCCAATGCGGGACATCATACCCCGCAACCCCCCACCCACGCCGCGCGTCTGAGAAAATGCTGGTAGGCACTAAAAACGCGGGCAGCCCCCTATGTTTGCCATCGGAGCCGCCGGTTCACCGGCGGTAGAGCCGGTATATTCCAGTTCCGAAGTTTCCCGCCTGGCCGGCATCACGCTCCGCCAGCTCCAGTGGTGGGACGAGCGCAAAATCGTTTCCCCGCGCAAGCAGGGCCACCGCCGGCTCTACACTCTGCCGCAGGTTCTGGAAATCCTCACCGCCGGCCAGCTTCGCCATAAAGGCCTGTCGCTGCAGCGGGTGCGCCGCATCGTGCGTCTGCTCCGGCGGCCGCTCGAACAAATCGGGAGCGTGCCCGGCCACCGCTCCGGCCAACCCAGAGACTACTTCGTTCTGACCGATGGCCAATCCGTGCAGGTGGAGCACCAGGCCGATGGCCTTATCCACGCTATGGCTGCCGCCCGTAAGCCCATGTACCTGGTTTCCCTTGGCGATACGATCCAGCGCCTCGCCGCGGGCGTGCCTGCGGACCGCAACCGCCAGCTCAACCTGTTTTGAACCGCGAACTCCTCCACCCCAGGTCGGCCTACTAGGAACGGCACCTGGGAGTAGATTTCCGCCCGAAGCACGCCTATTTGGACGGCCGGCCCATGCCTCTGAACCCCGGCCTGGTTCCACGGGCGCAGCTTTCGCGACTGAATCGGCAAACCCTTACGATTTGACGTCCCGAACGCCTCGTTTAGGCTACAAGCGCAGGGCTCGATTGTCCCAGTGGGCCGGCTTTTGCGGTTTTGAGGGGTTGGGGGGAGCCGCCGGGGGCGCTACTACGACTGGTTTGGGTGGCGGCGCGGGGGCCGACGGGGCAGGTGGCGGAACGAAGCCAATTTCGGGTGGCGGCGCGGGAGCGGGACTGGCGGGATCGGCGCACTCGCCGGCGCTGCGAGCGGCTTGGATTTCGGCGAGTTCCTGGCCGATGCGGGCGGGGATTTGCCGTTGAACTTCTTTGAGGGCGCGGAACCAAAGGCGT
>DATGKM010000023.1:0-3414 GCA_035294665.1 Bryobacteraceae bacterium | reverse complement strand
CCGTTTTCGTCTTCGCCGTCGGATTCGGACTGCTTGAAGGCATAGTAAACGGTGAGCGGGTAATCCGGACACTGCCCGCGCCGCATCTGCGCGAAGGCCTGGTGAAATCCTTCTTCGAAGAACTGCTGCGCCTGCTCGCGGCTGCCTCCGAACCGGTAGGGAGTCGCCACGAGTTCCTGTTTCTTGGGCACGAGCAAGGTGCTGAACAGGTCGGGGTAGATCTTTCCGAGGCTTCGCCGCAGCCAGACATAGAAAAAGTCCGAGAGATCGGCGTAGCCGATGTTGTCGTAGTAGGGAGGATCGGTGGAGAACAGGGCCGTTCCGCTGACGGTTGTGGCATCGAGCTGCGCGACTGCGCCCGAGTTGGAGGCTGGCGTGTGCTCCAGCGCCTTCCAAGCCCAATCCACACAGGCCATCCAGTTACCCGTGGAATCGCTGAAGGGATTCACCTCCGCGAAGTCCCAAACCATCGGGATCGCCTGGCGGCCAAAGGTGTTACGCATCTTCTCGCCCGATGAGTGCCAGCTACAGATCGACGAACCATAGTCGACCGACTTATCCACCGCGAACGCCAGATACGTTGCGATGGCGTTGGCGCGGCCGGGGCTGGCGCCGTCGGCGATGGCCTGCTGGCGCGCCTCGGCGACCAGGTCGCTGAAGGTCGTCAGCGCCACCAACTGCCGGGGTGTAAAGAGGTCGCGAAAAAGCGGTAGCCCGTAACCCGGAGGGGAGAACCATCGCGCGTTGTCGGGAAGTGGCTGTTCTAAGAAAGCTGCCGCCACGGCAGGCGCACCCGGCGCTGCCGTGAATTCGGCGTTCAGATAGATACGCCCCCGTGGGCCTTCTGCTACGACCGCCATGAGCACTTCGCCGAAACCATGCGCCACGGCCTGTCCGCGCACAGCAGCATCATTAAGGATGTTGCCGCAGAACAAGCAACGGCTTCGGTTACGCTGTTTGGTTCCCTCCGGCGCGCCGTCGCCCGTACGCACCTCAAACCGTACCCTCTTCGCCCGGTGGTCCACGATCGGCTCGACCCAGGCCTTCTTCCCCGGCTTGCTCGACAGCACGAACGACCGCACCAATGGCATCTGCGCTCCGCACGCCGGATTCGGGCACTTCACCGTGCGCGCCCACAGCCAGGCGATGACCGTCGCTTCGCCGCCGCCCTGCTCCTTCGGCAACTTCACCTTGGGATACAGATGCCCGATACGCTCCCAGGCGCGGTCCCGCATCCATTGGCCGTAGTACCGGACATCATCTGCAAGGCCGCGCGCGCCGGTCCACATTCCCGGCGCGCTCATCTTCCTTTTCGCCTCTGGATTCACTGGTGGCTGGCCGGCGAACTTCGGCGGGATTTCGATGAGGGCTTTCGTAATCAGGACCGCCACGGGGTTCAAGTCGCTCGCGTGCGCTTCCAAGCCGAGCCGCTGCGCTTCGAGCGGAATCGAACCGCCGCCGCAGAACGGGTCGTAAATCGGCGGCGGATTGCCTCCGGTGGATTTCAGGATTTCCTTGTGCGCCGCATCCAGGACGGAACGGTTATTTGAGTTCTCCCACTTGACCAGCTCTTCCAGCAATCGGAACAACCGCTGGCGTTCGCGGTCCTGGTCCGCCTCAGTCGGGAATTCCTCAGGGTGGCTCGAAGGGTCATCCACCAGGGATGCAAACAGCACGGCCCGGCAGGCCGCCAGCGGCCGGCGCGCCCACCACAAGTGCAGGGTGGACGGGTGCCCGTGCCGGATCGACTTCTCCCGGGCCGATTCCTTGTTGATCGCCTCCAGCGGCAGCGCGACTTCAATCAACTTTTTCTTCATCCAATCTCACTCCTGTCCTTTTCCACCCGTGTAAGGGATGGGGCGGCATTTCGGCAGATATAAACACATAAATCTATAAAAACAAAAAAACGGTGGACGCCGTGATGCACTGGGCTTGCTTCCTTTCGAGCGAGGGCGTGTATGGAGATCGCTGACCCGGACACGACGTCCGCTCTTCCTGCCCCCTCAATCTGGCTCCCCGTCACGGGTCCTGCCTTCGGGCTGGATGGCGCATAATAGAAAAGGATAGACATGACGATCGAAGAGGTCATCCTCGAAAAGGTCCGGGCCCTGCCGCCCGCCAAGAAGGCGGAAGTGCTCCAGTTTATCTCGGGGCTTGAAACGGCAGCTCGCCCGCCTTTCCGAAGCCCCAAGGGCATTCTGTCCGATCTGAGTTTCACCGTTACAGAAGAGGATTTCGCCGAGGCGCGGCGCGAGATGTGGAGCGGGTTCCCGCGTAACGACATCGCATGACCCCTTCGGGACCGGGTCCGCTGGTCATCGACACGCATACAACCATCTGGTACTTGCAACGCGACGTACGCTTGTCGCAGCGGGCCGAGGCGCAGATCGACAGGGCGCTGAGCAACGGCCACCCGGTTTACGTATCGCCCATCTCTGTGGTGGAACTGGTTTACCTGATCGACAAGGGAAAGATTCCTGCTGGAGTCGCGGAGCGCTTTAGCAAGATTTTGCGCGATCCGTCTTCCGGGTTCCGGCTCGCGGCCCTGGACCTCGATGTTGCCGAAGGCACTGGGAGAATTCCGCGGGAAGCGGTCCCTGATTTGCCGGACCGCGTGATCGCCGCGACCGCTCTGGCGCTGCGCCTTCCGCTCATTACGCGCGACGGGAAAATTCAGGCCTCTGGAATCCAGACCATCTGGTGAGGGCGCGTATAGTGGTGCAGAGCCACAGAGCCCGATACTCATGCGGGTGCCTCTCCGCGGCTCAGGAGCTCCGCCAGGTTATAATTCACGCTCTCAACGCCAAAGTCCGGATCACGCTGAAACGGCCTGCGGATATAGCGAAGTTCTTTCCGGTCGCCATCGATCCGCGCCACGGCAAGGATGAAATCCTCCGGCTTGTTCAGGCAGGTGAGGATTTCGTTTCGCGTGACCGTGATGGTGTCGGCGCCGGCGGCCCGGCCTTTCACCTCGATAAAACGCAAGCGCCCGGAACCCGGAATGCGAGATTCGATATCGTAGCCGCACTTATCGAGGCTCACGTCACGCGGCTCGAAGCCCAGCCGCTTTTCGGTTTCCATGACCATCTGTATGGCCGCGAGTTCGATCTTCCGGCGGTTCTCCGCGTCCTCGCCATCGACGGACAGCGGCAACGCCGGCTGCAATTTCAGCAGCAAGCCGGCGGGAACCACTAACGCGCCGCCGATGGCAACCGGCGGCAGCGGCGAGATTTGGCGTTCCTGTTCGAGCTCCGCCATGCGCTTTTGCAGTCGCGCCTGAAGCTCGTCGGCCCGCTGGCGGGCCTTGCCCGAGTTGATCCGGGCGTTCACCTTGCCGGCGAGTTCCTGATCCTTCAGTTGGTTGGCGCGATGATCCCAGTAGTGGATCTCTTTGGTGAGCCGGTCCTTGACGGC
>DATGKM010000022.1:0-6304 GCA_035294665.1 Bryobacteraceae bacterium | reverse complement strand
GATATCGGTATCGCCCCAGATGAGCCGGATGCGGTCCCGCCCGCTGTAGCCCAACATTTCGGCGACGAGGTGGGCGAGGGCGGTGCCGTTGTTGGAGCCGCTATCGGGTAGGGCGACCTTCATGGTGACGAAGCCATCGGCGGATAATTCGAGATCGGTGCCGAAAACGGCCGCGCCGGGGGCCGCGCGGAGCCGCTCGAAGGGTTCTTCGCCTTCGTGATAGCCCATGAGGCCGCCGTGATGCTGGCTCATGCCGAGGCCGAAGCCGCGTTTGAAACGGCCGGGTGTGGCGCCCGGGGCGGCGCGCTTTTCCCAGCCGAAAATTTTTGCGCCTTCCCGGAGCACTTGCACCGAAGGGAAGGAATCGTAGGGGTAGCGGGCATCGCCGGGCTTGGGCTGGGTGATGTGCAGGAGGCGGAACTCGACTGGATCGAGGCCAACGGCTTCGGCCATTTCGTCCATCATGTTTTCCCACGACCACTTGGTTTCCTGCTGATAGTAGCTGCGGGAGGGGCCGGGGCGCGGAGCGTTGGTGCGGTAGGCGCACCAGAGCGAGCGCCAGTGGGGCACCTGCGAGGTGTAGAGTTCGAACTGGTTGAAGGCGTTGCCGGGAGTCGAGGCGTGCCCGCCGGATTCGAGATCGCCCACGCTGACGTAGACTTCGTGATGGAGGGCCACAATGCGGCCATCGCGCTTCGCGCCGACTTTGAATTTGGTGATGGTTTCCGGCTTGATCTGAAGCTGCGCCAGTTCCTGATCTTTGGGCAGCATCACCTTTACGGGCCGGGCCGTGACCTTGGCGAGGTGGGCGATCAAGGGATAGAAGCGCTCCGCGGCAAGCCGGGCCGCGCCGAACGTGGAGCCGTTCCATTTATTGATGAAGCGAATTTTCGATTCGTCCATGCCGAGGGCGGCGGCAAGTACGGCGCGCACGGGGTAGATGCCCTGCCCCATGCCCCAGAAGGTCAGGCGGTCGCCATCCCATTTGGCCACGCTGCCGCTGGGCTGCATGGGCACCGACACCCCGCCGGCGAACTGATAGGTGAACTCTTTGACGATATCGGCTTCGGCGAAACCTTGTTCGGGGTCGCCCTGCTGCTCGGCCCAGGTGGCCTGGGGGAAGTCTTTGGGCGAATTGGGATGGCGCAGGAGGTTGCCTTTACCGCCGCGCAGATCGGGGGCGCCGGCGGCCATGGCGTCTTTCAATGTGGAGGCGAAAGGGAGGACTTCGTATTCGACATTGATGGCCGCGGCGGCATCTTCGGCGAGGTCTTCGGTATCGGCGGCCACGATGGCGACAACTTCGCCCTGCAGGTTCAGTTCGCGGGGCAGCGGCTCGGGGACAACGCGAAAGGCCGAGAGCGCCGCCGCTTCCCCGGCGATTCTGCCGCCGGTGGAAACAGAAATGGCGGCTTTTGGTTTGGAGGTGTTTTGCGAAGTGAGGATGGCGCGCACGCCGGGCATCTTTTCGGCGGCCGAGGTATCGATGTTCTTCAGGCGGGCGTGCGGGTGCGGGCAGGTAAGGAACTTCGCATAGAGCATGTCCGGAAACCAGACGCGGGTGGCGTACAGGGCTTTGCCGGTGAACCGCGGTACGGCTACTTCGGGCAGAGGCGGCATGGATTTGCCGAGGACGTTGAGGTTTTCGGGCGGATAGCCCTGCCATTTCTTCGTGACGGTTTTGCCTTCCATCAGTTCATCGCCGGGCAGATGCCCCCCGGCTGTGGAGAAGTCGCGCACCATGGGCATTTTGATGTGAACGACAGATTCGGGCACGGCATCGATGTTGCGCTTTTCGCCGCGGATGACGGAAGCCGCATCCAGGACGGTGCGAACGATGGCCGGATAAGCGGCGCAGCGGCAGATGTGGCCGGCGAGCGCGGCTTTCACCTGGTCTTCGGAGGGATTCGGGTTTCGATCGAGGAGAGCCTTGGCCGTGACCACCCAGCCCGCGGTGCAATAGCCGCAATCGGCAGCCACGCGGATGTGGCCGATGCGCTGCAGCGGGTGCAGGTTGTGTTCGTCGCCGACCCCTTCGATGGTGACGATCGGCTTGCCGGCCGCTTCCATGGCGAGGGTGTGGCAGGAATAAAGCGGCACGCCATCCACCAGCACGCTGCATGCGCCGCAACTGGCGCGGTTGCAGCTTCGATTAGTGCCCGTAAGGCCCAATTGGAGGGCGATGACTTCCCATAATGTCGTGCGGGCTTCGTACTCCGCGACGTGCGGCTTGCCGTTGATGAGGAAGGTGGCCTTTTCGCGCGTGACGGGCGCGGCGAGCGCGGGGACGGCCCCGGCCGGAACAACGGTTTCGCCGCCGATGGCGGTGAGCACGATGCCGGAACCGGCGGCTTTGAGAAAATTTCTGCGCGAATAGCTCATTGCAAACTCCCTTGGGGCGTTGCTCCCAACCGGCCGCCGGCCGGGAACACATCCGGGCGGAACTGTTTGTGGCACGCAGTGCAGGACCGGTCGATTGCATCGGCCGCGGCGGCGAGCGCCGCCGGATCTTTGGCGAGCGCGGCCTTGTACGCGGCGGCGCCGGCGTCAGCCAGCAGGCTGGCATTTCTTGCCCAGTCGGCGGCGTTGCCAGCCGGCGCACGGGATGCGAGCAGGCTACCCGACTCGGCCAGGGTGAGCGCGCTGTGGCGGGCGGCGGCCCATTCGGCTTCGTTCGCAGGCCCGGCCCGGTTGACCATCAACAGGATTTCGTTAGACGACGGGTGGATGAGATCGAGCATGAGCTGCTTCATGGTGGGCGTCTGCGCCAACCCTGCCACAGTCGCAACCAGGAGCGCGGAAAGGCGAAAGGGCATGGATTCCCCGATGGAGGGTAGTTGTATCAAGCCGGAAAGAGCGGGTCAAGCGGTGGATGCCCTCGGGCAGCGACTGCCCGCCGAAAGCCCGGCCGCAAGAGCGGTCCGCTGCATCCCCATGCGCTATGGTGAAGATTAATGAAAGCCCTGGTAAAGAGCAGGCGAGCGCCAGGACTGTGGCTCGAAGATGTCGAGAAGCCGGCGATCGGTATCAACGACGTGCTGATCCGGGTGCTGCGCACCGGCATCTGCGGCACCGATCTGCATATCTACCACTGGGACGACTGGGCGCAACAGACCATCCCGGTGCCCATGGTGATCGGCCACGAATTCGTGGGACGAGTGGAAGCGGTGGGCGCCAACGTGGCGGACTTCTTCCCGGGAGAAATCGTGAGCGGCGAAGGCCACGTGGTGTGCGGGCGCTGCCGCAACTGCCTGGCGGGACGCCGGCACCTGTGCGCGCACACTCAGGGCGTGGGGGTGAACCGGCCGGGTGCGTTTGCCGAATACATCGCGCTGCCGATGACCAATATCTGGCGGCACCACGAATCGATTCCGCTCGAAATCGCCGCCATTTTCGATCCGTTCGGCAACGCCGTCCATACCGCGCTCGCCTTCCCGCTGCTGGGGGAAGACGTGCTCGTCACCGGCGCCGGACCGATCGGGATCATGGCCGCGGCGGTGGCCCGCCATGCGGGCGCGCGCTACACGGTGATCACCGATCTCAACCCGTACCGCCTGGAACTGGCGCGCAAGATGGGCGTGACGCGGGCGCTCGACGCGCGCGCAACCGATCTCAAGGACGTGCAGCAGCAACTCGGCATGACCGAAGGTTTCGATATCGGCCTGGAGATGTCGGGCAGCCAAGCCGCCCTGCGCGGCATGATCGCCAACATGAGCCACGGCGGGCGCATCGCCATCCTCGGAATTCCCCCGGGCGAAATGAGCATCGACTGGCGCGCCGTGATCTTCAATATGCTCACGCTGCGCGGCATCTACGGCCGCGAAATGTACGAGACCTGGTACAAGATGACCGTGATGCTCGAATCCGGCCTGGACATTTCGCCGGTGATCACGCACCGTTTCTGCTTCGACGAGTACGAAAGGGCGTTCGCGGTGATGGGCTCGGGCAATTCGGGCAAAGTGATTTTAAGCTGGGAATAAGCCGCTTACTGGATCGCAATCGTGGCTGTGGTCTGGCTCTGCTGCCCGCCGGCTGCAAACACAAGCGGGACGGCCGGGCCGGTGGGCGCGTTCGCCGGAATTACGGCGTTGATCTGCACGAGACCGGCAACCTCGCCGGGGGCGGGACCCGCGTAGAGTACGTCGGCGGGAATGCCGCCGCTGGCTTCGCTAGCCCCTCCGGCAAACACGCTCACCGCCGGTGTCGCGTTGTTCAACGGGCCGGGCGTGATACTGCCGGTAACCGCTCCCTGAACCGGAATGCCGGTCGCGAAAATCTGAATCACCGAGCCGCGCGCGGCGGGGTTCGAGGGGCCATTTACCGAATTATCCTGATTCAGTACCGCGGCCTCTCCGGCGCCCGTGGAGTCGCGTGTGAAGATGCCGGGCGCGGCTTGAACGATCGGGATGCTCCACACGGGCGAGGGGGCTACGTCGATGAGCTGCGCGGTCGCCGTGTTCTTACCAGCTACTTCGTACGGAACAATCGCGTTCACTTGCCAAGGCCCCGCATCAAGCAGTGGCGCCGGCTGGCCGTTGATGAGTAGTTCGACGCCTCCTATCTCGGTGGGCACTGTAGAGGAAACCTGCCTACGCAAGAGAACCCCGCCGCCTGTTTGGCTTGGCCCGCTGAAACCGAATCCGTGAATGGAAATGATTCCGCCGGGCGAAAGGCCCCCTGGCGTGCCCGAGGCGGCATTGAGAATCGTGCCGATCGCGGGCGCGGCCACGTCCGGATTCGGTTGTGGCGGCGCAACGGTCAGTGTTACCGGCACATCCAGTGTCTGCCCCGCGGCCGAAAAGATAATGTCGCCCTTATAAACGCCGGCCGCAAGCTGGGATGCGTCGATCGAGAACTCCGCGATCCCTGGTGTGGGCACGGTCGAGTGAACGGTCAGCCAGTTACCGCCGTTCGAGGTTGTCGCTTTGGAGCTTAAATTCGCCTCTCGATACCCCGCTTGAACCTGAATCGATCCGCTAACCGGCACAGTCGAAAATGGGCTGGCGGAGACATTGATGATCGGGGGTGAGGCCACCAGTGCCGGAGATGGTCCCGTCCAGATGTTGAGAGTCACAGGTATCTGCGTGGCCGCGCCCTGGCTGGATGAAGCCTGGTTGGATGAAGCCTGGCTGGGCGTCAATGTGACCACTCCGGTATAAATACCTGGCGCCAGGCCGGCGGGATTGACGCTAAGCGTCACCGAACTCCAGCCGGCCGCGGTCGTCACGCTGAGCCAGTCGCCGCCGGAGTGCGTGGCCACAGTGGCCGTGAACGGGAGCGTATTCGGCGTGCTGCCAGGCGGGCAAATCTCCAGGCATGGGTTGGCAATGGTAATCGTCTGCGGGGCCGGTGGCGGATCGCCCGGTCCCATCACAAAATTGGTGCTTCCGCTTCCCGCTACCAACTGGGCGCCCGGCACCGATAATGTTGCCGGAATAGCGAAGACGCCGCCATTCGCGCCTTGGACCGTGACTAACCCCGCGTAAATGCCGGGTCCCAGGCTACCCGGAGTCGCGCTAACCGTGATTTGAGCCGGCGTCGTTCCGCTCGTGGGCGTCGCGGAAAGCCAGTTGCCACCGGAATCCGTCAGCACGTTGACCGTGAATGGCCCTGCCAACTGGTCCGGCGTGATGGAGAACGTCTGCGAGTTCAAACCGCCCTGGAAAGACACGCCGCTGACAATCTGGTTGGCAATCGGCGCGTCAGTGATAGTCAGCCCGACCGCAACCTCGACGGGAGGCCCGGCAGGTTGAAATTTGGTGGCTTGCGGCGTGATTGTGATCACGCCCTGATAGGTTCCCACCGCCAGACCGGCAGGGTTCGCGCTAACGGTGAGTGTAGGCGCCGCGGAGCAATCCACATCGACGTTGCACGTGGTCCCACTCGCAGGCGTGACTGACAGCCAGTTTCCGCCGGAGTTTGTGGAGAACGAAACCGTGAAGTCAACGTCGGGAGCCATGAGTGATTCCGGATAAATGGCGATAGTCTGGGGCTGCGGCCGCGTGCCGCCGAACGGCAGGTAATAAGAGTTGAACTGCGGCGGAGAAATGTTAGCCGCGAGCGCCAGCGGCGGAATGCCGGTGGGATTACAAGGCAGCGAATAAAGCGTGGTGGTGAGCGGGATGCCCATCGCGGATGCCAGCAACTGGAGCATTCGCAAGGGTCTGGGGTTGTCCCCTGGGCTGAGACAAACGGTTAAGACACTGTTGGCCGTTCGCTGAAATTTCATTGTGCCCGATCCCGGAACGGTTTTAGGATGGGCTTGCCGGCAAAGCGGAGGCAGGCAACGCTGGCGAGCGACCTG
>DATGKM010000021.1:0-28861 GCA_035294665.1 Bryobacteraceae bacterium | reverse complement strand
AACCGGGAGATCGAAGCCGGCGCCTTCCTTGCGGACATTGGCGGGGGCGAGATTGATGGTCAGGGTCTTATTCGGATAACCGAACCCGGTATTCAGCAAGGCGGATTTGATGCGCTCGCGGCTCTCGCGCACGGCCACGTCCGGCATGCCGACCATGCGGGAATCGCGCGCCGAGCCCGACGAATACATGTCGACTTCGACATCGATGAGGTGGGCATCGATGCCATACACGGCGGCGCTTTGGGTTTTGAAGAGCGCCATTGGGGGTACCTATTGGAGGGCAGTTGCGCGGCGGGCCTGAAGTTCTCAGGAATATCGAGACCTTTCCGGCGAGAGGGAACGAAATTGGAAGAGACCCCATGCACGAATATGACACCGCCTTTAAGGTCACACTCCAGCACGTCGATGTGACCCTCCGGCTGCTTCTCGGAGCGACGGTCAGGCGATGGCACAACATAGAGTTTCCGGAAATCCGGAGCGCCCGGGCGGATTTACTCGGGGAAACGGACACAGGGGAAATGGTGCACGTCGAGTTGCAATCGTCCAACGATCCTAAGATGGCATTGCGGATGCTGGAGTACTGTCTGGGTGTTCTGCGGATATTCGAGCGGTATCCGGTTCAAGTGGTGCTTTACGTGGGCGATGCGCCAGCGAATATGAAAACGAGGCTGCACGGGCCGGCGCTGGACTACTCGTACCGGCTAGTGGATGTTCGGGATCTCGATGGAGAACGGCTGCTGAAGAGCCAACAAGTGAACGATAATATAGTTGCGCTGCTAACCCGGTTAACCGGCCGGAGGCAGGCGGCGCGGCTGGTTTTGCGACGAATTGCAGGATTGGAACCGGCTGAACGGTGCTCGGCGGTGGACCGGTTACTGATCCTGGCGGGATTGCGCAGGGCGCTGGGCAGGCTGATAGAAGAGGAGGCGGAGAAGATGCCGATTCTGAATGACATTCTGGATCACGAAGTGCTCGGGCGGGAGTACAAGAAAGGGCTCGCGGAAGGGGTCCAAAAGGGCATGCAGGAGGGCGTGCAACTGGGGGAACTGAAGCTGCTGCGCCGCCTCGTCGAGAGGCGGTTTGGGCCCGTACCGGGCTGGGCGGAAGAGCGGCTCTCGAAGATGCCGGCGCAGCAGTTGGAAGAGCTCAGTGTACGGGTGCTGGATGCCGGGAGCATTGAAGACTTGCTGAAGTAGCCGGTACCGCTTCAGGTACTTTGCAATAGCGCGACGGGGAATTCCCGGAGCAGATCGGCAATCCGCCAGCTAGCGGCGTGGGAGCCCGTGAGAGCGTCCTCCCACTCATTCGGCGCGCCTTCGGGAGGCGCAAGTTCCGTATCGCCCCAATCGTCCAGACCGGCCGGCCAGCGTGGGGCGATCGCAATAGCCCAGAGGCCTTCGTCGGGCAAGGCGCGGGCGAAGGCAACGACCCGCTGGGCGTGGGGACCGTGAGCGGCAAGAGGGATGTAATTTCCCTGTGTGAACAGCTTCTGGCGGGCGCGGCGGGCATTGAGCAGTTTGTAGGTGACGAACAGCTTCATTTCGTCGGTGGCGGGATTGCCGGCGAGATCGCGAATCAGGGCAGTCCGGTCCTGAGTTTCCCGGCGCTTCAGTTCCTCCAACATGGCGGTGCGGCGGTGGTAATCGACCGGGCGGCGGTTGTCGGGATCGACCAGGCTGAATTGAAACAGCTCGGAGCCCTGATAGAAATCCGGCACGCCCGGGCTGGCAACCTTCAGCAACAGTTGGCTCAAGCTGTTGCGCACGCCACAGCCCGCGATACGCTGTTTAAAGCTTGAGAAATCGGAGAGGAATTGCGGGTCGGCAAAGAGGCGGTCGAGGAACTGCTGGGCGGCGCGTTCGTATTCTTCGTTGGGAGTGAGCCAACTGCTGTTTTCCTTGGCCTCGCGCAGGGCTTTCAGCAGGAACTCTTTCACCCGCACGCCGAAGGCGGCCTGTTCGGCGGAATTGGCCGGCCAGGCGCCGAGCAGCGTCTGGTAAATCAGAATCTCTTCGCTCGAGGAAGGCGCCTGCGCTCCTTTTACTAAAACCTTCTTGTCCGCGTTGGCGGCACTCCACTTTTCAAGCCGGGCGGCCCACTCCTCCGGCACTTCGGTGAGAATGTTCAGGCGGGCGCGCACATCTTCGCCGCGCTTGGTATCGTGCGTGGAGGTGGCGCTGAGGGAGCCGGGCCACTGCTCCAGGCGGCGGCGGTTGAACTCGTGAAATTCTTCAAGGGTGAATGGCGGCCGCTCGCGAATGGGGTCGCTGCCCACTTCGTTGAGGGAGAGCAGGGCGTTGTAGCGGTAGGATGCGGTATCTTCCAGGCCCTTCGCCATAACGGGTCCGGTGAACTGCTGCCATCGCATCACGAATTGCAGCCAATCCTGGCGTTCGTTTTCCAGGTAATAAGGCGGCTCGAGCAGGAGCACGCTCCGCAGGAAAGCAAACGTCGCATCGCCGATGCGGTCCATCGAAGTTCGCCGGCGGGCCAGATCGAGAGTCCTCTCGATATAGCCGCGGTCCCGCTCTGAGACGGTCGAAGAATCGATATAGGTGCGGTAAACCGGCAGGCAGGCGCTAACCTCGACCAGAACGTCGACCAGTTCGGTAAGAGGGATGTCGCGCGCTTCCCGGTGGCGGGCGGCCAGACGGCCCAGGTGGTGGCCCAATGCGTTCACGTCTCCCAAAAAGAGGGTCTGCATGACCAGCTTGTTGGCGGAGTAGCAGACCTCGGCGAAGGGCATGTAGTTGTCGGTATACTGGCGCCAGATTTCCTCCAGCCGGTGCAGACCTTCCGGCCGTATAAAGATGCCGTTGAGGGCGTTGAGGAAATCGTAGCCGGTGGTGCCGCTGACCGGCCACTCTTCCGGGAGAGGTTCATTGCGTCCGAGAATCTTCTCGACGGCGATGTATGGGTGGCCGCCGGCCGCGGTGGCGAGGCGGCGGAGAAAACAGCCGGGGTTCCACAACCCGTCGATGTGATCGATGCGCAAACCGGTGACTTTACCGGAGCGCATCAGCTCAAGCGTGTTGCGGTAAATGCTGTCAAAGACCTCGGGCACTTCAATGCGCAGGCCCACCAGCTCGTTGATATCGAAAAAGCGGCGGTAGTTGATTTCTTCATAGCCGATCTTCCAGTAGGCGATGCGGTAGACCTGGGCGGCAAGCAGAGCGTCGAGTTGGTCCACATTGGAAGAGAAGTAGAGCAGGGCTTCATCGATGCGCTTGCGGGCTTCGGGGTTGCTCTGGCAAACGCGCCAGAGCCAGTTTTTGATTTCGTCTTTGTCATGCCGGCGATGCCAGACGGCGTCCGCCGAGGGGTCGTCGCGCTCCGGAAGCCGTTCCACGGCCTGCAACAGCTCAGCCAGTTCTTCGAGGCACCCGCCTTGATCCAGGCAGTAACGGAGGATGGGCGCGTAGCTTTTGGGATCGAGCGGCAGACGAGTTTCATAATAACGGATATGAATACCTGTATCCTCTAATTTGAGGGAAAGTTCCCCGCTCTCCAGAATATGGCCATAGAGATCGCCGAGGACGGGCAGCAGCACGCGATTATTCTGCAGGAAGGCCGCCTTGGTGATGGCGGGGTGCCAGTCGATATCGAAGTAGGAAGCGAACGCGGAGGCGGGGCCGTTTTCGAGCACATCCATCCACCAGGAATTCTCGTAGATGGCCGCCATGTGATTGGGGACAGTATCGAGAACCAGGCCCATGCCGTAGTGGCGCAGCTTTTCGGCCATCTCGTCGAAATCCTCCTCGGTGCCCAGTTCGGAATTGACGCGCTGCGGATTGGCAATGTCGTATCCGTGGGAACTGCCGCGGCGGGCCTTGTAGCGCGGCGAGGAGTAAAGATCGGTGATGCCGAGGTCGTTCAAATAAGGAACCAGGTCGCGCCCATCCACGAACCGGAAATCCTTATGAAATTGGAGGCGGTAGGTGGCGGTGGGGAGGCGATATTCGGGTATTTGGCTCATGCTTGGTGCTCCAGCAGTTCGAGGATGGCGTGGGCGGGGATGCGAATCCGTTCGGGGGATTCGGTCAAAGCATCGGAGACTCGACGGAACGATTGATCGAGCAGAAACATCATCAGAAGCTTGCGGAAATGATTCTGATCCGATGGCAGAAGGGTGGCGGCGGCGGGGGCGTGTTGCAGCGCGTCTCGATACGCGCGCACGAAGGAGCGCGCGGCCCAGCGGAACCAGAATTTGGCCCAGGTCTCCAGGGCATCCAGGTTCTCCGGTTGCGGGATTACGCCTGGCGCATCCCCGAACAGAACGCCATGGGCGGCGTGATAGAGGGAATCGAGCATGCTGGCCACATCCTCCAAGGGCGAGCGTTTAATGCGGCGCTGGCTGAGCGGGCGGCGGGGGTCGCCTTCGAAATCGATGATCACGAAATCGCGGCCGGTGTACAACACCTGCTCGAGGCGATAGTCGCCATGCACGCGGATGCGCATGGTGTTAAGACGCTGGTCGCGAATGAAGCGCAGGCTGGTACGGATTTCGTTCTGCCGGTCGAGGAGGCCGCGAGCCTCAACCAGCGCAGGTTCGGGAAGGTGTGGCAGGGCGGCGCGCAGTTCATCGGTCATGCGATAGCAGCGGTTCAGGATGCCATGGTACAAGCCAGAACGGTAGAAATCGGTGAAGGGTTCAGCGGCGAATTCGGGATTGGCGGAATCGGCAAGGAGGGCTGCATGCAATTCGGCAGTGCGCTGCCCGAGCAGCCGCATATTTTCCAGATAGCTGCCCAAGAGCTCGTGCGCGGCTTCTTGGGCGGCGGTTTCCTCGCCGGGCGGCCCAGCGGGGCTGCGCGCCAGGGCGTGCTCGTAAAACACGCCGAGCTGGTTGAGAGTGTATGCCCATCCATCGGTGGCTTCGTGGACGAAGCCGGTCAGCAGAGCCAGAGTTATGGGATAACCATCGGCCGGACGGTATTCGAGGGACCCGGCGAGCGGCGGGGTATTGGGAAAACCAAGCTGCGTGAGGAAAGAACCGATCTCCACTTCCGGGTGCGCGCCCGGCTCCACTTTGCGGAGGATTTTCAAGGCGAGCCGGTCGCCATAGAAAACGGCGGTGTTTTCCTGGTTGGAACCGGCCACCCTGGGATCCAGGTTGGGACGTTCGGTTCCCAGAAGGCGGCGCAGCGCTCGTGTATGCGAGCCGATCAGATAGCCATTGCGGCCGGCATGGCGGCGGCGGCGCAGCATCGCGGTGAGGAGTTCGTTGCAAAAGGCGGGGTCGCGGAAGGCGCTATAGAGCAAGGCGGAGGAGCCATCGGGCGCTTCCAGTCTGGCCAGCACAAAGCTCGAGTCATCCGGTTCGCCGGTCAGCAGAGTGACCGGCACGGTATACAACTCGGGATCGCCGGAATCGTACTCGACACGGATCAGCACCAGGAAGGAGCGCGACCGGGGGAAAGAAACGATCTCTCCGATTTCCGCCAGGCGGACGCTTCGGCCTTTGGCGCTGAACCAATTGCGCGCGCGCAAAAAGGCGGGCATCATGCCGCTGAGCGCCTGCCGCACCGGTTCCACGAAGATCTCTTCCCAGGACTGGATGCGAATGGTGGGCGGCTCGCCGCGGCGGATTCGCAGGCTGGCGGCGGGCGCTTCGAGCGGATGGAGCGCGAACCAATAAAAGGCATGCGGCCCGAGCGACAGAAAGTAGGGACGGTCGGTAACCGGGGGGAACTCGGCGCGGCCGAACAGTTCCTGCGGGACCATGCCTTTGAAGCCGGAGAGATCGATTTCGGTGGCTTGGGCGAAACGGGAAAGATTCGCCACTATCAGAAGCTGCTCGCCGTTGTATTCGCGGGTGAAGGCCAAGATCCGCCGGTTTTGCGGAGCGAGGAATTCCAGTGAGCCGCGGCCCAGAGATTTCCATTGCTTGCGCAGCGCCAGCATGCGCTTCATCCACCACAACATCGAGTGCGGGTTATCCTGCTGTGTCTCGACGTTGACGGCCTCGTAGTGGTATTCGGGGTCGATGATCACTGGCAGGTAAAGCTTTTGGGGATTGGCGCGGGAGAAGCCGGCATTGCGGTCGGCGCTCCACTGCATCGGGGTGCGAACGCCGTTGCGGTCGCCCAGATAGAAGTTATCGCCCATGCCGATCTCATCGCCGTAATAGATGACCGGGGTGCCTGGCAGAGAGAACAGCAGGGCGTTCATCAATTCGATACGGCGGCGGTCGTTTTCGAGCAGCGGCGCCAGGCGGCGGCGGATGCCCAGGTTGATGCGCATATGCCGGTCCTGCGCATAGACGCGGTTCATGTAATCGCGCTCTTCATCGGTGACCATTTCGAGCGTAAGCTCGTCGTGGTTTCGCAGAAACAGCGCCCACTGGCAGCCTTCGGGAATCGGCGGCGTCTGCTGCAGAATTTCCGTTACCGGATAGCGGTCTTCCATGCGGATGGCCATGAAGAGGCGGGGCATTAAAGGGAAATGGAAAGCCATGTGGCATTCGTCGCCGGAGCCGAAATACGAAATGGCGTCCTCAGGCCATTGGTTGGCCTCGGCCAGGAGCATGCGCCCGCTGTATTTAGAATCGATGTGAGCGCGCAGATCTTTTAGAAACGCGTGCGTTTCGGGGAGGTTTTCGCAATCGGTGCCGTCGCGTTCGTAGAGATAGGGCACGGCATCCAGACGGAGGCCATCGACTCCCATGTCGAACCAGAAGTCCACGGCGGCCATCATGCTTTGCCGGACTTCGGGATTATCGAAATTTAAATCGGGCTGATGCGAATAGAAGCGATGCCAATAATATGCCTTGGCGACGGGGTCCCAGGACCAGTTGGACGATTCGAAATCTTTAAAGATGATGCGCGCTTCGCGGTACTTATCAGGGGTGTCGCTCCACACGTAGTAATTGCGCCAG
The DNA here is from genome assembly GCA_035294665.1 of Bryobacteraceae bacterium. Taxonomy (GTDB): domain Bacteria; phylum Acidobacteriota; class Terriglobia; order Bryobacterales; family Bryobacteraceae; genus PSRJ01. Next base: position 21,984 of record DATGKM010000021.1, on the reverse strand, counting down.
CGCGAACCGGGTGGAGCGCGGCGGGAGCGCTGAAACCATACGTGCTGATCCGAGGTATGGTTCAGGACGAGCTCCGTGATGACGCGCAGGCCACGATCGTGGGCTTCGCGAAGAAAAATGTGGAAATCGCGGAGCGAGCCATAGGCGGGGTGCACGTCGGTGTAGTCGGAAATATCGTATCCGTCGTCTTTCAAGGGAGAAGGACAAAAAGGAAGCACCCAGATGGCGGTGACGCCAAGGTCGTGCAGGTAATCGAGTTTTTGGGTGATGCCGGCAAAATCTCCCATGCCGTCGGCATTGGAATCTCTGTATGCCTTGACGTGGACTTCGTAAATGATGGCATCGCGATACCAAAGGGGGTCGCCATCGATGGACGATTGAGTTTTGGGGGCGGGCATGGGCCGAATTTGCGGTAGCAAGCGCGTTACCCAACCGGGAGTCGCGAGTGGCGAATTGTGCGGGCCCGCACGGCCGGCACGCGGCTAACAGAGCGAGTAACCCACTTTTCGCATTAGCCGCAAGTGCTTGACCGCCCTCATGCCGGATGAGACAATACGTACACAGAATGACGGTTGTTTGTGTGCGCCGTGAAAGTCTTCAGGGGACCGAACGCCCCGCGAACAATCATAAGGGAGAAGGTGTAGTGAAGGAACGAGGTGTAGTGAAGTGGTTTAATGCCGCCAAAGGATATGGATTCATCCAGCGGCCCAGCGGCGACGATGTTTTCGTTCATTTTTCGGCTATCCAGTCCAATGGTTATCGGACGCTGGATGAAGGCGCGGAGGTGGAGTTCGAGGTGAAGCAGGGCCCGAAGGGTCTGCAAGCCGAGAACGTGATTCGAGTCTGAGCGGTTCTCTAAAATTCAGGTATCGGAAAAAAGAGGGTCCCTCCGGTTCCCTCTTTTTTTTTGCGCTGGATGGCCGCTCGTTTTCGAGGTTGATGGCCGCTCGCGGAATTTCCGTCGCGGCGTAGCGATGTTTCGGTCCGGACTTGCCACGATTCTCGTAACCGGTGTGTCAGAATGAGGGTGAACCGGCAGCGGAAGCGCGGCGGCTGTCCGTTTACTTGCTAACCGCCGGAAAGCCGGTTAAAATCAACGCGTTTGCAGATTTCCCCAGGAGGAAGCATGGACGTTGCGCAGAAGGTGAAGCAGATCATTGTGGAACAGCTCGGCGTGGACGAGAGCCAAGTCGACGACAATGCCTCTTTCGTGGATGATCTGGGCGCCGATTCGCTGGATATCGTGGAACTGGTCATGGCTTTTGAGGAAGCCTTCGAAATCGAAATTCCCGACGAAGACGCTGAGAAGATCATCACGGTCAAGGATGCCATCGAGTACATCCAGAACCGCGTTACCAGCAAGAAGTAACTTCCTAACGTCACCCAGGAGATTTTTTTGTCGCGAAGAGTTGTAGTCACCGGCGTAGGCTTATTGTCGCCGCTGGGCATTGGCACGGAAGCTTCGTGGGAGGGCCTGCGCCGCGGGCGCTCCGGCATTGGTCCCATCACCCGATTCGATACCGCCGGGTTCTCGTGCCGGATTGCCGGAGAGGTGAAAGGTTTCGATCCGGCCAAGTACATCGAGAAAAAAGAAATCAAGAAGATGGGGCGGTTCATCCAGTTCGCGATTGCCGCCTCCGAATGCGCCCTGCGGTCGTCCGGCCTCAAGATCGACAGCGAAAACGCCGAGCAGGTGGGCGTGTTTATCGGCAGCGGTATTGGCGGATTCGAGGTGATCGAGCGGGAGCACCAGACGCTGCTCGAACACGGGCCGCGGCGCATTTCCCCCTTTTTCATTCCCGCCACTATCATTAACCTGGCTTCGGGCTACGTCTCCATCCGCACGGGCGCGAAGGGGCCGAATTCAGCAACGGCTACGGCCTGCACCACCAGCGCGCATTCTATCGGCGATTCCTTTCGCATCATTCAAAGGGGTGAAGCGGATGCCATGATCTGCGGGGGAACGGAGGCCTGCATCACGCCCATGGGCATTGGCGGGTTCGCGGCCATGCGGGCCCTTTCCACGCGCAACGCCGATCCCGAACACGCTTCGCGTCCCTGGGATCGCGAACGGGATGGCTTCGTGGTGGGAGAGGGGGCCGGCATTCTGGTGCTGGAGGATCTCGATTCGGCGCGCCGCCGGAATGCGCGCATACTGGCGGAGATCGTAGGCTATGGCACCAGCGCCGACGCGTTCCATGTGACAGCTCCGCCCGAGGATGGCGATGGAGCTTTCCGGGTAATGCGCAATGCGCTGCGCGATGCGGGCGTGCGCGCCGAGGATGTGCAGTATGTCAACGCCCACGGCACCTCGACGGAAGTAGGCGATCGCGTGGAGACGCTCGCGATCAAGCGAGCTTTCGGCGAGCATGCTTACCGGCTGGCGGTCAGCTCGACGAAATCCATGACCGGCCACTTGCTAGGTGGCGCGGGCGGTCTGGAGGCCGGCATCACGGTATTGGCGATTCGCGACCAGATTGCGCCGCCGACGATCAACCTCGAAAGCCCCGACCCGCTCTGCGATCTGGATTATGTTCCCAATCGCGCCCGCCCCATGCGGATCGACTGCGCTCTTTCGAACAGCTTTGGTTTCGGAGGCACGAACGGCTCGCTGGTGTTCCGCCGGTACGAAGGTTGATGCAGCCCCCTTCCCCGCCGCGCGCTTCACTGGCTGAAAGCACTCGCCGGCACGTGAACCGCCGGCTCATGCCGTTTCTTTTCCTGCTGTACATCGTGGCGAACCTGGATCGCTCCAACGTGGGCTTTGCGGCCTTGCGCATGACCCGCGAGTTGCATTTCGCGGACGACGTTTTCGGCTTCGGCGGCGGCATTTTCTTCCTGGGCTATTTCCTGCTCGAAATTCCGGGCACGGTGCTGGTGGAGATCTGGAGCGCCCGCAAGTGGATCGCCCGGATCATGCTCACCTGGGGATTGCTGGCTTCGGCTACCGGGTGGATCCACACGGCACATCAGTTTTACTGGATTCGTTTTTTTCTGGGCGTCGCCGAGGCCGGGTTTTTCCCGGGTCTGGTAGTCTATCTCAGCCACTGGTACCGGCAAGAGGATCGCGGCAAAGCGGTGGCCATTTTCATGGCGGCGATTCCGGCTTCGCAGTTGTTAGGAGCGCCGCTTTCCGCGGCGCTGCTGCGGGTCCACTGGCTGGGCTTCGATGGCTGGCGCTGGCTGCTCACGCTCGAAGGAGTGCCCGCAGTGGTCCTCGGCCTGGTGACGCTGTTCTATCTCACCGACCGGCCGGAGCAAGCGCGCTGGCTGCCGCGGGAAGAGCGCGAATGGCTGGCCGCGGAACTGGAACGGGAACGGTGCGCGCGCGCGGCACATTCTTCCGTCTGGAAAGCGCTGCGGAATCCCAATGTGCTCCTGCTGGCCGCGATTCTGCTGTTGGGCCTCGCGCCGAATTACGGCCTGAGTTTGTGGCTGCCGCAGATGGTGCAACGGCTTTCGGCCTTCGGCGTTTCGCAAGTGAGCCTGCTGGCGGCGATTCCTTATCTGTGTTCGCTTCCATTAATGCTGCTCACGGGTTGGCATTCCGACCGCAGCGGCGAACGAAAATGGCACACGGTAGTGCCGCGCCTGGTTTCCGGAATGGCGCTCACCGGCTGCTTCTTTTCCACGCAGAACATCGGGCTGATGGTGGTGCTGCTTTCGCTGGCTACCGTGGGTTTCTACTGCGCCCATCCGGGATTCTGGCCGATGCCGAACCTTTTGCTGGGGCGGGCGGCCGCGGCCGCCAGTATCGGCATGATCAATTCCTTCGGCAATCTGGGCGGCTTTCTGGGACCGTATGCCATCGGATGGCTCACGCGCCGCACGGGAGATTTCCGGGCCAGCATGCTGGTATTGGCCGCGTGCGCCTTCGCATCCGGCCTGCTGGTGCTACGGGTACGCGTCGGAGTGGCCGCCCGCGTTCCATCGCGGCCGGCTGTAGTCACTTGATGCGCAGCTTCGCGGCTCTGCGAGGCCCGATCCTTTCGGAATCCGCGTTGTCGAGATAGCGCCGCATCCGCCGGTTCTGCCCCGCGATCCTCCGGCAAACGCGTTTGACGGAGTGGGCTATCACGCACTCCAGTGAGCAGAAGCTCAGTTGATGGCCGGACTCTTCGAGGACCAGCGGCTCATTTTCGCAGCTCGCGGAGCACTCCGCGCATTTCGGCATTGTAAACGTCTCCACGAGCGCGCCTGGAACTCGCGGCGCGCCCAAATCCCTCCAGAAAAGGGAGTGTAAGCTCTAAATTTTAACCCAGCTTTGTTACAGGGATATCTTGCAAATCGGTTTCTGGTCAAGATTCTCGCCTTCGGGCTCGTGAGGCGGCTCTCCGGGTCTCTGTCGAATTTTTGCAATCTATTGATTTAATGGCGATCTCCCGCATTGTCCACGGTCCCGAGTAAATGTCGCCGAAATGCCTCTGTGGAATAAGGGCGCGGCCCTGCCCCGGTCAGAAAACTGACCTTTTATATCCCCTTTTGTTCCGCACGTGATGGTAAGGCAGCTTTCCAAAAACACATTTCGCAAATCACCCTGGACCCCTCGAAGTTTCCGGCAAAGTTCCTCGCTTTCTTTGCGATTCACGATTTCCTGAAAAGTTCCGGTCAGAATGCTGACCTTCTTAAGCGAACAGATAAAGCGAGCGCGCCTGTTCCCTATCATCGGAGCTTCCGAGAGCCAGTCAGGCCTCGGAAAAAGGAGATTCTCGATGAAACATTTGGTTTGCTGTTTGCTCGGGTCACTGGTGCTATGGACTGGTGCGCTTACCGCGGCTGGTTTGCCAGCGGCTACGCCGCATTCCTCGGGTATTATCCTGAGCGACGGTCCGATACCATTGCCCGGTTCTGGAAACTAAGTATCACTCTCTTTTTTGCCAGTCTTCGGGTGAGAACCTTAGACGCAAACGAAGCGCGTGGTTGTGGTAGGACAAAAGTACTAAAAATCACCATGTTATACTCAGCCCCAAATAATGGCTGGCCTAAGTGTTTGCCTTTGGTGGGGCGGGATCGTTCTGCTGCTGCTTTTGCTGTGCCGAATGGCGTGCGCCGGATTGTTGACGCGCTACCCTTTTTTTTCGGCTTATATCACGGCTGTCCTGGTGGAGTCCGTGGCTCTTTTATTGTGTCGGCCTGCTACGTCCCAAAGTTATTGGGTGGCATATTGGGTTTCTGAGTTACTGACGGCGGCGCTCTCTTTCGGCATCGCCTTGGACGGTTACAACGAAGTGTTGGCCCCATATCCGGGAGTGCGCAGAATGGCGCGATTTTTGTTAGGCGTGCTGTTTGCCATCGTGGGCGCAAAGCTGATCGCAGGCTCGTGGGGGGATCCGCTGCATCATTTGCCTTCCGCAATCGGTGAATTTGAGCGGGACCTGCGCCTGATGCTGGCTTTATCCCTATTGGCATTTGTTGGCTTGGTGGTGCACTATGCGATCCCGCTGCGAAGGAATACGCTATTGCTCGTGATTGGATACGGTTTCTACCTGGGATTGCGCTTGGCAACCGTCAATTTCCTGCCTGTGGAGCGCCTGGCTTCGGCTGCCCGGCTGAGCGTGCTGCTGCAGTTTGCATGGAATGCAACGGCGGTCATCTGGATAATAGGGCTGTGGTCTCGAGTGCCGACCTGGTTGCCGGAGATTCCAATAGAGATCGATTACGACCGTGCTTCCCAGCATACAGTTCGGGCGTTCGAAGAACTGCGGCATCATGTAGTGGATTCGTGGAGGTCTTCGTGAACCCTGTTTTTCTGGCAATCCTCTCGTTTGCCCTGCTTTGGCTGCTTTTTCTGATGCTCCGCCGCTCGCGGAGCGAGCCAGACCCGTTCGATGCCGCGGCGGCCCGCTCCGAATCCGAGGTGCGGCTGCCCGCGCGGCACCTGCTCGACCAGTGTTTTTCCGCCGAAGACCTGGAATTCGTGCGGGCACGGCAATCGCCCGCGCTGCGGCGGCTCTTTCTGCGGGAACGCCGCCGGCTAGCAGGCTGCTGGTTGCGCGAAACGCGGCGGGAAGCCCGGCGCCTGTTGCGGTGGCATCTCAACTCGGTTCGCTATGCCGCCGATCTGCGGCCCGCAGCCGAAGCGAAGCTGCTTTGGGTGGCGGCGGTGTTCTTCCTGGTCTCCAGCGCCTTGACGGCACTGGTATGGCTTTACGGTCCGCTTGAGACGCGACGATTCCTCGCATCTACGCAGGAGCTCGCGCGGATTCTCACACAAACGACCGATCGCATGGCTGCCGCTATCCATCCCCGCGCAGTGCCGCGCATGGCTACGAACTGATGCCCATTACCCCAGCCGGCAACATTTCGAATGATGCCGGTGAAAACGTGGAGCGCGCCGTACGGGACCTGGAGAGCCGCACGCTGGCCCATTTCCCCAGCGATTTGAGCAAGGTGGTGTATCTGGCCGGCACCCGCGATTACAACACCGGCGAATATCATCACGCGGGATTAATCCAGCGGTTCGGCCGCGAAGCTTCGCAAACCGCGCTGGCCCGCTGCCACGAGGCCGCTTTCGGCGAACTGCTGCGCTGTGGTCTGGACGCCCTTGCCGGGCAACTGGCCGGGTACATGGAATCCACCGGAGCCGAAAAGGAACGCGTGCTCCGGAACTGGCGCCAGATGGAAGCCTATCGCATGCTGGTTCCCGCGAACTGCGATCCGCTGAGCGCCGATTTTTTCATCAGCAATATCAGGATCGCCCTTGAAGCTTTGAAGCTGGATATGCGGCCGGATCGAAGGAACTGACCAGCCGCGCGGCCACCGCCGTTACCCGGCCGACAATTTCCACTTCGTTCGGATATGCGAATTCCCGTGTGCGGCAGGGCGATAACGGATGGGGAATCGAGACCAGGCGGTCGCGCAGCAACTCGCACCACGAACAGATATATCCGGTCCGCAGCTCCAGAAACCAGATAGGCCGTTCGTATTCGGAACGGTAGGGGACATGCGCCTGCGGCTTCTGCTGATCGTCGATCTGCACAAACGAACCCGGGCGCAGCAGCGGATACATCGTGTAATCTTCGAGTCCGATAAACCCATAGCGCTGCTTCCGGATGTTTAACGATTCGAGCAGTGATACCGGTACCTCGCCCCAGGCTTCGATCATGCGCGATAACAAGCTGGTCTTTCCCGGCTGAAAACCCGGGTCGAAGCGTACGGGGAACTGAATCGAGCGGCTCTCGTCGTACGGTTCCGGGCTCACTTCGCGGGTACACTCTAGCGGAAGGCTCATGCGGTAAGCCGTCATTCGCCCCGGGTCCACATAATAAGAGACCAACTCAAGGAATGTCCGGCCGTAGACGGCGCTCAAAGTGAACAGCTTGTAGATGCTGGGAGTGGATTCGTCGTTTTCGATCTGAATGAGGCGGGCATGAGAGACGGCAAATTCGTCGTTTGCTTCTCCATCCGCGATTTTGCGGCTGAGTTCCGCGACATCGCGCGTGGTCAGCCCCAATTTCAGGCGTAACTGCTTCAGGCGCTCCCCAGCTCGGACAGCCACCCCAGTCCGTACCCCCTTTTCGCCAGTGCGCGTGGGGCCACAAACCGCCGACCCGCCTAGAACATTAGTCGCATAGAAGAAGAATGTCAATCGGGGGAGCCATGGAGCCTCAGTTTGACCATTGAAAGGGGGATACCGTGGATTCTACTGCAATTCGGTGACGGGAATATCGAAGTGGGCCGTATTCACGACGCCCTTGCGCTGGAACTGCACCCACACGCGGTATGTGCGCGCGCGCGGGAACACCAGGCTGAACTCCATCTGAGGGCCGCCATCGGCAACCAGGGGATGTGTGTGGATCAGGTCGATCAGATCGTCGCTCGCCGCCAGCATGTGCGCCCATGCGCCGATATATTTTTCGAGGCCATCGGCCGGGTTCAGCCGGAAGTAGATCTGGGTCTTCTGGCCTACTAGAGCCTGGGGCGGATCGGTCGTCATCGAGACTTGCATGTTCTCGGCGTTTTTGGCTGAGTAGTCCCGCGGGATCTTCACCGGGGCGGGAGGCGTTCCGGGCACGATCACGGTTTTGGCGATCAACTGCGGCGTGGCGCCATCGGGATAGAAATCGCCCAGCACGCGGTACATGCCCGGCTTGGGAAACTGGATGTCATAGACGAAATTGCCGCCTGCTTCGAGCTTTGGGTGATCATGCACAAAGAACTGCAGGTCCTGGCTCACGACGAACATGTGAAACAGCTTCTCGTGGACGACTTGGAAATTGGTTACCGGCCGGTTCTTCCACGGATCGCGCACCACGAAATCCAGGTTGACCTTCTGGCCGGGCGCGATTTTGTGGGGCGTGAGATTGAGATCGAGCTCATACTCGACCGGGTCGGGCAATCCCGCCACCAGCTTCATGCCGCAGCGCGAGCATACCCCGGGCTGGTTGGCACGCACATCCGGATCCATGGGACAGACGTAAACCTTATCCTGCGCCAGCAGAACGCCGGGCTGTAAAACACAGAAGGCCGCCAACATCAGCAGACAGGCCAGCCGCCGCATGTGAGTTATTATGTCGCTCGTTGCCGCCGCCCGCAACCGGTGGGGCGGGGCACACGGGTTACTCCACGGGCAGACGCCGAACCGATAGCCGATCACCATCTAATGGAGCGGAAAAAGGCTGCGAAAACCGCATGATATACTACCAAGCGATTCCAGGAGGAAATCATGAAGCAGTTGTTGTCGAGGTGCGCTTTCGGGCTGACCGTAGGCGCTGCCGGGTGGTTGGTGTACGCTTCCGCCGTCAAAATCGATCCTAAAGACCTTCATACCTTCGCCGACGCGCAAAGCCTCACGCCCGGGACATTTCACAAAATTACGGTCGATGTGTTGCCGAAGCCGTACGAAACCAAGTCATCCGCCAATTTCGGCCGCCCCGTGGCACGTCCTGAAGGCGTAATGCCCAAAGCGCCGGCCGGTTTCAAAGTGGAACTGTACGCCACCGGCTTCGATATGCCGCGGCAGATCCGCACAGCTCCCAACGGCGATTTTTTCGTGGCCGAGAGCGGCAAAGGCGAGATCAAAATCGTGCGCGGCTATAAGGACGGCAAACCGGAAGAGATTTCCACTTTCGCTACCGGACTGACCCGGCCTTTCGGAATCAACTTTTATCCTGCCGGCAACAATCCGCAGTGGGTTTACGTGGGCAACACAAATTCGGTGGTGCGCTTTCCGTATAAGAACGGCGACCTCAAGGCAACCGGCGCGGCCGAAACCATCATCCCCGAGCTGCCGGCTAATGGAAATCACTGGACGCGCGACATTGTGTTTTCGAAGGACGGGAAAAGCATGTTCGTGGCGGTTGGCTCCTCCGATAACATCGATGAAAACAATAAGAACGAACACCGCGCCAACATCCTGGAGTACACTCCCGAAGGCAAGTTTGTGGGGATCTATGCCTCGGGCATTCGCAACCCGGTGGGGCTGGGCGTGAACCCCACGACCGGCGAAGTGTGGTGCTCGGTAAACGAGCGGGACATGTTGGGCGACAATTTGGTTCCCGACTACATTACCCACGTCCAGAAGGGCGGGTTTTACGGCTGGCCGTGGTACTACATCGGTTCGCACCCCGACCCCCGCAAGACCGCCAGCGCACCGGCCGATCTGAAAAACAAAGTGATCGTTCCCGACGTGCTCATGCAGCCGCACAATGCTTCGCTCGGACTGACCTTCTACGAGGGCAAAATGTTCCCGGCCGAATATCAAGGCGACCTGTTCGCCGCCGAGCACGGCTCGTGGAACCGCGCCGTCCGGTCCGGCTATGAAGTCGTGCGCGTGCCGCTCGATAAAGGCCACGCCAGCGGAGTCTACGAAGACTTCCTCACCGGCTTTGTCACTCCCGAAGGCCAGCCTTGGGGCCGGCCGGTGGGAGTCGCCGTAGGCAAGGAAGGCGCGCTTTATGTCACCGACGACGCCGGAAAAGTAATCTGGCGTGTGAGCTACGGCAAGTAGTTAGATTGGACGCCTCCGCTTTTTGTTGCGAATTGCCAGCGCAGCATTCGAGGACTGCTGCAGATCCGCGATCAAAACGGCGTGACGGCGAAGAATCTCTTCGACCTGCGCATTCCGATGCCGCAGCTTTCGATGTGAACGAGCTTGGGCGGCGCGCCGCGTGAATTCTCGATATCGAGAAAAACGGAATCGGCCATCACAATGGTGAATCCGTTTACGGCGGATGGGCCACTCGCCCGGGCCGGCTAGCTCCGCGACCCGCCGGGCAATGCCATCTGGCGGCCCTGCATTCGCAGCTTGGCAGCCAGGAAATTCATGATGTCGCGCGGCGAAATCACGGACAGCAGATGGTCGCGCTCGGCGACCAGCAAACTGGCGCCGCCGGTTTCCTGAAACTTCGAGAGGGCGTTGAGGGCGTCTGTATCGGGCCCGATCGTATTTCGGTCGGAACACGGCCGGCTCACTTCCAATACGCGATGCCGGTCCCACTCCTTTCTCGGCACCTTGCGGACGTCCTGGGTATTGACGCAGCCCAGTAAGTGGTCCGCGGATTCGACCACCGGATACATCTGAAAATCGTAGCGGTAGAAGTAATTCTCCACGAGTTGCCGGATCGACAGATCCGGGGACACGGCGACCGGATCCGGCCGCATGAAGCGGCGCACCGGCTCGCCCCCGAGCGCCTCGCGCAACACCACCTGTTGATAGGACACGCGCGAAGCATTGCGCAGGAATACGCCGATGAGGAAGTACCAGATGGCCGCCACCAGGCCGCCCGCGAACAGCTCATAGAGACCGAAAGCCATGAGAAGAATGCCGAAACCGGAACCAATCTTGGAGGCGACTTCCGTAGAGCGCACCAGATCCCGCTTGAAATGCCAGAGCGCGGCGCGCAGCACTCGGCCGCCATCCAGAGGGAAAGCCGGAATCATATTGAAAATGGCCAGAATCCAGTTGATCCAGGCGAGGTACGCCAGCACCCCTAGGACCGGCACTGACCACCGCCCCCTTGCCCACAACTGGATGCCGTGGAAAATCGCGCCGATCGCGGCGCTTGCCACCGGGCCCGCCAGCGCCATCAGCAACTCGACTTTCGGACTCTGGGGCTCTCCCCCCATTTCGGAGACACCGCCGAATACGAACAACGTGATACCCCGCATCGGGAGCTTGTAGTGATTCGCCACCAGCGAGTGACACAACTCGTGCACCACGATTCCGAAGAAGAGACCGAAAGCGCCGGCGGCGCCCATCCACCAATACGTCGCTCGCGCCAGATGCGGATAAGCTTGCGGGAAGATCGCCCCCGCTAAAGACCAGGTCACCAGGATCGCGATGACGATCCAACTGGCATCCAGCCTGACGGCGAAGCCGAAAATTTTAAATAAAGTAATGCGGCGCCCAAACATAGCAGTTTTCCCATGCGGCTGGCACGGGCGCAATCGCCGTGGCGGCCACTTCATTCGATACCGTCTCCTCCGAACAGAAGGCAATTCGGCAACCACAGGATCAATCGGGGCCAGCCAAGGCTTCGGCACACCAGAAACCGCTTGCTAACGCGCGAGGCTCAGAAGTGCTCCTCGTTGCAGCCAGCGGTATGTTTTCGTACCATTCGCGCCAGCGGTGGTGAGGTCCATTGCCTGCCGGATGGATTGAATCCTGGTTCCCGGAGAACTAATCTAAAAGTACGGAATCCTTTTTTAGCTTGGCATGGATTGGCACATCATCAACCATCGCGATTACATCGAAGGGCCTTTCGACAGCTATGAAACGGCGCTGCGGGAAGCCTGTGTGTTGGGGAAGGAAACGCGCGCGGAACCGCGAGTGCGCCGGCGCGCCCGCGATTTCTATATTTACCGGCCGCCGTATGACCGCCAGGAGCGCTGGCAACCCGAGTATTGGATCTGCACCAAAGAGGCGGCGATCGCCCAGGGAGTGCCTCCCGAGTTGTTCGCGCAGCCTTTGATGGAAAGCTGGCGATAGAGCGCGTTCGCGGCTCTCCGGCGCCCTTTACAGTCGTTTACAAACAAAGCGAAAAACGTTTACAGCAGACGGTTGGGATTGCCGCGTCCAATTTACCAGAAAGGAGAAAAGCAATGGCTGCAGTTGGGATGTTGCTGGATCCGATGAAGGTGGGGAGTGAAGCGGAGGCACTCAAGAGTAAGCTGCGCAAGCGGGTGGTAGGGCAGGATGAAGCGATCCATCAGATTGTAGATGTCTATCAGACGTTTCTCGCGGGGTTGACAACGCCGGCGAGACCGGTTGGTTCGTTTCTCTTTCTCGGACCGACCGGTTCGGGGAAAACGCGGACCGTAGAGGCGGTAGGGGAAGCATTGGCTGGAGACGAGCGCGCCCTAATCAAAATCGATTGTGCGGAATACCAGCACGGGCACGAAATCGCCAAGCTGATCGGCTCGCCTCCCGGATACCTCGGCCATCGCGAGACTCATCCACTCCTGAGCCAGGAGGCGCTCGACCAGTACAAGACCAGCGATGGGAAGCTGAGTTTCGTGCTGTTCGACGAAGTCGAAAAAGCCAGCGACGCCCTCTGGAATCTGCTGCTGGGCATCCTCGATAAAGCGACACTGACACTGGGAGATAACCGGCGTGTCGATTTTTCGCATGCCATGATCTTCCTGACGAGCAATTTGGGCGCGCGGGAAATCGAATCGCTGCTGCGCCCGAAACTCGGATTCGCGCCTCAGCCCGAAACCCAGCCTGGCGGGACGGCGGCGGCGGGCCAGGACACGTCCCAGGTTTCGCACGTGGGCGTGGAGGCCGCGCGCCGGCGGTTCTCCCCTGAATTTATCAACCGTCTGGACAAGATTGTGGTGTTCAGTCCACTGGGAAGCGCCGAATTGCGAGGGATCCTCTCGCTCGAACTGCGTCTGTTGCGCGATCGGATTCATCGCGCCACCGGCACTACTTCGATCGATTTCGAAATCAGCCGCGCGGTGGAGGATTATCTTCTGCAGGAAGGCACCGACCCGCGTTACGGCGCGCGGCACTTGAAACGAACGATCGAAAGGTTGCTCGTGCACCCCTTGGCTAACCTGATAGCCACAGGACAGATTCAGACCGGCGATGCGGTTCAAGTGGAGCTGGCGGACGCCGGACCGAGCGGAGGGCTGCTCTTTTTGAAGCAGAAGAGAGCACCCGCCGGATTTCCGGAAGAAATGCCCGCGCACAAAGCCCTCGCGGCCTAGGCCTCCCGGGCTGCCGGGGCCTGCGAAACAGCGGCTCCAGGCGGTTCCATCTGATAGCGCATTTTTTTTGGCACGACGGTTGCAGCTTGCTAGGTGCGCCGTTGGCAGAAAAAAGGATATGCGCGAAGCCCCTTTTTGGCCCCGGCACAGTTCTGGAGGACTAGAGCAAATGAATACGAGAATCTTCGCGATCGTGGCAAGCACTTTGGCTCTGGAGTGCGCTGCGTTCGTTACGGCCGCGAAAGCCCAGGGCCCAATATACGACAATATCGAAGTCAATCTGCCTTATACCGTACATATCGGCGACAGGACCCTGGAGCCCGGCAAGTATTGGATCAAGGAAGTGCCGAGCCAGAGCAAGAACATGGCGCTAGCCATTTTCGGCCACAATGGGAAACAATTTGAAACAACCGTTATAACCATGCGGGCTTTTTCGGTAGTTACCCCGGACGAGACCACCGTAACCTTGCATCACATCGCTAACGATTACTACTTCGACCGGATTAAGATCGAAGGGAAGAATTACGGTTACGATTTCCCGCTGCCCAGCAGCGTGAAGCAGCGCGAGTTGGAACTGCAGCCCGTTTCGGTAGCGGCGACTTATGAGGCTACGCCGGCCCCAGAGGTAGCGCAAGCTCCCCCACCTTCGACCCCTGCTCCTCAAGCGGCCCCAGCCCCCGCTCCGGCGCCTGCACCGCCAGAAGCGAACCGGGAACTGCCTACTACTTCGCTTGGTTGGCTGATGCTGCTGTTAGGCGGTGGAGTGCTCTCCGGCGCCGGCCTGTGGGTGCGCCGGTGGGCTTAAACGAGCCGGGTTAACTCGGGCGAAGCGAAAATGCGGGATCCGCGAAAAGGGCGTTCCGGGTTGGGAGGTAAGCATGCGCGCGCGTAATCGGCGTAAGTGGAGACGTTTTCTCTCAAGCGCTCTGATTATCGGCGGCTGTTTCCTGCTGGGCCGGGGCGCCCGCGAAATCTTCGATGCCTATTGGGGGCAAAGGCAGGCGAACAAAGAATTCGCCAACCGGCTGGGGAAGCCCGCGCCGGAATCGAAAACGCCCGGATCGAAAACCGTTCCAAACGTTCCCGCGCCACCCGCGCGCCCGCACCTGGAACCCGGCGAAACCGTGGCCAGGCTTTCCATTCCACGTCTCGGCGCGGAACTTTACGTGGTGGAAGGAACCGATAACCGCGACTTGCGTCTGGGTCCGGGCCACATGCCCGGAACCGCTTTACCGGGCGAGAACGGGAACTGCGTGATCGCCGGGCATCGGGACACGCATTTCCGCATTTTACGCAAGATCCGCCCGGGCGACGAGATCGCTCTCGAAACGCTGGAAGGGCGATTTGTTTATACGGTGGATGGCACCGCAATTGTCAAGCCCACCAACGTGAGTTCGCTTGCGCCCTCGAAATCCGGCGTCCTCCACCTGATTACTTGTTATCCATTCTATTTTTTCGGCCACGCACCTAAGCGATTCGTCGTGGAAGCGAAGTTGGACCCGCAACTGAGCGCCTCGGCCCGCGCCAAGGCGCCGGCCGGTCCGAACTGAAGAGTTTGCCGCTCATCGCCCTTGTGGCAAGCCGGAAACCCATCTCGACATCTTGGCACGAAATTTGCTATTATGAGTAAGATCACTTGTGCTATCGTCAGCATCTTGCATCCCAGCGCGACGAGTTCCCTCCCAATCCGGCGACTTTCACAGAATGGACAACTAACTTATGGCTTCCAACAATTTCTCCCAAGGCACTCAGGTCGAACATCTGAAGTTCGGGCTGGGCAGCGTGATATCCAGCAGCGACGAGCGGATCGTCATCAAATTCGACGACCATGGCGAAAAAAAGTTCGTCACCAACATGGTAATGGGTAGCCTGAAGAAAAGCGACCGGCAGCCGCCGGCCGAAAAGAAGGGCTCGCGCCGGAAGAAGGCCACGCCGGCGAATGCCTGAAGGCAAAATACGTAGAGGAATCATTTGAACGCACGCCAGAAACGATTATTTGAAGAGGCCCGGAAGCGTAATCCGGACCTGAAAATTCCCGCCGAATCGAATCCCACAGACTGGAGCGAAGCCGACCTAGCATTAGTGAAGCAAGGCGTCGGCGACAAAACGAGCCGTCCCCCGTCTGCGGCCGGTGAAGGAACCCCGGCGGGCGGCGGAGAAGTGCCGTCGGGCGAGCAAAGCGGGTCCGTGGTAACTTACTTTGAAGCCAAGGGGTTCGGCTTTTTGCGGCCGGATGACGGGGGAAGAGACATTTTCTTTCACGTCTCGCGGCTGACTGAGGGCTTGGCGACGGACCTGCGTCCCGGCACACGCGTGCTTTACGAACTCGGGATGGACCGCACGGGTAAAATGGCCGCGAGCAGTATTCGGATCGCACCGGCGGAATAGTTCCGGGCCGCAGCCGGCGGCCCGGCCGCCGGTGCCCCACGGTGAACAACTATGTTTGATAATCTTTCGGAAAAGCTACAGCGGGTCTTTAAAAACCTGCGCGGCGAAGGCAAACTGACGCCGGCCAATATGGAAGGCGCTCTGCGCGAGATCCGCATGGCGCTGCTCGAGGCCGACGTTAATTTCCGCGTTGTCAAACAGCTTATCGAAAATATCAAGCAAAAGGCCATGGGCGAAGAGGTGCTGACCGCGCTTTCGCCCACGCAGCAGGTCATCAAGATCGTCAACGAGGAACTGATCAAGATCCTCGGCAGCCACGAATCGAAGCTGCGCTTTGCCAATGAACCGCCCAGCGTATTTCTCATCGTTGGCCTGCAAGGTTCGGGCAAAACCACCACTACCGGAAAACTGGCGCGGTGGCTGAGCAAGAACGGACACCGGCCCCAGTTGGTCTCCGTAGACGTATACCGCCCGGCCGCGCGCGAGCAACTCAAAATTATCGCGCGCGACATTAATCAGCCCATATATGAAGGGACGGCCGAGGAGACGAAACCGCTCGAGCTGACGGCCGGCGCGCGCCGCGAATGCCTGCAAACCGGGCGCGACGTGCTCCTGGTCGATACGGCCGGCCGCCTGCACATCGATGAAGAGCTGATGGTGGAGCTGCAACAGCTCAAGCAGCAGCTCAATCCCATCGAAATTCTGTTCGTGGCCGATGCCATGACCGGTCAGGATGCGGTGAAATCGGCCGATGAATTCCACAAGCGTCTGGGCATCACCGGCGTCATCCTCACCAAGATGGATGGCGATGCGCGTGGCGGCGCGGCCCTTTCCATCCGTAACGTCACCGGCCAACCGCTCAAGTTCGTGGGTGTGGGCGAAAAGTTCGATGCCCTCGAAACTTTCCATCCCGATCGCGCCGCGAACCGGATTCTCGGCATGGGCGATGTGCTTTCTCTCATCGAAAAGGCCAGCGAGCAGATCGATCAGAAGAAAGCCGTCGAGATGCAGCGCAAGCTCATCGAAAACGAATTCACCCTGGAGGACTTTCGCGATCAGTTGCGGCAGGTGCGGAAACTCGGCCCGCTGGGATCGCTCCTCGACCTGATGCCCAAAGTCGGCATGATGAAGGGCCTCAAGGACGTGAAGGTGGATGAAAAGGAAATCGATCACGTAGTTGCCATCATCGACTCCATGACGCCCAAGGAGCGGGCCAATCACATGATCATCAACGGCAGCCGCCGGCGGCGCATCGCCAAGGGCAGTGGCACGTCCGTGCAGGAAGTGAACCAGCTTCTCAAGCAGTACGCCGAAGCGCGCAAAATGATGAAATCGCTTTCCGGCGGCATGCTGGGCAAAAAGTTTGGCAAAATGAAAATGCCGCCGGGATTCCCGTTCGGGCAGATGCCGGGGATGTGAAAAACTGGTAGTCAGGAGTCGGGAGACAGGAGCTGCGAGCGGCTGTTCTTCTGGCTCCTGTCTCCTGACTCTTGAATTCTTAGCGGAGCTCACATGGTGATGATTCGTCTGGCGCGGTTTGGCGCCAAGAAAAAGCCGTTCTATCGCGTAGTTGTAATTGAGAAGGAGCGGGCGCGCAATGGGCGCAGCCTGGAAGTGGTGGGGCACTACAACCCGCTGGCGCATCCCGCACAGTTGGTCTTGAAGCGGGACCGCTTGGAATATTGGACCCGCAACGGCGCGCAAATGTCGGACACGGTTAAGCGGTTGGCCGCCAGCCAGCCGGCCCCCGCCGAAACGACCGCCTGATATGGAGAATTCCTACCGCGGCGAGCGCCGGCTGGCGCGTTCCGAAAGCGGTGGTTTGATGCTAACGGATACAACCGTTAAAAGTAAGGAAGAGAACGAGAAGTGGTAGTGTACGTGGTGCTTGATTACCCTGCTTTTCGGCCGCTTAGCTTACCATGGCGGTTAGGAGGCGGGGCTGATGAAACAGTTGATTGAGGACATCGCTAAAGCTCTGGTTGATATCCCCGAAGAGGTGAACGTTAGAGAGGTGCAAGGAGAACAGGTCACGGTGCTGGAGTTGAAGGTAGCGCCCAGCGACCTCGGAAAAGTGATCGGCAAGCAGGGCCGCACGGCCCGCTCCATCCGCACCATTCTGGGCGCGGCCGGTATGAAGTTAAACCGTCGCTTCACGCTGGAAATTTTGGAGTGAACCCAAGCCCCTCCGAACCCCAATGGGTCACGGTTGCCGTGCTCGGCAAGCCGCGCGGCAACCGCGGCGAGGTGACAGCGGAGCAGTTCAGTAGCAAGCCGGAACGCTACGTGTCTTTAAAACACGTGTACCTGTTTGGGGGCGGGGAAGCCGCCGGCGTAGAAAAGGCGTGGTTCCACGATGGCGTCCTGATTTTCAAATTCTCCGGTATCGATACGATTTACGCCGCGGAGGCCCTGCGCGGCGCCGAGGTGCGCGTGCCACTGGCCGGCCGCGTGGCGCTCGAGGAGGGCGAGTTTTTCCAATCCGACCTGATCGGCTGCGAAGTGATCGAACACGGCACGGGCCAATCGCTCGGCCGCGTCGTGGACTTTAACGACGCCGGTTCGGGACTGCTCGTGCTGGAAACGGGCGCCCTGATTCCCTTTGCGCGCTCGATTTGCATCGAGATTGATCCGGCGCACAAGCGCATCGTGGCCGATCTGCCCGAAGGCCTGAAAGAATTGAACCAGCCGTGATTTTTCACGTCCTGACCATTTTCCCAGAGTTCTTCGAGGGGCCGTTCGCCCATGGCGTCGTGAAGCGCGCCCAGGATGCGGGCATCCTGGAGATTCGGATTCATAACCTGCGCGATTGGACAAACGACCGCCACCAGACGGTGGATGACCGGCCATTCGGCGGCGGCGAAGGCATGGTGCTGAAGCCGGAGCCGATTTTCCGCGCCGTCGAATCGATCGTCGCACGGGCTCCGGCTGCCAATCCTGCGCGATGCCGCGTCGTTCTGCTCTCCGCCCAGGGCCGCCTCTTCCACCAGACCGTGGCGAACCAACTCGCTGCCGAAAACCGCGAACTGCTGCTCATCTGCGGCCGGTATGAGGGCGTGGATGAGCGCGTCGCCGAGCACCTGGCCGACGATGAAATTTCGATCGGCAATTACGTATTGAGTGGCGGTGAACTCGCGGCGGCCGTCGTCATTGACACAGTCGCCCGCCTCCTGCCCGGCGTGCTCGGAAATGAAACGTCCGCCGCCTTCGACTCCTTCCAGGATTCGGGCCACGGTGAAGGGCTTTTGGATTGTCCGCACTGGACCCGCCCTGCCGAGTTTCGCGGATGGAAAGTCCCGGAAGTCCTGCTCAACGGCAATCATCAGGAAATCCGCCGTTTCCGCCGCGAAGCAGCGCTTGAAAAAACAACGCGCTTGCGGCCGGACCTGACGGCAGCCTCCAGGCCGGCCCCTGCTCCCCAGTTACCAGTCCCGCAGGCCGGAGCCTCGCCCGGCCTCACTGCACCCGCGCTAAGCCCGGCTTCCCATGAGCCAGCTTCCTATCAACCAGCCTCCCGGGCCGAAGGCCCGCCTCAAGGTAAGATAGAAAATTAAGGAATTTGTCATGCAGAACGCCTTGATGACCAAGTACATTCAAAAGAATAAGCGGACCGATATTCCCACATTCCGGCCGGGCGACACGATTCGCGTCCACGTGAAGATCAAAGAGGGCGATAAGGAACGGTTGCAAGCCTTCGAAGGCACGGTGATTGCCCGCAATAATACGGGGCTGGGCGAAAGCATTACTGTGCGAAAAGTAAGCTTCGGGCAAGGAGTGGAGCGTATTTTCCCGGTCCACGCCAAAGTGATCGACCATATCGATGTGGTGCGGACCGGCCGCGTGCGCCGCGCCAAGCTGTATTATTTACGCGGCCTGAAAGGCAAAGCGGCTCGTCTGCGCGAGCGCCAGTAACGGACCCCAAGATGCAGCCGGCGGCGGCGCGCAAATTCCGGTGCGAAGCGGTCTTCGAGCAGGAACTCCACGCGCGGGGATTTCAGGCCGTAGCCGGTGTAGACGAAGTCGGGCGGGGATCGCTGTTCGGCCCGGTCTTCGCAGCGGCGGTGATTCTTTCCCCGGAGCGGCCGGTGCGCGGCTTGAACGATAGCAAGCTGCTCGAACCGGAGCGGCGCGAAGTGCTCGCGGCGCGAATTCGCGAACGTGCGCTCGCCTGGGCCGTCGCGGCGGTGGACGCCGCGACTATCGACCACGTGAACATCTACCAGGCAACCCGGATGGCGATGCGCTCGGCGGTGCTCCAGCTCGCGCCCCCGCCGGATTTCGTGCTGATCGATGCGGTGCCTCTCGATCTTGCCGTGCCGCAACGGCCCATCATTAAGGGTGACGCGCGCTGCCATGCGATCGCCGCTGCGTCCATTCTGGCCAAAGTGGAAAGGGATGCCTGCATGCGTGTTTGGGATCGGGTGTTCCCCGGATATGGCCTGGCTTCGCACAAAGGTTATTCCACGCCTGAGCACCTCGAGGCCGTCCGCGATTTCGGGCCAACCCCCCTGCACCGGCTGAGCTTTGAGCCGGTGCGCGCGCATTCCCGTTTTCCCGTGCGTTACGATCCGCAGATGGAGCTGTTCGATACGGCAGGCGCCGCATGATGCCGCACGAGCACGATATAGCGCCGTCCCCTCCCGCGTCCGGACCCGTGCGGATCGAGCCGCCGCTCTACAACTGGCACCATAAATTTTGCGCCGTGGTGCTGATTCTGCTGTGCGTCGAAATCGGCCTTTTCCTGCTGGTGATTCCGTGGACCGAATATTGGGACCGCAACTATCTGTTCACGCTGGTTCCCGGCTGGCGGCCCTATTGGCTAAACCCGTTCGTGCGGGGAGCGGTGAGCGGATTAGGAGCGGCGAATCTGTATTTGTCGCTGGTGGAAATCTTCGGACTCAAGCGATTCGCGAAGCGGTAGGCAGCGCCGTCCAACAGATAGCCTAACCGGGCTCCCTCAACTTATTCCGCCCGTACGAAGCGGAAAGCGTTCGCACCCGCCTTCATCGTCACCAGCGGTCCCCAGAAGGAGCGTAAGTCGCCGGCAGTCGCCTTGCCCGTATCTGCGATATCCGGCTGGCCGGCAGCAGCATGAGTGCCGCAGTTGCCGGCGTCCATCAAGAAGGACCGAGGTCCACCATTGCATGGCGTACAGCATAACCCAAACGCCCGGCCGAACGTTCGATATCGCGACAGCCGCATCCTTTTCAGCAGCGCTTCGAACCGTGGGTGGCCGCGGAGCGAGTCGTAGGCGGGATGCGTACTAACGTGGGTCACTGACATTTCGCGCTGTTCGCTCCGTGCTCCAGCCACGCCATGGCTTCGTCCAATTCGGCCAGGCCTACGTGGACTACCGCAAAGCAATTGGACGCGATATAGCGCTCGCGGGCGCGGCTTTCGAGCCAGACAAGTACGCGGCGGGCGCCTTCGCGATTTCCGGAAAACCCGAGAATCTGGCCCATGGCGGCCTGGATCCAGGGCAGGTCCTGCTCGATGGTGCGCGCTGTTTCCAGCATTTCCAACGCTTCCGCATACTTGCCTTGGAGCGATAGCGCATGGCCGATAGCGGCATAAGGGCGGTGGGCGCTAGGGTCGAACTTTAAAATCTCGCGGTAGCGGCGGATCGCTTTGTCATAGTCCCGTTTCAGCAGGTACACGAAGCCGCGGCATTCGTGAATGATGCTCGATAGCGGGTCGAGTTGCACGGCAATTTTTATCTCTTCCGCTGCTTCGTCCAGGCGGCCCAGGATGGCCAGGTGATCGCTGCCCAACCAGAAATGTGCCGTAGCGTAGCCCGGGTTCGAGGCGATCGCTTTGCGATAGAGTGTTTCGGCCTCCTCCCACTCCCAATCGCACTTGGAGCGGATCAAAGCCAGCGAAGGATAAGCTTTCGCAAGCTGCGGGTCCAGTTCGATGGCGCGGCGGGCCGCGGCTTTCGCTTTAGGGACTCCGGTATGAGGATGCTCGATGCCATACTCCACCTGCAGAGTGTAGGCGTCGGCCAGGCCCGCGTAGGCAAGCGCGGAACGGCCGTCTCCCGCAATCGCCGCTTCAAAATACTCGATGCTGCGCGCCATATCGGCCGGAGTGCGGCGGTGCCAGTGATAGCGGCCCTTCAAATAGCAATCGTAAGAGCTCACCGCGATGGCGGGAGCGCTTGGCAGAGCCTAGTCAGGCAGACCGGTTAATTGAACGCGCAGGGTGCGCACAATATTTCGGGCAATCTCCTCCGGAATAGCGAAAATGTCCTGGCGGTCGAAGGTCTCCGACCACAGATAAACGCCTGTTCGGCGACAATTAAAATTCCCTATCGTATTGCCTCATTTAAGAATGTTACCGAAGCGCTAATCGTCGCTGCATTGCTGGAGCCAGGATCTCGCGGATCTCTTGCGCCGACAACTGATCGGGCTGGACGCCGAAGGGCAACTCGACGACATGTATCGG
>DATGKM010000020.1:0-13659 GCA_035294665.1 Bryobacteraceae bacterium | reverse complement strand
GACGGCCAGCGTCTTGCGCCATGACGCCTGCTGCTGGTCGTTGAGCTCGCCCAGGCACAGCACCGTCCGCTGCACGGTCTTGGTGGCCGAGATTCGCTGGTTCTCGACGATGCTGAAGTAGCGGTGATCCTTGCCGTCCTTCTTGCGATTTGTGCTGCGGAGAAACCAGACACCAGCAGAATGCCAGAAAACCCGGCCTTCGGAAAATAAGGGTAGATCTTCACTCTGCGGTTTTTCGAAATTCCACATTGCTGCCACGAGGCTTGTTCGTTACTCTTCGCCTAACCTTCGGCTTCAGCTGCGAAAGGTAGGCTAGGCGCCGGGGAACGTATTCACCCTGCAAATTCTTCGTCCGGACGCAGGCGCAGCGCCAGCAACGCGCCAATCAGCAGCAGCACTACAGAGCCTAGGAACGGCACTACCCAACTGCCGGTCAAATCGACGAGGTAGCCGAAGCTGGAGGGGGATACCAGCCCCGCCAGGCCGAAGCCGAAGTTCATCATGCCGCTGGCCGAGCCGGCATAGCGCCGGGCAATATCCATAGGCACCGACCACATGGGCGCTACGATCAATTCCGCGAAGAAAAAAGCGGCCGACAGGCACGCCGCCGCCACCGTCAAATTGTGGAAGAGAATCACCGGGAGCAGGAACGCGAACGCACCCAGAAATCCGGTGACGAGCACCGCGCGTCG
This sequence comes from Bryobacteraceae bacterium, assembly GCA_035294665.1. Classification (GTDB taxonomy): domain Bacteria; phylum Acidobacteriota; class Terriglobia; order Bryobacterales; family Bryobacteraceae; genus PSRJ01. The sequence goes on along the minus strand of DATGKM010000020.1, from coordinate 12,967 downwards.
CGCCAACCGCACGTTGCCGGTTGCCCGCAGCAGCCGGTCCGTCCAGATTCCACCCACGGTATCGCCCACCACTCCGGCAAACAGCACGCCGCCCGAAAACAGCGCCGAGGCCCGCAGGTCGAGGCGGTAACTTTCAAAGAAGAAGGATGGAATCCAGCTCAGGAATAGCCACAGCGTCCAGCCATAGCAGAAATCGGTGGCCGTCACCGGGAGCATGCGGCGCGCAAGCGGCCACCAGGGAATTTGCGGCCGAGCGGTTGTTGCGGGCGCGAGGAGCAGCCGCAGATCCGCCTCCGTCATGGCGGGGTGCTCGCGTGGATTGTCGCGAAAATACCAGGCCCAGACCGCCAACCAGACCAGACTGGCCGCTCCGAGAATCACGAACGAAGTGCGCCAGGAAGCAAAGGCGAGCAAGCCCGCCATCAACGGCGGCGTGATCGCGTTACCCATGCGCGCGAACGAATGAGTTATCCCTTGCGCGAATCCCCATCTTTCCGCCCGCATCCAGCGGGACATCGCGCGTGTAGCGGTGGGAAACGCCGGGCCTTCGCCTAAGCCCAACGCAATTCGCAGCACAAACAGGGATGCGAACCCGGCCGCAGCGCCCGTGAAAGCGGTGGACAGAGCCACCACCGCGCAGCAAACCGAAAGCACCAGCCGAGGCCCGAAGGTATCGCCGATCCATCCACCGGCAAGCTGCAAAACCGCGTAGGGAATGGCGAATGCGGAAAACACCAGGCCTAATTGCGTGTTGCTCAGGCCCAGCTCCGCTTTTACGAGCGGCGCGGCAGTGGAAAGGTTCACGCGATTCACGAACAGAATCAGGTATAGCGCGCACAGCAGGGCGAGCACCACAGCCGGGGCACCAGGTTGGCGCGATATGCCGGCCGGCTGCGCTCTACCGCTGGATGCGGGGCTCACGCGACCTTTCGCCGGCCGCTTCTGCCGCCGCCGGGCGCTGCCCACCCCGGATTTGCGTGCGGTGCAGAATCCGGCGCGAGTTGGGATCGAAGGAATCGCGACGGTGCATGGTGGCGCGATTGTCCCACAGGACCAGATCGCCCACTTGCCATTCGTGGCTCCAAACCAACTCCGGGCGCGTGGCATAGGCCCAGAGTTCATCAAGCAGCGATTCCGATTCCGCGAGCGGCAAGCCCGCCACATAGGCATTACGCCGCCGCCCGAGATACAGCGCGCGGCGTCCCGTTTCGGGATGCCTTGTAACCAGCGGATGGTACACGCCGGGCGATAGCATGGGATCATCCACCGCTTCGAGTCCCTGGCGCACATAGCCGCCGCTGTTATACGTCGCGTCGTGCTTCAGGCGAAGGCCGCCGATGCGGCTCCGCAGCGTTTCGGGCAGGCACTCGTAGGCGCGATACATATTGCAAAAGTAGGTGTTGCCGCCGTGTGCCGGCGCTTCCAGAGCGTACAGCATGCTGGCTTTGGGCGGCATTTCGAGATACGACATATCGGTGTGCCAGACCGCTTCGCCCGCGCCCAGGCTGCCGATGGGCACACCGTTTTCGATGACGTTCGAGACCACGTAGATTTCCGGATGTCCTTCCACGAATCGCCGGCCGGTCTCCTGCACCGGCGCCCAGTCCAGTTCGCCGAAACGGCGGCTGAAGGCGATCAGTTCCTGATCGCTCAACTGCTGCCCGCGAAAGAGCAAGACCAGGTGATCCAGCCAGGCGCGATGAATGGCGGCGAATTCGCGATCTCCGATCGACCGCAGGTCCAACCCTCGGATTTCGGCGGCCAGCGTTCCGCCGGCCGGTGCGACGGTCATAGAGTCTATTAAACACCGGGAATTCAATTGTGAAACAATAGCGGCATTCGAGGAGGTCAACGTGTCTAAAGCAACTCTCTGGCTCCGGTTGGTGACCGGGACGTGCGGCGCCGCCTGCCTGATGTTCGCACAGAATCCTTGCGAGAATCTGAAATCCCTCTCGCTGCCGGGCGTTACCCTGACGGCAGTTGAAATGGTGCCCGCCGGCCCGTATCGCGCGCCGGCCGGCGCCGGGCGGGGCGCCGGCGGTCCGGAAGCTCCGGCGAATCGCAGCGTGGCTCCCGTGATGCTGCCCGCCCATTGCCGCGTAGCCGCCACGCTGAAACCCTCGTCCGATTCCGATATCAAAATGGAGCTCTGGATGCCGGCCGAAAACTGGAACGGCAAATTTCAGATGGTGGGCAACGGCGGATGGGCAGGGATTATCAGCTTCCCGCAAATGGCTGCCGCGCTGATCGAAGGCTATGCCACCTCCTCTACCGATACCGGCCACCAGGGCGGTAATGGCATGTTCGCTCTCGACCACCCGGAAAAGATTGTCGATTTCGGCTGGCGCGCCGTGCACGAAACCGCCGCCAAATCGAAAGCCCTGATCGCCGCTTTCTACAGCCAAAGCCCGAAGTACTCCTATTGGAACGGCTGCTCAACCGGAGGCCGCCAGGCGCTGGTGGAAGTGACCAAGTTCCCGAACGATTTCGATGGAGTCCTCGCGGGCGCGCCCGCTAACCCGCACATCCACCTGCATGCCGCCGGCGTGGAACGCTCCATCGAGCTGATGCACAACCCCGAGGGCGCGCTGTCGGAAGCCAAGGTGGAAACACTGCACAAGGCCATTCTCAACGCCTGCGACGCCCGCGACGGCGTGAAAGACGGCCTGATCGAAAATCCTCAGAAATGCCACTTCGATCCGGCTTCCCTGCTCTGCAAAGGCCCGGATTCGGATACCTGCCTGACTGCCGCGCAGGTGAAAACCGTCCAGATCGAATTCTCGGATGTCAGAACGAAGAGTGGCGAAATTGTTTGGACCGGTTTCGAACCGGGCAGCGAACTGGGATTGGCCTCTCTGCGCAGAATCCCCACGCAGCCCGGCGGGGGTTGGGATAGCATCCGCATCCTGGGGCACCAGGACGCCAACTACGACTTCCACAAATTCGATCTGGATAGCGACCTGGCGCTTGCCGACAAATCCGGAATCGATGCTCACACCTACGACCTCTCCGCTTTCAAGAAGCACGGCGGCAAGCTGCTGCTGTATCACGGCTGGGCCGATCCTGGCATTCCCCCCGGCAACACGGTGAATTTCTACAACGGCGTGCTGGCCACCATGGGACCGCACCAGGACGATTGGATGCGCCTGTTCATGGTGCCGGGCATGCTGCACTGCCGCGGCGGCGCCGGCACCGACCAGTTCGACAAAATGGCGGTGATCGAACGCTGGCGCGAGCAAGGCATCGCCCCCGCGCAGATTCGCGCCGAGCACGTCAGCAATGGGCAGGTGGATAGGACACGGCCGCTTTGCCCGTATCCGCAGGAGGCTGTGTATCGAGGCTCCGGTTCGATCGACGACGCCCAAAATTTTTCCTGCAAGATGCCGTAGAGCCGCATCACCGAGCGCCTGCGCGGAGCGGCAAGCCGCCGGTCACGGTTATAATTGCTTGCGATGACCGAAGCTTCCGTTTACCAGCCGAGTGCCGAATTCGTAAAGCATGCCCGCGTTTCCGGCATGGAGGCCTACCGCGCGCTGTACCAGCGCGCCCTGGATCATTCTGAAGAATTCTGGGGCGACCTGGCCGCGCAAGAGCTGTTCTGGTTCGAAAAGTGGTCGCACGTGATTGAATGGCATCCGCCGTTCGTGAAGTGGTTCGTGGGCGGCAAAACAAACGCTGCGTATAACTGCCTGGATCGCCATCTCGCCACGCCGCGCAAGAACAAAGTGGCGATCGTTTGGGAGGGCGAGCCGGGCGACCATCGCCTGATTTCCTACCAGGAATTGCACCGCCTGGTCTGCCGCTTCGCCAACGTGCTGAAGGGGCGGGGGCTCAAGACCGGCGACCGCGCCATCATCTATATGGGCATGGTGCCGGAACTTCCGGTGGCCATGCTCGCCTGCGCGCGCCTGGGTGTGATTCATAGCGTAGTGTTTGGGGGATTTTCCGCGGAGGCCCTTAAAACCCGCATTCAGGACTTGGGCGCCCAGGTTGTGATTACGGCCGACGGCGCGTGGCGGCGCGGTAAGGAAGTGCGGCTGAAAGACACGGTGGACGATGCCCTGGCCGAGTGCCCCACGGTGCGTGATGTGATCGTTCTACGGCGCACCGGCGGCGGCGTTTCCATGCGATCCGGTCGCGACCACTGGTGGCACGATCTCGAACATGGCATCAGCGAGAATTGCCCGGCGGAAGTGCTGGATAGCGAGCAGCCGCTATATGTTCTCTACACGTCAGGCACCACCGGCAAGCCGAAAGGCATCGTCCACACCACGGGCGGGTACCTATTGCAATGCGTTACCGCCATGAAGTGGGTCTTTGACCTGCGCGAAGAAGATACCTTCTGGTGCGCCGCCGATATCGGCTGGGTGACCGGCCACTCTTATATTGTTTATGGTCCTCTGGCAGCCGGCGCCACTACGGTGATCTACGAAGGCGCTCCCGATTTTCCCCAGCCCGACCGCTGGTGGAGGCTGATCGAAAAATATCGCATCAACACGCTCTACGCCTCGCCCACCGCCATCCGTGCTTTCATCCGGCAGGGCGAGCAGTGGCCCAACGCGCACGATCTTTCGAGCCTGCGGCTGTTAGGCTCGGTGGGTGAGCCGATCAATCCAGCGGCCTGGGAATGGTATTACCGGGTGATCGGCAAACAGCGCTGCCCCATTGTGGACACCTGGTGGCAGACCGAGACCGGTTCCATGATGATCGCGGGCATGCCGGGAGCCGTGCCGATGAAGCCCGGCTCGGGGACGCTGCCCATGCCGGGAGTGGTGACCGAGATCGTGAACCTGGAGGGCAAGCCAGTCGGCACAAATCAGGAAGGGTTTCTGATTATCCGCCGGCCGTGGCCCTCCATGGCGCGTACCATCTGGGGCGACCCCGACCGCTACAAGCAACAATATTGGGAGCGCATCCCCGGCGTGTATATGACCGGCGACGCCGCCCGCCGCGATGAAGACGGTTATTACTGGATTCTGGGCCGCGTGGATGACGTGATGAACGTCAGCGGCCACCGGCTAAGCACCATGGAACTGGAATCGGCGCTGGTGCGGCACCCGGCGGTGGCGGAAGCCGCGGTGGTCGGCAAGCCGCACGAAATTACCGGACAGGCCGTGGCCTGCTTCGTCACCTTGAAGAACGGCAACTGGAACCATGACGAACTGGCGGAAGACCTGCGCAAGTGGGTGAGCAAGGAAATCGGCGGCTTCGCCCGCCCGGAGCAGATCCGCTTCACCGACGCCTTGCCCAAAACCCGCAGCGGCAAAATCATGCGGCGCCTGCTGCGGGAGATCGTCACCAGCAATACGGTGACGGGCGATGTAACCACGCTGGAGGATATGGCGGTGCTGACAAAGCTGGCTGCGCAGCACGAGGAGGATTAAAAAAAGCTGAGAATTCATGGCGGTCCCTCCACTACAAAGCTGGCCGCAGAGCATGGAGAGGATTGACGCGCCAGACCCACTAGCCACCGCGCGCGCTGCCTGGGACGCTACTTCCGGGCCTCCTCACGACAGAATTCCCGCTTGGCCCACAAAGGGGGTCGCCATTGAAGGCGATTTTTCGGGGATTCAGCGATTTGTGCTTCGTCCAGTACCGGGCGCATCGGGCGCGACGGCTGCGGGCCCGGTCATTCCGGGTTCTCGCGCTAACCAGGCTCGTAGCGAGCATCGTGGCGCAGCGGTTCCGGGATGCAGCGGCGCGGCTCTTCTACTCCGCAGGGGGCCGATTTCTAGTCGTGGCCAATCCCTGCCTCGACTGGCATTTGCGCTTGAAACAATTGCAATGCGAGCTGGATAACAACCTCCTCGAAAGCTATCGTGGCGAGTTGGTTTTCCATCTCGCCGCGGCGGAGTTTGCCGACGGCAAAATCCCTGTACGGGCGTTGCAGGAAGCCATGAGCGCCCGTAAAACGAAACCCTTGGGCGGTGTTTTGAACAGCGGCGGGAGATGGTCCACAGACCGGTTTACCTTTCCGGCAGCCGCGGCCGGTAAATGCGACGGATGCGGCGCTACCGCGATGCTGCACCACGAACCCGAGCGGCTTTGCCAGACCTGCGTTGACGATCTCGAACTGGGAAAGGCGCTACTCCTCGCGCCAGGGCAAATCGCGCTGACGCCTTCCCCTAATGGTTTACTCGAACTGCTCGGAGCACGTTGGGGCATTTCGTCCACAGGCGAAATTCCGATTCCATTGATCTCTCATATGCCGCTGCAAGGGCACGAACCTGCGACTTTCGAGCAACTCGCCGCCCGCGCCGCTGGCCGGCGCTACCTCGCCTATCTGAGGATTGACGCGGATAAAATCGGCGAGACCTTTCGGAATCTCGGAGGCGATGCCAGCCGCACCTGGGGCTTAAGCACCCTCCTCGATCATGCTTTTTCCTCCGCCGTGTCGAAACTCATGGCTGAGAAATTCCCGGACCTGTACCCTGTCTATGGCGGGGGAGACGACCTGTTCGTCATAGGCCCGTGGAACCGGGCTCTCGATTTCGCGGCGGCTTGGCATTCGGAGTTTCGCTCCATTACAGATAATAAATTGACCTTTTCCGCCGGGATGGCGCTTGCCAAAGCTCGCCAGCATATCTTGACGAAAGCGGAGGAGGCGAACTATCTTCTGGAGGAGTGTGCGAAGGTCCCGCGCGATAGCATACATGTTCTCGGAGAAACGATTCGCTGGGCGGCGTTCGACGAGGCGCTTGTAGCGGCTCGCCAGCTTGCGGATATGTACGCCAAGCAGCGCATTCGCAGCGCGTTGCTAGAGGATATTCTGAAACTGCACGAGCGGTGGCGGAAGGGCGATGAGCGCTGGCATTCGCTGCTCTTCTACCAAATAGAACGAAATCTGGGCGGCGAGGAGATGAGCTTTATTAGACGCGCATTCCTCTCGCCTGGGAACCTTTGGAAGCATGCTGGTTTCGTTGTACGCTATGTCATGCTGCACGGACCGGAAGAGAGGAAGGACTGACATGCCTGACATGAAAGATGCGCTGGGGCGCGCGGGTTTTAAGAGCGCGGAGCCGCGACGAACTCGCGCGGGCCCTGCGCCGTCATCCGGCGCTCACCCTGGGCAACCCGTGGAAAGCTCATTTCCGCCTGGGTATCCGAAATACTTCGCCGAGAATGGCAGCATTCGGGTTGACATGATCACCATCGAAGCGGAGCGGCTCGCTGCGCGGTTTGAAGCCGACAGGCTCAAACGCCACCAGCTCCGGTCCTTCTTCGATCACGCTAAGCGTCAGTCGCAGCGACTCGTGTACGGCGCACCTTTTGGCGAGGTACACCCTCAGATCGCTCTTATGAAAGCATTCGCGGCGGATAGGGCTGAGCGCGCGGATAATAAACTACCTCAGTCATTCAAGCAGTTCATTGATCGCAATGTGGATGCCATCAACAACGAGGCGGCGTTCAGAAGAGGTTTCATGCCCCATTTCGAAGCAGTAGTAGCTTATTGCGCCCGAATTAAGGATTGAACATGGCCAAGTGGACACACGTAAGGGAGATGAGTTTTGACATAGAGTTGGTGGATGGAATGCGCATCGGCGGCATGCCTGCCGGCCTGGAGATCGGGGGCATTGACCTGATGGCGCTCAAGGATCCCGTATCCGGGCAGCCGTATATCCCCGGCTCCAGCTTGAAAGGTAAGCTACGCAGCACGCTGGAGAAGGAGCACGGGCTGGGATCAAATGGCAAGCCGTGCGGTTGCGGGCTGCGCACCTGTCCCGTGTGCCCCGTTTTCAAGGCACATATGAACATGCGACCTGAATGCGGCACCTCGCGGATTGCAGTTCGTGACGCACACCTTACAGAACAATGCGCGAAACTTTGGACCGCGCGTGCGACGGAGGGCAGGCCCCTGCTGGAGCTTAAGACCGAAAACATAATCGATCGGAGCCGAGGCACCGCTGAACACCCGCGGATACAGGAGCGCGTGCCCCCGGGCACGACGTTTCGAGCCGCCATGGTGCTGAAAGTTTTTGAAGGCGATGACGAGAGCAAGATGGTCGCCGACCTTAAGAACGCGCTTGCAATCGTTGAGCGGTTTGATTCCCTGGGGGCCGGAGGCAGCCGCGGCTCGGGTCGAATCGCCATTCGGAACCCTCATGAAGAAAAAGTGAGACTGGCGGACGTCTCGCTATAACCACGTGGATGTTCCGGCTGCATCCGAAGTCGCCATGGGCGACGCCACTCCGCGCAGATTCCATCTTCGGCGCGCTTTGCTGGAGGTGGCTGGAGTTGTTCCCGGGCACGTTCGAGCGGATGCTTGCTGAGTTCCGGGACCAGCAACCTCCACCGTTCTGTTTGTCGGACGCTTTCCCCGGCGATTTGCTGCCGATGCCTATGCACATAACTGGTCTCCGCCTCGGGAAGAAGCTGAGGCCGCCGGTCTATGTTCCGGCAGCGTCCTTTCGCCGGTTAATGAACGGCGAATGTGAAGCGCCGGCCGATGCGGAGGCCGGCGTATTTCGAGCCTCGACTCGTATACAGACCTCTATTGACCGGGAATTGGGAGCGGCTGCCGAAGGCCAATTGTTCGAAACCGATACGGAGCACCTTAAGGAGGGCTTTGATGCTCTCAGCGTTTATATCCGTTCCGAAAACTATTTAGAGCAGGTGAGCGCCTGTCTTCGAGCGCTCGCTTGGACCGGTTTCGGCAAAAAGAGCGCTACCGGACTGGGCCATTTCGAGATCTTAGGTGCGCCGGAGCGTTGCGACTGGCTCGATCATGCCCCAGGAGCGAATGGCTTTATGGCGCTCAGTCACTTCGTGCCGTCGCCCGAAGATCCCGCCGAAGGCCTCTGGCGAACGCACGTGACTTTTCCGAAGTTCCACGCGAATTCGGTCTCGAACGTGTTTAAGGGAGCGATTATAATGTTCACGCCAGGATCGGTATTCCGGACCGACTCCACGCCGCCAAAACCGTGGTACGGCAGCATGATACCCGTGCCACGGCCCGAAATGCCACGCGCGGTTCATTACGGCCTGTGCTTCCCGGTTCCGCTGGTCTGGCCGAGCGAGCCGCAATGACGGTTGCAGCGATTTTTGCCGTTGGCACGAGCGTTGGAGGGACACCGGACGCAATTGCTGCAATTCTCAAAGATGAAGCCTCTCTCGACGTCTACTTGCTCTACGGAAATCAAGCCTCGTCCGATTCGGCCGATCCGAAGCGGTTTGTTGAGGAGATCAAGAACGGAATCCAAGATGTCCGCGTGACCTGGGCCATGTGCCAGGCAGTCGAACCATTCGATATGTCTCAGACCTACAGGCAGGTGCGCACATTCATCAATGGTCTTGCACAGCGGAGCTTTGGCAGAGTCTACGTAGGCATCACTGGCGGAGCCAATCCGATTGTCGCCTCGCTCTTTCAGACGGCAATGGCGTACCTCTCCTGCCAAGTAATTCCTGTCTACGTTCAAGCCAAAGGGACGAGCAGAATTCAACATTTTGTTGCCTCCGATGTGCGCGACCAGGTTACCGCCGAAGAGGTTCTTTCCAGGGCGCGGTCGGGCCAGGTGCGTATAGCCGCGCAAATAGCGGAACGGCTTCCAAATGAAGGCCCTTGGAAGTTTCTTCGGGCTACCATGGCCGCACTTTCCCTATGGGACGATTTCGATTATTCGCAAGCCAGGCAAGGGCTGGTGCATCAGGCTCGCAAGCTTGCCGAGTATTCGGAGCATGCGCTTTTGGCGCCAGTGGCGGAGACGGTTGCACGATTTGCCGGAAGCGCAAGCGATATGAGCGCGTTCGAAAAGCAGATCCGCGACCGCGAGAACTTTAGCGCCACGGCAATGGCGGCAGACTGGGCAGAGCGGGTATCCCGGATCGGAGCGCTTCTGGTAGCAGACGCGTTAGCCAATGCCGATCGCCGGATAAAAGAACGTCGGTTCACCGACGCGGTGCTGCGGTCATACCGCGCCGCCGAGTGTGCAACTCAGATGCGGCTCCTGGCGATCGGCATTCACCCGCAGCAACCCGATACGTGCAAGGCCGCATACGAACGCTACTTTCCCGATGGAAAATTTCCAGCCCGGCCGCTGGACTTCGAAAAGGGCTTGGACCGGCTCGTGGCGGCCGGACTGCTGAATCGCGAGCCCATCCACGACCAGATCAAACGCCTCCAGTTTACGCGTAACTTTAGTTATCTCGAGCACGGCTATGAGCGGATTCAACTGAACCAAGCGGAGAATTGCTTCGAATGGTCCCTGGCAATCTGCGAACACCTCCTCGGGCCAGCCATTCGGCAGATTTGGCGCGGATTTGAGATGCGATTCTGAGCCGGCCCCACCCTAGGAAGCCGCGGCCTTAGCCCGCGTCTTCAGCACGATGGGCGCGCCGCGGAATCCGAACTTCCGCCGGATCTGGTTTATTAGGTAGCGCTCATGCGAAAAATGCAGCGGCCCGCCACGATCCGTGAACAGCACGAAGGTCGGCGGGCGCACGCCCGTCTGCGTAATATAGAAGATTTTCCGCTCTTCAAAGCGCAATTGCTCCACGAACCGGTTCAGTTCGCCCGTGGTGATGCGCCGCGAAGCCGATTCGTACACTTCCCCGATCAAGCGGAATAACGCCTCCACCCCGGCTCCGCTCTTCGCCGAAAGAAACACCACGGGCGCGTACTCCAGAAATTTGAATTGATCGCGCACCTGCCGCTCGAAATCCTGTTTGGAACGGACCTGGCGCGCGTCCCACTTGTTTACACAGAGGATAATCGAACGTCCGCCTTCGTGCGCATAACCGGCGATAGTGGCGTCCGCGCCCAGCACGCCTTCGCTTGCATCCAGCATGAGCAGCGCCACGTCCGCCAGCCGCAGATGCCGCCGCGCCATCACTACGCTCAGCTTTTCCGCCATCAGCCTGGTCTTGCCTTTGCGCCGGATGCCGGCGGTGTCAATGAACACGTAGCGCACGCCCGCGCGCATCACCTCTTCATCCACCGCATCGCGAGTCGTGCCCGCCACAGGCGAAACGATGGCCCGCTCCTCGCCGGTGAGGGCGTTGAGCAGCGTCGATTTTCCCACGTTTGGCCTGCCGATGATCGCCACTTTGATGGCGCGCTCCGGCTCTTCAGCCTCGGCCTCCACGGACTCCAATTCCGCGGTTACATGATCCAGCAGCGCGTCTATACCCAGGCCATGCTCCGCCGAAACACCGTACACATTCGGGATCCCCAGCTCATGAAACTCGTGCGCCAGCGCATCGCGGGCCGCCGTATCGATCTTGTTCACCGCCACTGTGACCGGCTTGCCCAAACGCTGTAGCATTTGCGCCAGGTCGCGATCCGCGCCGGTGATTTCGCTCCGCCCATCCACCAGAAAAATAATGTGCCCCGCATTCTTCAGTGCGGTCTGCGCCTGCCGCAGCACCTCCCCGGGCAGATACTCGCGGTCGTGGACGACGATTCCGCCGGTATCGATCACTTCGAAGCGCCGGCCGGCATGTTCGGCGATGCCGTGGATGCGGTCCCGCGTGATGCCCGGCTCATCGCCGACAATGGCCCGCCGCTGTCCGGTGATGCGATTGAATAAAGTGGACTTTCCAACATTCGGCCGGCCCACAATCACTATCGTGGGTGTGGAACGCGACATGTACTGCCATCATAGCGTGCTACATTTTGACTTGCGTCATTATCCCATCTTTCTCAACCTCAAGGACCGCCCCGTGCTGGTCGTGGGGGCCGGCAAGGTTGCGCTGCGCAAAACCCGCGGCCTGCTGGAAGCCGGCGCGCGCGTCACGGTAGTCGCACCCGAGGTGGATGAAGAATTCGAATCTCTTTCCGTCGAAATCATCCGCCGCCGTTTCCGCGCCACCGATCTCGAAGACGTCGTGCTCGTCTTCGCAGCCACCAACGACCGCCAGACCAATCACCGCATCGCCATCGCCGCCAAAGGCAAGGGTATTCTGGCGAACATCGCCGATTCCGCCAAAGAGTGTGACTTCATCGTCCCCGCGCGTGTGCATCGCGAAAACCTGCAGATTGCCGTTTCCACCGGGGGGAAAGATCCGCGCCTTTCCGCTGAACTCCGCCGCAGACTGGATGAGTTGTTGTAGGGGCAAAGGCCTCGAAGACCGCGCGCGCCGCGCCTCGTCGTCCGTTTTACAAAATCACATTGCGCGGCCCATCGGTAAACGGGGCTGACCCCACACGGCTGCATGCCCGCATTCTTCACCCGAACCTTCGTGCCGAGCGGCAGTACGCGCGGGTCCGCGGCAACCATGCCGCGGCGCACCCGCTTTCCGCTGGCGGTGCGGGCGTAGCCGGTATACGCAGTGGCGCGCATCGCGATCACCCGAGGCGGGCTTTGGCCGCAGCCGGAACGAGCAATGCGGTGAGGATGAAACAAAAAGTAGTACACGTATAGCAACTCGCGGAGCAGATCCCCTGCCATGCCGCAGGCGGCCAATGCACTTGTCGAAGGTGGTGCGCCCGGAGAGATTCGAACTCCCGACCTTCTGGTTCGTAGCCAGATGTTTTCAAATCTTACGTAAGTAGCTTTATTTGCGGTGGTTTGCAGCTTTGGGCAGTCTTGAAGCGACTAGCTCCATGAAAAGCGCTTCATTTGGGTCTTTCGAGGCTTCCACGATGCTGATGTTAAAGATACCTGGTGACGATATCATGGTTGTGGTAAGGCGATGGTTGGCTTAAACCCCCGCATCATGGTCGAACCAGGCAAAATGGGCGGCAAACCCTGTATTCGCGGCCTCCGTTTCACGGTATACGATCTCGCATCGTACTTGGCTTCCGGAATGACAGCGGAAGAGATTTTGAAGGATTTCCCCTACCTGGAGAAAGAAGACTTTCAGGCGGTGTACGAATTCTTCGCCAGTATCTGGGGTTGTCCCCTGGGCTGAGACAAACGGTTAAGACACTGTTGGCCGTTCGCTGAAATTTCATTGTGCCCGATCCCGGAACGGTTTTAGGATGGGCTTGCCGGCAAAGCGGAGGCAGGCAACGCTGGCGAGCGACCTG
>DATGKM010000019.1:0-8173 GCA_035294665.1 Bryobacteraceae bacterium | reverse complement strand
TATCTTCCGGCTTCTTGTAGTCCTTGAGCAACTGGTCCAGCAGCCCATTCAGCAACTCTTTTTTTGTCGGATTCTGCGTCTCCATCTTGTTCTCCATTTTGACGGAGAACAGCGTTTACACAAAATGTTTTACACCCTCGTGGGGCGCTTTCCCTGCTAACTACCATGCCCATCCAGAACGTGGGAACTCTTCCGGACGCTCGCCTTCCAAACATTTACTTCTGCGGCAAGCGAAAGACTCCGCCGCCTAACTGCCGCATCATGCGTCCCCAGAGCGCCTGGTCCAGTTCTTCCAGGTCGCTTTCGCGCACCGGAACGGCCTGGATGTGCAGGCCCGCCATTTCATCGGTGCTGGCCGGGCCGTAGGTAACGCGTTTGGGCGGATGGTTCGGGTTGCGCGGATTGTCCTCGGAGTTGTCGTAGGTAAACTCCATTTCCACCCGGGTCCCCGCGGGCAGCCGGATCGGCGCCGGATACCGGTATTGCGCCTGCCAGTTGAAATTCCAGTCCGGAATATGGATCAGCGTGAGCCGCTTGCCATCGGGCAGAATCGCCGTGCCCAGCATGTCCCGGCAAATGTAATGCGCGTGCGGAATGATGCCCACTGCGTCTACGTCCACCGGAATTTCGAAGTGATCGGTCACTTTATAATTGCGATCGCCGGGCGGAATATCGATGCGGTTCGAAGTGAGTCCGATATCGGTCAGATGACGGCGCGGTTTCTCATCGGTGAAGTACAGGGCGATGCGCGTGCGCTCCGTTTCCGGCTTGCCGGTAGGGTGGAAATGCGCCTGAATCACCAGGTTCGCCGCAGCATACAGCGTTTCCGCCATGCCGGGCAGCATGGTGATCGCTTCCGCCCCCGGGGTCCAGCCGCCCAACCCGTTTGCCGGAAGAAAGCCTGGGGTACCGAAGCACTCGTATCCGCCTCCGGATGGGTCGCGCTTGCGCGCCGCGCCAATCACATCCTGGAATAGCAATTCATGGTGTACCACGCGCGGATTGCCCGGCCGGATCTCAACCGCCCGAATATATCGCTGTGCATGGTACGGCAGCGGGATGGAGAAGCAGCGGTAGAGATCCGGGCCATCGGCGGGCACATGGAAGGCGACGGGCATTTCCACCTCCAGGCCCGGAGTGCCTAAGCTCCAGCCCTCCTGGAACACCGGCGCCGGCGGTGTTTCCGCTGGATTCCCTTCCGGCGCCCCCTCTTTCGCCCAGCGCGCGAGCGTAGCAATCTCCCGCTCGCTCATGCGGCGTTCACCGGCGAAGTGCGGCGCCTCAGGCAGCCATGGAGGCATGTATCGCCGCGCGGTGACCGCCGCAATTTGCCCGGCCCGCCGGGCCGCGTCGCTATAGGTAACCAGTGGAAACGGCGCCACCGCGCCCGCATGATGACAGGAAGCGCAGTGCCGGTACAGAATCGGCGCCACGTCGTGAGAAAAGGTCACACCTGGGCTGTTGCCCCACAGCCCGGCGGCCCAAACTGCCATCCCTCCGGCGGCCAGCCACCGATTCATCGGAGCCTACTTCGCAGCTTCCCCGCCCCCCGCTTTGCCCTCTTCCACGGGGTATCCATGATTCACCCAATCGGTGGCGAAGTTGGTGGGAATCATAAGAGTCTTGACGTGCGTGAAGCCCATTTCGCGCAATGCCGCCATCGCCGGCCTAACGTTCGGGCACATTTCGTAGGGGCAGCAGCCGCAATAGATCACGATTTCGCGATCTTTCGGCAGATTCGCCACGGCTTTTTTCAAAGCCGCAATTCCATCCGGAGTTCGCGCCGGGCCGGCATAGATCGAGCCTGGAATGTGCTTGCCACGGTACATGACGCCGAATCCGACATGAATCAGAACCGGCTTGGCGGCCTTGGTCTCTAACGTGGCGGCCAGATCCTTCGGCTCGATCGTGCCTGTGTCCGCCGCCCAAGCCATAAGTGGCAGGGCGATTGCTATCCGAAGACTCCAGTTCTTCATGACATTACTATAATCCGGCCGGCCCGGATCATAGTTTGGAATCGCGGCCGCGTTGGTAAACTACAAGCTTTGGGGTCTTTTAGTGTTCTGGAATCGTGTGCTGTTGAAATACTCGTGCGTCTTTCTGCTGCTTTCGGCAGGGCCGGTTTTTGCCGCGTCCGGCGCGGAGTGGCCGCGGGAAGAAGCGGCTGCTCAAGCGCGGGCGAACGCCGTTTTATCGCGCCTGCCGATGAGCTTCGAAGAGAACCGCGGACAATGGAGTCCGGATATCCTATATGCCGCCCGCGCCGGTTCTCTCTCCCGCCATTCCGGCCTGTATCTAACCGCCGCCGGAGCCGTCCTGGCAGCGCCCGGCGGTAAAGGCGCGCCCGCGCGCCGCGTCGAGGTGCGCCTCCTTCACGGGAATTCCCAGCCGAAAATTGAGCCGGTCGACCGTTTGCCCACGCAAACCAACTATTTCGTCGGCAAACGGCCCAACTGGCACACTGGCATTTCCCAATATTCCCGCATCGTCTACCGTTCCGTTTATCCGGGAATCGATATGGTTTATTACGGCAGCCGCGATTCGCTGGAATACGATTTTGTGATCGGTCCCGGGGCGGATCCCGCCGCCATCCGCCTCCGGTTTGCGGGCGCCGATCGCGTTCAACTCGATCGCGCGGGCGATCTCGTGGTGGCAGCCGGCAGCGCGCGGTTTCTGCAAAAGCGCCCGCTCCTGTACCAGCAGGATGACAGCGCCGGCCGGACCCCCATCGAAGGCCGCTATCGCCTGCTTCCGGGCGGCGTGGTTGCCCTGGACGTGAGCCGCTACGATCGCTCGCGGCCGCTGGTGATCGACCCCGTAGTCACGTACGCCTCTTTCCTGGGCGGAGACGCGACCGATCAGATCAACGCCGTCGTTACCGACGCCAACGGCCTGATGTACGTCGCCGGCTATACCAATAGCGGCAATCTCCTGCCGACTTTTAATGGTGTGAACGGCGCCAATAGCGGCGCTAATGACGCGTTTGTCGCGGTCTTCAACCCCGCTGTCTACGGAGGGCCGTCCCTAACATATTTAACTTACCTGGGCGGCAGCAATAACGACGCTGCCACCGGCATCGCCGTAGATTCCGCCGGCAACCTTTTTGTAACCGGCACCACCAGTTCGACCGACTTTCCCGTCGCCGGCAATGCCGTGCAAACGGCTCTTGCTCTGGGCACCACCGAGACTGCTTTCAATCCTAACGTTTTCGTCGCGGTCATCAGCCAGAATAATGGCTTGGCGTACTCCACCTACTACGGCGGCACTGGCGGCGATTATCCCTACTGGATTGGCCTGGACGCCAACAGTAACATTTACGTGGGCGGAACTACTTCTTCCACTGACTTTCCAACCACTCCAAATGCCTATGCCTCGGTTCTTTGGGGGCCGAGCGATGTCTTCGTGCTCGAACTCAACATCAATGCCACTGCCGCCCTGTACGCCACATACATCGGCGGAGAAGATCGCGACGATGGAAGGGGTTTCGCGGTCACTCCCGGCGGCCAGGTCTACTTCGCCGCCTCTACGCTTTCTACTTTGTTCCCTGTGGCCGGCTTTGCCTATCAGAGCACATCGAATGGCATCGAGAATATTGCCATTGGCATTCTCGATCTGAACAAATCGGGAAGTCAGTCCCTGGTCTACTCGACGTACTTCGGCGGAAGCGCCATCGATGAAGTGCGGCAGTTGATTCTCGATCCCAGCGGCAACGCGCTTCTCACGGGCTGGACGCTGTCATCCGATTTCCCGATCACCGCGAACGCTATGAAGAGTCAGTTCGGAGGGGCGGGCAACGCTTTCGTAACACGTGTCAATCCCTCGGCGCCCCCCAGCGGATTCGTGCTGTACTCCACTTATATCGGCGGCTCCGGAGGCGAGGTCGGCTACGGCGTCGCCACAGACGCCGCGGGTAATCTCTATTGCGCCGGTTATACGCTCTCCACGGACTTTCCGGTCACACCCGATGCGGCTCTCTCGCAGTGGGGAAACGGTATCGAAGCCTTCCTGGTCAAATTCGATCCCACGGTTGCCGGTAGCGCCGCTCTTAAGTACGGCACCTATTTAGGCACGGGCGGCTTTCACGTCGCGACCGGTGTGGCCGTGACGCCCAGCGGCGCGATGCTGATTGGCGGCTACACCACCGACGCGTTGTTCGGCGTTGGGAACGGCCTGAATGCCGGCTATCAAACCGGGTACGCCGGCGGCTATTCCGACGGGTTCGTGGCTGCGGTGAAGTAGACTCAGTGGTTCTGGGAAGTACCGTGTCGATTGGGTGAGTGGCAGGTCCCAAAATCGGGTACGGCTTCCTGCCAATTGGGGATTCCGGCAGCCTTCCGGCGCATGTACGCTAGTTCTTAGGATGCGAATTCGACGTGCGGCGTTTGCCTTTGTGACGGCTTCCCTGCTATACGCGCAAAAATCCGCCCCAACCTCCTCCGATGACACTGCGCAGCCCAATCCGGCTGCCGCCGCTCCGGAATCGCCTGCGTTCGTGGCCTGCCCGGCCGGCAGCCCGCTGGGAGCCATCGATCTGAGGGTGGAAGCGGGCGATCAGCCTCTGGCCTTCCGCACCATCAACCATCTGAGCGAAGGCGACGTGCTGCGATACTCACCCATTCTGCGCGGCAAGGAGAAGCGCGCCGGTGACGTAGCGCTGGTCCTGGTGCCGGAAAAGCGCTTGAAGGGGCAGGAGGATATTATCGTCACCGAGCCTAAGCCGGCCGGAAGCGAGCAGGAATGGAAGATGACGCAGACCATTTCTGTCGCGGCGCTGGTGTACGGGCCAACCGGA
The DNA here is from genome assembly GCA_035294665.1 of Bryobacteraceae bacterium. Classification (GTDB taxonomy): domain Bacteria; phylum Acidobacteriota; class Terriglobia; order Bryobacterales; family Bryobacteraceae; genus PSRJ01. The sequence continues at coordinate 3,381 of DATGKM010000019.1, read as the reverse complement.
TTGAATCGCAAAAAGGTAGCCCGGTTCCTCTCGCAGGACGAGGTGCTGGTGGCCCAACTGGCCGACTATGCGGATAAGACAGCTCAGGCGGAGCAACTGGTCGCGGCGCTCTCCGATAGTGAAAGCTCCTCGGCCAGCGTAAACGCGGCCCTGAACGGATTCGCTTCGCAGTACGGGTTCGCCGTCCAGATCAACCGGAACGCCAACGTGGCCACCCAGGCCGAGACGGTATTCGCGGCCATGAATCCCCAGTTGGCCACTTACAATCCGTTGGCCACGTCCACGGCCGCGCGCACGGGGCAAACCGCCAGCCTGGCCACCATGGCCGCCACCCTGTTCTTCGGCAGTCCCATTGGGCTGGCGGCGGGCGGCACGGCGATGCTGCTGGATTTGCGCTCCATCGCGTTCCCGGACACGCAATTCCGCGCTTCCTTCGCGCTTCCGCGGAAGGATTCCGGCGTCGATTTATGCGGCCAGGAAGGCGCCGTTCCGCCGCATACGCGCGTCGCTTATATCTGGGCGAATCGCATTCCCAATCTCGCCGCTCCCGCCATCCGGTTGAAGGATCCGGTTTATATTCCGCTCGGACAAAAAAGCCCGGTGGCCGTAGAGCTTCCCGAGCGCGATTGGAAGTATTTGGATCGCGCGCGCCAGTGGGCGCTGGCCGGCGATTCCAAAAAGAAGGTGCCGGTGCCGGTGGCGGTGCTGGGCAATCAGAAGGCGCTTGAAGTCGACCTGACCAAGGTCTCGCTTCCACCCGGCGATTACCGGCTCAGCGCGTTTTGGGACTGGACGCCTCTCGAGCCCTCGGGAACCCTGCACATTCTCCCTCTGAGCGATTTCCAGAAAGCGCACCTCGCATCCGCCTCGCAGGACCGCCTGCTGGCGCAATCCGGCAAGACCGCCGCGCGGATCGAGGGCAGCGATTTCGAATTCGTCACCAAGGTGGAACTGAAGAAGCTGAATGACGAATTTGCCAGCGCGGAAGACGTGCGGTTCGTGCTGCCGAAGGGCCCGAGGCAAGGGCCGCAGGATCACCTCGACGTGCAGATCGATACGCAGGACCTCGATCCCGGCTCCTACGAATTGCTGCTTTCGCAATCCGATGGGAATAGCCATCCGGTGCCGTTCAAGATTCTCCCCAATCCGCCGAAGTTCGAGAACCTGCCCATTCTGGTGAACCAGGGCGCAGGGGAGCAGCACTTCACGCTAAAAGGAGCGCGCCTGAATCTGATCGCGAAGCTCGAAGCGCCCGGAGCCACGTTCCGTCTCAGCCCGGCGGCGGCGGATCAAACGGAACGCGGCGTGACGGTCTCGCTGAAGCCCGCCGCTAATCGAGCGACCAGCCTGGACGTGAAAGCCTGGCTCGAAGACCGCAGCGAGCCGCTGACCCTCGCGAACGCTCTCGAAATCACCGGCCCGCTTCCCGTGATTGCCAGTTCCAAACTTTCTTTGCCCGCTGGACTGGCCATCGCAGTCCGCTCCGGCGAATTCCCCGCCGGCGCCACCTTGAATGCGCTGTTGGACGTGAAGAATATCGAATCGAGCGGAGTGCTGCGGCTCAAATGCGCGGATGGCGCGGGCCGGCCGGCGGAACTGCACATTGGGGAGCAGACCGCTCATTCGAACCTGGAACAGATCTCGGCGGACCAGCTCTTCCTGGCATTCGATACGAGCAACTTGCCGGCGGGATGCCAGCTTCAGGCGGTGATCGATAACGGCCGGGGCGGCCGCTCTCAGCCTTTTCCGCTGGCCCGCATTCTGCGCCTGCCGCGCATCGATTCGTTCACGCTCGCCCAGAACTCGACGCCGGATGCCGCGGCGCGAAATGACGCGCCAGGGAACACCGCGCCACCAAGCGCCTCGCCCCAAAACCCCTCGCCTCAAACCACGGTCCGGCAATACCAGCTTACGGGCGCGAACCTGGAAATGATCGAAAAGCTGGGCTGGGATCGAGCCAATCCCGTAGCCGTCACAGGACTGCCGGTGCCGCTTCCCGGGCCGGGGCTCGAACAATCCATTTCCATCGATTTTCCCGATCCACCCGCGCCCGATGCGCCTCTGTACCTATGGCTTCGAGGGGATAAGGAAGGGCGGCTCGCCTCGCTGAAATGGCCCGCGCTGCCGCAGCCGGCGCCGGAACCGCCGGCAGCCGCACCCCCGGTTACGGCTCCGCCGGTTGTGCCCGCGCCCTCTACGGAGCCATCGCCGCCGGCTCCGCAACCGCAATGATGCCGCTGCGCCATGTTTGCGGCGGGCGTATGCTGGGGAGATGTTGCGCAGCAGGGTAGCCGTCTCCGCGTTGGCTTTCGGGATGTGCGCAAGCACACTGGCCGATGTCACGGTACGCCAGTCGAGTTCGACCAAGCTGCCTGCATTTATTCCGCGGGAACTTGCGGCGCAATGGCAGGAGCAATCGAAATCCAGCGCCGGCGGGCTTTTGCGTATCAAGGGAGATAAAGCGTTCGCCAGTTACGGAATGCTGGAGACGCTTACGGATTTCTCCCGCGGCCAGGTGACCCTGCTCGATCCGAAGACAAAGCATTACGCCACGGTGCCGCTCTCCGAATTTGCCGGCCGCTTCGCCACCGCGCTCGCGGCCGCGCCCGAGCGCGCGGTGGTGGACGTGCAATCGAAGAGAACCGGGCAGACCGCGGAGATTCATGGCGTACGAACGGAAGAGACACTGACTGTAATCGCCATGCAGATGCCCTTCATGGCGGCGAATTCAGAAACCGGCGATGGGCCGTCCGTGATGCGGCTTGAAGTGCATTCCTGGATCGCGCAACCGTCCGAGATTCGCCGTGTGCCGGCCCTCGGCGAGCTGGCCGATTACGCGGCACGCAGCCAGCGCGCCCTGGACACGGCGGATTTCGCGGAGAGGGCTTTCGTCGCCGTGCCGATGATTGGAAATCAACTGGCCGCGGCGTTGCGCTCCATGTCACAGACCGCCCAGGGTCTCACACTAAAAACCACGATTCGGATATTCATTCCCGCCATAACGGAACTGGTGCAACTTGCGCCCGATGGCGCTCCCCCGGATTTCGACCCGAACGGGCCGGTAGCGGAATCGGCGCTCGACCTGAGCGACATATCCACTGCCGCCCTGCCCGATTCCGATTTCGAGGTGCCGCCGGATTTTCGTGCTGCCCCGTTTGACGACCTGGTGCGGGAAGCGGCCGGAGTTAACGGGATTGCTCCCGCGATTCAATGAACGCGGCGGAGAGGCCGGGGACTAGCCTGCCGTCTCTGAAATAGCTTTATATTTATTGACCTTGCGGATGATTCGGCTGGCGCTCGCGATCCATCGAAATGGTCTGGGGTTCTCGTTGTAGTCCTTGAGGTAATCGTGGATCGCACTGGTCAGAGCGCGAACCCTGC
>DATGKM010000018.1:0-42421 GCA_035294665.1 Bryobacteraceae bacterium | reverse complement strand
GTCCTTGGGTATGGCTCCGGATCAGATCGACAGCCGCCAATACCTCGTCGTTCTCGCTGCGGAAATCTTTGGCCTCCGCCGAGTACAGTTTCTGATACAGCGGCACGATCTCGCTCCCGTTGACCTCAGCCGCAGTGACATCGCAGAGCCAATATCCCTGATGCAACTCACCCGTGCTGCCGTCGTGCGCCTTCGCCAGGCAGTCTATCCATTCCGCGATTGATCGCCGCGCAGGAAGATTCTCGAATCGGACTGCGCCCTGCCCGTGACTGGTCTTCGCCCCGAACGCTCCGAACCGCTCAATCAGACCAAGCGTCAAGCTCAGACCTTCCGTATCCATACTCTTGGGATACAGCGGAAGAATTTTCAGGATGAACGGTTTTGTTAAGAATTTTGGAACCCGCCAGCCGCGATGATTGGCAACTCCGGGATTCTTGAGCCGAATCGGAAGCAGCTCCCCGGCGCCGCCTCCTCCTTCCACTTCCAGCCGGAATCGGCGAGAATACCCCGTGCAGCCAAAGAGCTGACAGGCAAGACAGATGCCCGCCAGCCTCCGGTCATCCTCGTAAACACACGTGCCTGAGCTCGGGTCGCACGCGTAAAAGCCGCAGCCGCGGAGAATCGCCTCGTACCACCAACGAAGACTCCCGATCAGTCCCGTCTCCCGCGTGCGACCACCCTGGCTGCTCGCGTCGCCGGTCCAAACCGGCGTAAGCGGTTCACATTGAATATCACTTGACGGAGTTTGGCGCGGCGGCTCCAAGAGTCAGCTCTCCTCGAATCCCGAGTTCTCGAATTTCAGCGTCCGGCAGTTTTCCGTCACGGTGCGCACCACGTTGTCCGGGGCGCCGGAAGGGATCTCGGCTTCGATGTCCAGCGTTACGGTCACTTTTGTTCCCAGCAACCCGCTCAGGTGTTGTACCACCGCGCTGGCGATCTGATCCACGTCGCGCGAGAGGCGCGTGGCGTCGATCCTCGCGGTGCCGTGGAATCGGCGCAGTACAGCTTTTTTCGGTTCAACGCCGGCACTGGAGCTTGTTTGCGATCCAGCACCATTGCCGGACGTAGCCGCCGTGGCGCTCGTGGTCGTAGTTGTTCCACTAGAACCAGCGGATGCTGCCGCAGCTTCCTTCTCCTGCTGCGCGGTTGCCGCCTCCGGCTTCACCACCACGCTGTGGGCGTCCAACTGGATTGTGACTCGCCGGCCCCCTTCGAGTCCTCGATAACGGTCGGCTGTCGCGTCGTAGTAGTCTGCGTAGGCGAAGGTGTCCAGGCTCCAGGTGGTCCGGCTAATGCCGTCCTGAATAGCATCCAGGATTACCTGCGCATTTTTCACACGCGGCAGGTAGAGGTACTTCGCGAAATCATCGACCAATTGCTTCACGCCGACGTGGTTTGCGCGCCACAGCGGGACCTGGTCAATCTCCAATCTCAGCCGGGTTCCCGCCATGCTCGTGATGAGCAGTTCGGAGTCCTTCAGTTTCTTCGACGCCCGCTCAGCCAGCCTGCCTTCTCCCTTCAGCCGGTCTTCCGTCCATTCGATGGGCGGGAACGCCTGGCCTTGCTCCGGCCGCTTCTGGCCGGGAGTCAACAGCCAGCAGTAGGTCTCCGGAATACGGGCGCGCACCGCCTGGTCGGCCGATTGGAGCTTCTGCTCAACCTGGCTGCGCTGGAACTTGCCCAAATCCAGATCCTCTTTTTGCTCGTCGATCGACTTCCACGCCATGTACAAGCGAGCAGCCTTGTCGAGATCCATGAGCCGCGTTTTATCGGCGGCCAGGAACACCAACATGTTTCCGCAGTTGCGCCCGGCGCCGCCGCGGTCGAGAATCTGCGAGGCCGCCTGCCGCGCCGGGCTGTCCGGAGATTTCGCGCTGTGCGGATAATCCGGACCGAGGATCACCAGCTTCGCCTCGGGCTCGTCCACCACTTCGCTGAAACTGGCTGGGCACGGATGGACCTTTGCGAAATCGCCCCGCGACCGGGCCTCGCTCTGGAGCCGTTGCCGGATGTGCTCCACTACATCTTCCGGGGGGTACCGCTCCGCGCGCTCATCCGCGAGCCGGTTCACGCTGGGTTGAGTGGAGTACCAGTAGCGGCTGCCATCGACGTACAAGTAGGTCGCCTGATCTGCCAGCTTCCGCAGCGCGTCGCCGAACGTACCGGAAACTTCGCCCGGCTGGACACAGCCCAGCTTGATCTGCCGGTCTTCGAGCCCTTTCTTCGCTGCGTCCTGTGTCGGCGCCGATCCCATATACAGCGTCCGCGCCACGCGCCGGCACGCCGAGTACCGGCCCAGCATGGGGTTCTCGCGATCAATCTGGAGCGGCAATGAGTGCGGTCCGTCGATATCCTTCTCAATGATCGGCGCCCAAGTGGGCGGTAAGTAGCGGGTCAACTCGCTTTGCACGGCGGGCGCATCCACCGGAACGCTGGACGGGAGGATCAACAATCCGCGATCCTCTCTCTCCCACAACGCGTGAATCACCGCCGCCATCAGACGCAGCACTCCGCGCGTGCGTTGAAATTTGTCGAGCGCGGACCAGTCGTTGTACAGCCGGTCGAACAGTTCCGGATGGATCGGGTAGGCCGCTTTCAGCCGCCGTTCATAATCACCCTTGCTGGCCTCTGGCGGGAACTCCTGGGCGTTTTTCCGGTACTCGTCACTAAAGGCGCGGACCACCGTATCCCGCGCGACAAAGAGATCCGGGTCCGTGATCGGCTGAAACAAGCGGCGCCGCACAATTTCGAATCCTTCTTCCGCGCTCGCCGGCCGCCAGGATGTCTCCACGCGTTCGATCACATTCTTCAGCCTTTCCAATGCGGCCTGCCCGCCCTCGCCGCCGATTTCGTTCTGCGATGCGGGAATACTGACCACCAGCAGCGTTTTGCTCGCCAGCTTTGCCGATTCGCTCAGCGTTTGCGCGAAGGTGAAGTGCGCGTCGAAATCGCCGGCCGGCAGGTCGCTCTTGTTGTAAAGCTGGCGCGCGTAGGCCACCCATTCATCGATCAGGATCAGGCACGGCTCATATTTCTTGAAGAGCTGCCGGAGACTATCACCAGGGCTGACGGCCTTTTCGTCCGCAGTCCGGACCATCTCGTAACCCTCTTTGCCGCCGAGTTGCCATGCCAACTCGCCCCACAGCGTTCGGACCACCGTTCCGTCCGACTTCTTGTGGAGATCCGCGGGTGAGATGCGGTTGCCGACAAGAACCGCACGCTTCACTCGGGGCGGCTGTGAGACGCCAGCCAACTGCGTCACCGGCTCCAACCCTGGAAACTGGCCGGCTGGTACGCCGGAAAACAGATGATAAAGGGCCAGCATCGAGTGTGTCTTGCCGCCGCCGAAGTTCGTCTGCAGTTCCACTACCGGATCGCCGCCATGTCCCGCCAGACGCACGAGTGCATTCGACAGCAGCTTTTGAAGACCTTCCGTAATGAACGTTCGCCGGAAGAATTCAACGGGATAGCGATACTCGTCCGGGCCTTCCTTCAAGAAGACCTGCCACAGATCGGCCGCGAACTCGGCCTGCTGATAGCGTCCAGAGGCGACGTCCGGATGCGGCGTTACAATTTCTCGCCACGGTTTTAGCCCGGCGACGGGCTGTCCTTTCACAGCCGCATCGGATTCCTTGCGCTTCTGGCTGCGGACCTGCTCCTCGAACTTCACGCGCAAGATCTCGGCCTTCATCTGCTCGATGCTCTCCACATCGGCGCTCACCGCCGACATCAGCCGCGACACGCTGTCGATGGCGCGGTAGGCGTCATCGGTCGAGAACGCCTTCTGGTGCGCCCAGCGGTTGCGCACGTCGCGCAGCTCGCTGACCAGGCTCCGCTCGGATGGACCGAGAATCTTCTTGAAGCAGTCGTTCCAGAGATCCCACAGGACCGACAGCAGCGCCTGGGTATCCCAGTTGAGCGATCCCGGCTTGCCCGTCTGCTGCCAGTCAGGAAAGCTCGGCCGCGCGACGTCGACCCATCTGTCCTTGTATGTCGATTTCAGTTCTCGCTCGACGAAAGGGCGCAATCCGGCGTTTAACTGCTCCAGCGCTTTGCCGACTCGTTCGTGATTGGTGATCGCCATCGTGGATTCCTATTGCTGTTGAAATAGTTCGGGGACCTGGGAAATGGCCGGCCATGCGACCACCAGGCTGTTGTAATAACCAGCCTCCTCAGCCCAGCCTTTTCGTTCGCACAGTGTGTACAGCCGGTACGCCAGTTCGCGAGCAGCTTCCGCCAACCCGCCGATCTTCGCCTTGAGCGCCGCGGTCTCCGCCTCGCCCCGGGTCTCCAGACAACGGATCAGGTGCTGCGTCACTTCCCAAACCGTCAATCGCCCATCGGCGGTCGGATACCAGTTCGCGGAGAGTTCGTTCCGCTTCAGTAAGCGAACCTTGCCGGCGCGCGAGTAGACGATTCCGGCCTCCACAAGGCTGGAAATGGCGACCGCCTTCGCCGTCGCCAACACTTCGGCTTGCCCATAGGGGCCCTCTGAAAACTGGTTCTGCTCAAACCATGCCAGGGCCCAGCGCGTGTCCGGGTCGAAGTCGCTTTCCTGTTCGGATAGGACCTCGTCCAGCGTCTGGTTGATCAGAGCCAGTGCCGTGCGCACGCGCATCGGCGTGCCATCGCTTTCGAGAACTCGCTTATAACGCGAGAACACCGCCATGCCAGGACCTATCGCGGCTTGGGCGAGATCCACCGGCGCGATGTTGCCCTTCTGGAGATCGCGCAGCGCGCGCGGGAGTTCGCGCTTCAGCGCAGCGAGAAAGTCCTTGCGTGTGGTGATCGGCGCGGACTCCGGACGCGGGCGGCAGGCGAGAACGATGGAGGAAGCGAGGGCGTTGGTACCGCTGGCCACCGGGCGGTTCACTAACTCGCTGCGCATGGGCCATGTCGCGGTGACTTGAAAATCGGACCGCAGGAGCCCTTCGAGCATGGTTTCCCAGCCGGTGGAAGCCACATGTCCGTTGCCGTCTTCGTCTTCTTCGGATTCGGATTGTTTGAAGGCGTAGTAGACGGTGAGGGGGAAGTCCGGGGGTTGGCATTGGCGGATGCGGGCGAAGGCCTTGCCGAAGCCCTCCTCGAAGAATTCCTGCGCGCGCTGTTTGCTGCCTTCGAAGCGGTAAGGTGTGGCTACGAGTTCCTGTTTCTTTGGGACGAGGAGAGTGCTAAAGAGGTCGGGGTAGATCTTGCCTAGGCTCCGCCGCAGCCAGACATAGAAGAAGTCCGAGAGATCGGCATAGCCGATGTTGTCATAGTAGGGAGGGTCCGTAGAATATGCCGAGTGTTCTGTAACATTCGTAGCGTCGAGTTGAACCACGCATGCTCGGCCCCTTGCCGGTGTTGCCACCAGAGCTTTACAGAGGTTATCCAGACTTACACCGTAGTCCCCTGCGGCACCTCCGAACACATTTGCCTCCGCAAAATCCCAAAGCATGGGAATCGCTTGGCGCGTGAAAAGGTGGCGTACCTGGGTTTTCGTGTTCTCCCACATGCAGAGGGAATTGCAGATGTCGCTCAGACGGCTTACGCCAAAACCCAGGTACGTCGCAATCGCGTCGGCGCGGTCGGGGCTGGCGCCGTCGGCGATGGCCTGCTGGCGCGCTTCGCCGACCAGATCGCTGAAGGTGGTCAGCGCCACCAACTGCCGGGGCGTAAAGAGGTCGCGAAAGCGACGGAGGCCGTAGGGAATGCACCACAAATTCCTGGGGTCGTCAGCGAGTTCTTGTTCCAGCCCCCTGGTCAGGGCCGTCTCCGCAGTGCTTTCATGCTCGGCCGTGGGCGCCACATAGATTCGGCCGGCCGTGCCTTCTGCCACAACAGCCATGAGCTGTTGATGCATGTGGCCTGCCGATCCCTCGGCCTTGATGTGCTGGTCGGAGGCCGCTTGCTGGCAAACCATGCACCTGAACTTTGCGCCTCTGCCGATCTTCGGTGGAGCTGGCGGCGCACCCTCGCCCGTCCGCACCGCAAACCGCACGGCCTTCGCCCGATGATCCACGATCGGCTCAACCCACGCCTTCTTTCCCGGCTTGCTCGACAGCACGAATGATCGCACGAGCGGCATCCGCGCCCCGCACGCCGGATTCGGGCACTTCACCGTCCGCGCCCAGAGCCAGGCGATCACGGTCGCCTCGCCGCCAGCGTGCTCTTTGGGTAGCTTCACCTTCGGATAGAGATGCCCGATGCGCTCCCAGGCACGATCCCGCATCCATTGGCCGTAATAACGCACATCGTCTGCCAGCCCGCGCGCGCCGGTCCACATTCCGGGCGCGCTCATCTTCTTCTTGGCCGCAGGATTCACCGGCGGCTGTCCGGCGAACTTCGGCGGGATCTCGATGAGCGCTTTTGTAATCAGGACCGCCACCGGGTTCAAGTCGCTCGCGTGCGCTTCCAGGCCGAGGCGCTGCGCTTCGAGCGGAATCGAACCGCCGCCGCAGAACGGATCGTAGATCGGCGGCGGGCTGCCTCCCGTGGATTTCAGGATTTCTTTGTGCGCCGCATCCAGCAAGGCGCGGTTATTGGAGTTTTCCCACTGGACCAGTTCTTCCAGCAATCGGAACAGCCGCTGGCGTTCGCGATCCTGGTCGGCTTCGGTAGGAAACTCCTCCGGGTGGCTCGAAGGATCATCGACCAGCGAGGCAAACAACACCGCGCGGCACGCCGCCAATGGCCGGCGCGCCCACCAGAGGTGCAGGGTGGACGGGTGCCCGTGCCGGATCGACTTCTCTCGCGCCGACTCCTTGTTGATCGCCTCCAGCGGCAGCGCGACTTCAATCAGCTTCTTGTTCATCCAATCTCACTCCTGCCCTTTTTGCACCCCGGCGCAAAGAATAGAAAATGATTCTGGCGCATATAAGTTATTGATAATAAAAGTAGTCCAGCTTCGTTTATGCGCCGTTCTGTGCCGGAGCAGGTCAATTTGGCGCATAAGTTTTGCCACCCGGGAACCAGCGGCCCGCTTTTCTGGTTCCGGTTACCTGGATCCGGCTCTCCGCCTTCAGCTCCTGGAGGAGCTTCTGGACCTGATTCCGTGACAGTGCCGGCAGCACCTGTTCCAGTTCGCGAAACGGGCTTCCTTTCTCCCGATTCTCCTCAATGTGTTTGCAAAGCAAGGCCTTGTTCGTCTCCCTGTCGAGGCCTTTGCGGCGCGTGTAGGAGCCTTGCTGGCCGAGGAAGGAGTAGAACTTGCGCGAGAGGATGAAGCGCACTCCGCGCCCGCGGCCGATCCGCTCGATGATGCCCTCATCCAGGAGATGCGGCACACGTTCCTTCAGGTCGTTCGCCAATGGTTCTTCCCGCTGGATGGCATCCAGAACGAGGATGTCCCTGGTGCCGAAGGTGGCCAAACGCTCCGCGCCGATCTTCTGAAGGAAGCCGAGGAAGGCAGGATTCTGAATCTCGCCACGAAGGGTCAACTGCACCTGGTAGTCGTCCGTCCCTGTGAAGTCCGGCTTCGGCTTGCCCTCTTTGATCGACTCCTCGAACATGCGGTTGGCGCCCTGGCCGGACCGCTCGACTAGGCCGCACTTCGCGCAGGCGTCGGCAATGCGCCGGTTCCGCGGCGACTGCCGCCAGAGCATGTTGGCGGCGGTGATGCCGGGCGGGAACCCACCGGGGCTGACGATCTCCAGCCGCCTGGGAAACTGCCGGACGAAGATGGATCCGGGCAGCCGGTAGTCCCGGTGCGCCAGCGCGTTGAGAACCCCTTCGCGGACCACAGCCTCGTTGAACGCCGGGATGTCACCGACGAAGAATCCTTCGCGGTATTGAAGCACCTCGTTACGAAGATTGATGGTGTTCCACAGTTCGTCCAGGTAACCCAGGAAGCTGCAACGGAATTCGATCCGCTGCTGGTAAGGAATCGACGCCTCACTGCTGCGGTACTCGAACACCAGTTCCGCCTGCGCCAGGCGTCTTCCCAGGGCGGGCTTGGTTCCGAGCAGCACTAGCGCGGCATGGGTCACCTTGTCGCCGACCAGGAGTTCTGCATCCTCCAAGAGTTGCCGGGAGGTGAAGCCGGCCAACGCGGCGTTGCCCGACTTGCGCATCCACATCTCGCGGAAGCGTTCGATGAGCGCGGGGTCCAAATCGTCAATCGTAGCTTCGGGATGCAGTTCCGCCGAGAAATCCGGCCCGGCCTCCTGGAAAATCCTGAGCAGCCGGTCCGGAGAAAGCGGCCGCAGTTCGTCGCCTGCTCGCGACCAGAATACGCCGTCGTACTGGATGGGAACGCCCACAGGTCTGGGTGGGACGTGGAACACCAACACCCGGCCGCCGGGATGCTGGATCTCCTCGAACGTGACCTGGATCGCAAGCCGGTTCACCAGGCTGGCTACGGTTCTGCCGGGCTCCTGGAACGCTGTAGACCCCACAACCCGTCGAGGACGCCGGTCGGTCACGCCGAAGATGATCTTGCCGCCGCCCTCATTGGCGAGCGCCGCGCAATATTTGGCGAGCGTTTGGAAGTGAAAGTTGTTCTTAGCCTCCTTGAACTCCAGGCGCTCCCCCTCGGGTTCGGAAAGCCAGATTTCGAGTTCCTCAACGGTGGCGCTCATGCGGGCGCCTCCCCGCGGGCGAGGAGCTCCGCCAGATTGTAGTTCACACTCTCAACGCCGAAGTCCGGATCTCGCTGGAAGGGTTTTCGAACGTAGCGGAGGTCCTTCCGGTCGCCATCGATCTCGGCCACGGCGAGGATGAAATCTTCCGGCTTGTTCAGGCAAGTCAGAATCTCGTTTCGCGTAACCGTGACCGTGGCGGCGCCGGCGGCCCGGCCTTTCACTTCGATAAATCGCAGGCGGCCGGAACCGGGGATGCGGGATTCGATGTCATAGCCACATTTGTCGGCGCTGACGTCCCGCGGTTCGAAGCCGAGCCGCCTTTCGTTTTCCATGATCATCTGTATGGCCGCGAGTTCGATCTTCCGGCGGTTCTCCGCGTCCTGCCCATCGGCAGAGAGCGGCAACGCCGGCTGCAATTTCAGCAGCAAGCCGGCTGGAACCACTAATGCGCCGCCAATTGCGACCGGCGGCAGCGGCGAGATCTGCCGCTCCTGTTCCAACTCCGCCATGCGCTTTTGCAGCCGAGCCTGAAGCTCGTCGGCGCGCTGGCGGGCCTTCCCCGAGTTGATCTTCGCGTTGACCTTGCCGGCCAGCTCCTGGTCCTTCAATTGGTTTGCGCGGTGGTCCCAGTAGTTGATCTCTTTTGTGAGCCGGTCCTTAACGGCCGCCATGGTACGGGTGACGAGCTCCTCTCGCCGCGAGCGGACTTCTTCGAGGTGCTTCGGCACCAACGATGCGATGGCATGCTCGACGGCTCGCGATTCCAGATCGCCCTTCAGCCACGCCTGTGCTTCGAGCGTCGCGGACAGAAGCGCAAGCTCTTCGGGCGTTGCCGGGCGATAGTCCAGATATGGGGCGTAGCCCGCGTTCCTGGTGGCGCCGGCCGAATCTGTTTCGACGAACTGAAGCTGGCGGGAAATCACACGCCGGTTCCCCGCTTTGTCCACCCGGCCATCCTGGATGGTGTGCTCCAGATAGAACAGGGCGCGTACGGACTCGCCGGCATCGGCAGGGTCCACCAGCACCGCGCCGCGCTTGAGCAAATCCCGGTTGCGTTCCAGGATCAGGTCGATGGTTGCTTCGAGCAGAGGCTGGCCCGGACAAACGAAGGTTGCCAGCGGCAGGCCGGGAACCGCGCGGAGGGATTTTTCGAACGTGATTCGCTCGTATTTGGCGAGCACAGGCTCGCCGGTTCCGATGAGCCGGTCGCGCTGCCGAATCAGGGCCGGAACGTGCAGAATCTCGTACCGGCGCGGCTCGCGTTCTCTTATGGACCCGCCCAGAGTGCGGAAGGCCTCCAGGAAGAACGACTCAATGAAGTGCGGTTGCAGCCGGCGCGCCTCGGCGCGTTCCATGTCCTCCCGAATTCTCTGCACCTGGGAGGCATCCATGCTGTCCCTGGCGAGCGCGCGTTCTTCGAGAAGCTCCTGGCAGCGTTGCCGATCGGTCAGGTTGTCAACGATCTGGTGGAGTCTGGCCCTCACCTCGGGCCGGTCGCCATAGCGGATCGCTTCGATCAGCAGATCGCGAAGGCGTTGCTCGCGGAAGAGCTGGCCGAGAATGTCGAACACGCCGCCGCCGAGCGCTTCCCGCTCCTGCTCGATCTTCTCCAAAAGCCGCTTGTAGACATCGCCTTCACGTGTCTCCTCCGCTAACAGATTCCACAGATGGCAGACCTCGGTCTGGCCGATGCGGTGAATGCGGCCGAAGCGCTGCTCCAGCCGGTTGGGGTTCCAGGGGAGATCGTAGTTCACCATCAGGTGAGCACGCTGGAGATTGATGCCCTCGCCGGCGGCATCGGTGGCGAGCAGGATGAGAACGTCCTTGTCTTGCGTGAAGGCTTCCCGCGCCTTAGTCCGTTCTTCGCGACCCATTCCACCGTGGATCGTGACCACCGATTCGGGCGTGCCGAGTAGGGCGCTCAGCTTCTCGCCCAGGTAGTTGAGGGTGTCACGGTGCTCGGTGAAGATCACCAGCTTACGGCGATGGCCGTGGGCGTCGAACATTTCTGCCTGGTTCTGCAACAGAGCCGATAGCTCTTCCCACTTCTTGTCCGTCCCGCTGCGGCGTACTTTCAGCGCAAGCGCTTCCAGATTCCGCAGAATTTCAATTTCCGCCTCCAATTCGGCGATCGTGCGGGCGGCGGTAGCCTGATCGACAACGGTCTCTTCGGTTTGTTCGATTTCGGAATCCGGTGCGTCGTCGAGTTCGTCGAGATCTTCTTCGGTAAGGGCAGGGATGGTCTGGAAGACTTCATCCTGAACGGCGGCGCCGCGCTTGAGGATCTGCTGTTCCCGCAACCGGCGTTCCAGACGTTCCCGGCGGCGGCGAAGGGATTGATAGATTGCCTCTGGAGATGAGGCCAGGCGGCGCTGAAGTATGGTCAGCGCGAATCCGACGGTGCCTTTGCGCCCATCGCTTTCAAGCGCATCGGCGCGATTGAACTCCTCGCGCACGTAATCCGTTACGCTCTTGTAGAGCGCGGCTTCCGCATCCGAAAGCTTGTAGCTCACGGTGTAGGCACGCCGTTCCGGAAACAGCGGCGTCCCGTCGAATTTCAAGAGCTGTTCTTTTACGAGACGCCGCATCAAATCGGATGCATCGACAGAATGAACACCATCGCGACACCGGCCCTCGAAGCGGTCGCTGTCGAGTAGCGCCAAGAATAGCTGGAAGTCTTCGGGTTTGCCATTGTGCGGCGTGGCGGTCATTAGAAGCAGGTGGCGGGTAAGGCTGCCCAGGAGTTGTCCCAGGCGGTAGCGCTTCGTGTATTTGACCTCGCCGCCGAAATACGTGGCCGACATCTTGTGGGCTTCGTCGCAAACCACCAGGTCCCAATCGGTGCTGCCGAGCTTGGCCTGCACATCTTCGTTGCGGCTCAACTTATCCAGGCGCGCGATCGCGAGGGAATTCTCAGCGAACCAGTTTCCGGTGCGCGCCGCCTCCAGTTTGTCGTTCGTGAGGATCTCAAAGGGGAGCTGGAAGCGCTGATACAACTCGTCCTGCCACTGCTCGACCAGATTGCCGGGGCAGACGATGAGGCAGCGGTGCAGGTCGCCGCGAATCAGCAGTTCCTTTATGAGAAGGCCGGCCATGATGGTCTTGCCGGCGCCGGGATCGTCGGCGAGAAGGAAGCGGAGGGGCTGCCGCGGCAGCATGTCGCCGTAAACAGCGATGATCTGGTGGGGGAGGGGATCGACTATCGACGTGTGAATCGCGAGAAGGGGATCAAACAGATATGCGAGGCGAATCCGTTGCGCCTCGGAAACCAAGCGAAAGAGCTTTCCGTCGCCGTCGAAGCTCCAGGGGCGGCCAGCTTCGACGATTTCAAGTGAGGGTTCGCGATCGCGGTAGAGGAGCACCACGCCGGGTTTCCCAGCAGGATCCTTATAAGTGAGTTCGATGGCTGCGGAGCCGTACCATTTGACGTCGACCACCGTGACCAGGCAGTCCGGCAGAATGCCCTTGACGGCGGCCCCGCGTTTGAGATCCTCCAATTTGGCCATAGCTCTGCCGCATCAAGCGCTTACGCTCTGAGATCGGTCCAGGTTCGACCGTCATTTGGAGCTGAATACCAATTCTATAACCGTGTGGATCAATACGGTTAAACACTTCTGGCCGGGAAAGTCGCAACCCTCGGCGGCGGCCGCCTGATGCAGCGCGTCGCGGACGCCGGAATCCCACATGGGCCGGGTCTTGTCGCGCTTCTGGTGGAACACCCAGGACTCCGGCTGGGCGCGATCCTCGGCGAGCTTCTGCCGGAAACGGTCGACCAGGTTGCCGATGCCCAGGACGCGGCGGCTATCCTCGCTTTTGGGCCGGCCAACGTCTTGCTGCCGGACGCGCTGCTCGATTTTGATCGTCGCCGCGTCCAGGTTGACGTGCTTCCACTTGAGGCCAAGCACCTCCGAGATGCGCGCACCCGTGGCGATGCAGGTCTCGATGATCAGCTTATTGGGTTCGTCTAGCCGCGCCAGCACGCGCGCGGTTTCCTCGAAGGTTAAGATCCGGCGCTCATACTGATGCCGCTTCTTGCCGAGCTTCGCCTTGCTCGCCGGGCTGCGCTTTCCTTCCTCCCACAGGCCGTGGCCTTCGGCGTAGTAGAAGACGCGGCTCATGATGGCGCGCGCGCCGTGCATGGTCCACCAGGAATCGAAGGTCGTGTGGAGCCAGTCCTCCACCGCTTTGGGCTTGATCTCATTCAGTCGCATCTTGCCCCACTTCGGCACGATGTAGTTCTTGAGGAAGAAGGTCTCCTTCACGCGCGTCGGTTTGGCGATCTGGTTTTCGCGGCCGAGATAGCCCGCCTCGTACATCTGGGCTACTTCACCGAAAAGCGCCGCACCGGTACTCACCGCCTGCTGGACCGCCTGTTCGACCGTGGGGGCGTTTAGCTTCAACAAGAACTCGTCGCGCTTGCACTCGGCCTCTTTGCGCGTGATCTTGTTGTCGCCGCGACTGGGTGCGATCCAGTGGCGTTTCCGAAAGGTGCGGACGCCGCTGTCGGCGGAGAACTCGTCCTCCCAATAGCGGATGAACCACCACCAACCAAGCTGGCGGCTCCTCAACGCCTCGTGCACCTTCGGGTGCTGCACTCTCGGTTTCACTCGCAAGCCTCCGGTCAGCAGCCGGAGGGTACCTTCGAGCTCCATAAGCTATCAAGTCCAATCTTCTTAACGGCCTACGCAACCAGAACCGCTGCCGCGTCGGAGGCCTTTTCCGCGATGTACAACGCCTCGCGCGCCCGTGTCATGCCCACGTAGAACGTCCGGATTACGGCATCGCGCGGCGGGCCGAAGCGCTGGTAGGCCGCGTCGCCCGCTTGGCTCAAGTCCGGAAACAGGAGCACCACATCCGCCTCGCCGCCCTTAACGGAGTGGATCGTGCCGACGATCAAGCGCGGCGGATCGCGATTGTTACCGGTTGGTCTGGCGGCGCCTTCCCCAGCCGCTTCTTCGCGCCTTGCTTCAAGATCCCCTTTGAGTACAGCCACTCCGCCCACAGAGCAAAATCGGCTCCGGTCCAAGCGCGCTGTGGTTCACCCAGATCGGGGTGTGCAGCAAGCAATGCGAGGATCCGGTTCGCGGTCGAGCCGCGCCGGCCGATCCGCAGCGGGTTCCAGAAACCGTTCGATTTCCGGTATGGGTTGTGGAAGGGAATGCCTTCCTTGCGCAGCACATGGATCAAAGGGGCGAGCATGTAAGAGCAGCTCGCCAGGAACATCACCGTTTGGCCGCGTTCGAGGTGTGCAATCGCAACCTTGAGAATGGCGTACTCCGTTGATCGCCAGGTTCCGCATGCAAGGCCGTACATGCCGTCGGCAGGACGTGGCACGTACAGCTTTTCCTGCCTGCGCGTGACCTGGCGAATGAGCTTGTCGGCGGCGAGGTGAACCGCGCGAGGAACTCGATAGCTCTGCTTCAGGATGATCTTGTGGCTTTCAGGAATCTCGGGATCGAGGACCGCGTCCGGCGAGGCGCCCGTGAACGTCATAATGGCCTGATCGTCATCGGCCGCCAGGATGAAGTAGTTGGCGCGCTCACCCCATCGGCGGATCAGAGTCAACTGCATTCGGTTCAGGTCCTGCGCCTCGTCGGCGAAGATCACCGACGGGCGTTTGAGCGCGAACGGGACATCCCGCAGTGAGACTTCAATCAGATCGCAGAAGTCCAGCAGGCCGTGTGCATCCTTATATTGCTTCCACCTGGCAGAAAACTCCCGCACGTTCGCCGGCCACCACTCCGGCGGGATCATCATCCCGCGGTAACGGTTCAACTGCTGAAGCCAGACATCGCCCTCCTTCTCCCGATCGTCATCGCCCTCGACGGCGTCTTCACCATCGAGCCAGCCGTGTTTCTTGACTGGCGTGATTTGAAGGTGCGCGTTCTCGCGGTTCCATTCCGCGACGTTAGCCTCGGCGATCTCGGGCGCCCCGAGCGCACGGTAGCAGTGCGAGTGCAACGTACCAATGCGATCTGGACTGATCGGCAGGTCTCGCCCGGCGAGTTCCGCCGCTGCCGTCCGGGAAAAGCTCGTGACCAAAACAGAGTCCGGACCGAAGCGCTCGACCGCACGACGGATCTGCCGGGTCAAGTTCGTGGTCTTGCCCGTCCCCGGCGGCCCAAAGATGCGGTACTCTGCCGTGATGGAATGGTCCTGGGCGCCGATGCCATCGAGCGCGCCGGTCACGGCCACCTGTGTCTCAGTCGGAACCGGCATTGCTGGACTCCTTGGGCGGGATCGCATAATCGGCTGGATTGAACTCATCCGTGGGAAGAAGCCACCGGCCCTGCTCCCGGTTCTTTGCGGTGCGCACCCGAATATTGGTGGCGCCGATCGCCGCCAACATCGATGCGACTGCCTTGACGGAGACGTTTTGAAGAAACGTCTTGTTGATGAAGAGCTGGAAGTCGGCGGAATTGACCGCGATCCGGTCGTCGATCAGCATGGGCCGGCGAACCGCATTTGATGGCTGTCCATCGATCGCTGGAATGAAGGCGACATCCGTCAAATACTGCTCCAGATACATGAGCGCAGCGCCTTCCAGTTGTGTTTCCGGACCGCCCTCCTCCTCGATGAGGGCGTCCAATATGCATTGAGCGAGCTGGTCCCACTGCTTGGGCTTGAGGCGTTTCGTCAGCTTGTTGGTCGCGGTGGCGATCGCCATCCGCACGCTGTTTTGGTCAAGCAGCTTGCCGACGTTGGCGAGCTCGATCTTCGCGTTCTCCAGAACGAGCTGATACGTGGGTTCCTTGCCGGTGACCTTCACGATGCGCAGAATGCGGACCCCGAGAACACCCGAGATGTAATCGCACATCGCTGCCTTTGCAGCCATTGGGTCCATGACCGGCGGCGGTTGTTCTGGTGGCTCGTTATCAGGCGGTTGCGGCGGCGCCGGCTGAGGGTTGGCTGGGAGCTCGGGCGGGGCTGCCGGCGCGGGTGCGGCGTCGGGAGTTGGAGGCGGCGGCAGGGCGCCATTCCCGTTGCTGTGCTCGGCCGCTTTCGCGAGCGTGCGCTCGAAATAGTCCGCGCGCGTGCGCTGCTTCTGCCCGTGCATTCGCCGATGCTGGATGATCAGATCGACGATCTGCTGCGCGCTCAAGCCTGCGTCCATCCCGAAATCCCGTGGCGACGACGACACTGGGCGGCATTTCAAGCGGCACCACCGAGAGTGCTTGCTCGATGCTCGCGGGCAGGGACTTCCTCGAGTGGGCCTTGGAGAGCACGTCGAAATCGGCCCAGGCGGCGGTCAGACCCGCGACCTGATCTGCCGGGCATCGCTGCGATGGGCCGTAATCCTGCCCGGCGAGGCCGACTCCGACGTACACATCACGCCCGGTGAGCGCCTCCACCGCCGCGGCTGCGGCGTCAACTTCGTTGAACCAGCGTGAGCGTTTGTCTGGCAGCGTCCAGACGAGCATGTACAGCTCTTCCGGCTTGCCGGCGAACAACTCGTTAAGGAACCACCGTGGGCTACGCTGTTCGGCCATCCTCACCCTCCGAAGCGAACAGCGACGCCGTGATCGCGCGATGCGATCGCGCCTTGCGAGGCTGCGCGGGCGTCGATTCCGGCTGGGGCACTGGCGGTGTGACGCGCGGCGCCTCGCGAAATGCCTCGACAGGTTTTGAGGCGAGCCACTTCTTCCAGCTCACGAAGGCCTCGCCGTTCCAGCATCCGAAGACGATGCCTTCCTCCATCGGCGCTTCCGGCGGGATGTCCTTGAGCGAGAGGGGCGCCTTGGCGGCGACCGTCGACGCCTCAGCCTTGCGCCGGCGGTATTCACGGAGGGCCTCGATGCTGTACGGCACTGCGCTCATCGATGTCCTCCTCCCCAGCCGACGATCCGCAGCGCGTCCTCGACCGAACGCGCCACGCCAGCCAGTGCTCCGGCGGCCGCCCACTGGCGTAGCCGCGCCTCTTGGAGCGGAGTGGGTGCGTCACCGCCTGGCCGTTTGACTTCGATTTCGAAATGGCGACCGTTCACGGCGCCGTACAAGTCCGGGTCTCCGGCAACGCCCCAGGCGCTGCCGTGCCGCTTGCGCACCACCACGCCGGGCGTCGACCGCAGGGCCCGGATGATCTCGCTCACCAACGACGACTCACGGGTTGTGCGCTTCATTCGTCCACCTCCAGGCCCAGTGCCCGTGCGATCGCCAGCGTGATCGCCCGCGGTTTGGATTCGTGGCGCGCTTCGCCGCCGCAGCCGCGAATCCGGACCTGCACCGAGAAGGCGCCATCGGCGCCAGCGCCCATGCTATAGTGCTCCGGTTGCGCCTTCTCCAGGAGGCGGAACGCATCTTCGAGGCGTTCCAGCGGCCGGAAGCGCCAGCGCGGAATCCAACTCCGGTTGCCGACCAGATACCGGTCCGGCGCGACGCTCCAGCCCATGACTCGCTCGGCCAGCGCGGCCGTCAACTGTTCATCGGACATGGTGGCTGCTCCTTGCCTTCCGGCGAGGCATCCATATCGAGGTTGATCCGCCGCTTCACGCTCTGGCCGTGCTGATAGCCGCGCTCCAATCCCTCGCCAGCCGCCCAGAACCAGCGGCCGATGCGCCGGAGCAGGCGCGCCAGGCCGATCCAGAACCCGATGCGCGCGCCGCCCCGGCGTGGCTGGGCCAGCATCACCAGCACCACCAGCATGAAGATGGTCGCCGCCAACAGGGTGCTCGTCGGGATGTTATTCATCGCGGACCTCGCTGGCGTCCAGATCCACCGCCATCCGCTGCACCAACGGCTTCAGCATTTCGTGGTACTCGCGGGCACGGTCAACTTCGCCGGGCGTAAGGCGGCGGACGAAGCTCAGCACCGCGCGGCTGTAAGCGATGCCCTGTGCGTTCTTCGTCCGCTCAAGGCCGATGCGGGTCACGACGGCGTAGTAGGGAACGCCCTGGGAGGTCAGCTTCAGCAAAAACTGCTTGGCAGCCTTCAAGCTGGTCGGCGGCAGCGTGACCACCTCGGGCAGGAGCTGGCTGCCACGGAGGATGAAGAGCTGCTTGATCTGCTTGCAGGCTTGGCCGCGGCCGCCCGGCGCGCTGCCGTACGCGGCCAGCGGGCACGTGATGCAAGCCCCACCCGGCTTGCCGGAGCCGGTCGCGCTGTCCGTCGAGTAGCAGTCCGGCGGTTGGTTGCCGCCCGTCTCGCTGATCGGCTGCGAGTAGTAGGCGCGCGTGTCGCGGGCCAACACGATGACGCCTTCGATGTGGGGCTCCATCGCCTCGCCCTCCAGCGTGGGCACCGTCCACTGGGCGCCGCCGCCGGCGGGGATCTTGATGCGCGGCAGATCGAACTCCGACAGGTTCCCGGAGCCGATGTTGGTGCTGAGCGCGGCGCTGATGTCGCCGAGATCCCTGTGGAACGCCAGGATCTCGGATTGCGGTTCGGATTTGACAAGTTGTTGGGACATGGTTATGCCTTTCTGCTGCGAAGGGAATGAACAAACGAAATTTTGAGCGTGCCGGAGAGCGGCGTTGGCAGCGCGGCGCGCACGTCTTCCTCGGTGAACAGGCGCTGCTCCTGTTCGCACCGCAGCCGCGCTTCTTCGGCGACCTCCCGCACGAAGGCTTTCAAGGACTGCGTGTTGTAGTTCTCGGAGATGTACTGCCCGAGTTCGGAGGCCTTCAGCGCAGCGATCACCTCGGCGCGGTCATTCAACGGGCCGGCGTAGATCTCCTGTGCGAGATAAATTTGGCGGCCATCGATGCGCATCGAGTTGACGCCGTCGTTGAGAAACTGCGGCACGAGCGCCTGTTCCAGGTCGTCGAGCCGGGCGGCCACGGCCTTCAGCTCCGAATCGAGGTCGCGCTTCCGCTTTTCGAGCGCGCGCGCAGAATCTTTTCGTCGACGGTCTGGCGTGCGACGAGGTGAATGTGCTCAACCGGGCGCGTTTGTCCGGGCCGGTGCACGCGGGAAAGTGCCTGGTCGTATTCGCCCAAGGAAAATGAAAGCGAGTAGTAGATCGAGTACCGGGCCCGGGTAAGATCCACGCCTACGCCGCCGCTCGAAATCTGCACTGCCAGAACCTGGGCCTTGCCGCTTTGCCACTGGGCGAGTTCGTCACGGCGGCCGGAGAGCTCCAGGCTCGTGTAGCCGAGCTCTTTTGAGGCGTCGTGAACCGCATCGAGGTCGCCGTGGAACCGGCAGAAGACCACCACAGGCTCGCCGGGGCCGATATCCTCGAGGGTGTCTTCGAGCAGCCGCTGCTTGGCCCAATCCACGCGCCGGTGCTGGCCGTCGTCGGTCTTCAGCCAGCCGCCGGCGATCTGTTGGAGCCGGAGCAGCGCGACCATGGCGTTGGCCACCGTGATCGTTCCGCCTTCCACCTGCGCGATGAAGCCTTCCTCGATGGACTGATAGATCGCCCGGCACTCGTTGGAGAGCGTGCAGCGGTAGGTGACGTGGGTCTGCGGCGGCAGGTCGAGCACATCTTTGCCGACGCGGAACGTGATGCGCCGCATGAGCGATTCCAGTTCGTCGAGGTTCTTGTAATTGGTGACCTGCTTGTTGTGGAAGCCGCCCATGACGGCGTACTTCTGCTTGAACGCGTTGAACGAGGGGCCGAAGACCGAGGCGTCCAGGAAGCGGAACTGGGCATAGACGTCGAGCGGGGAGTGCGGCATCGGAGTGCCCGTGAGCGCCAGGCGATGCCGCGCGCGGCCGCGCAGCCGCTTGAAGTAGAGCGAGCCCTTGCCGCCGGGCCGCTTCAGCTTGTGCGATTCGTCGGCGATGACCAGGTCCCAGGCCTGGCGTTCCGCCCAGGAACCGAACGGCTCGCGCCACACGCCGTCGTAGTTGATGACGGCGACGAACGGTACGCCTCTCGTCTCGGCCAGACGCAGCTTCTCTTCGGCCAGGCGCTGCTTTTCGGCGACGCTGCCAGCGTCCTCGTCGAGCGCGACGACAACCGTGGGGGCCGTGAGGTGACGTTCGAACTGGGCGACCCAGACCTGGACCACGCGCAGCGGCGCCGCGATCAGCACGCGCATGGCGCGGAGACCGAGGAGGATCATGCAGGCCACCAGGCTCTTGCCTGTGCCCATGCCCATGGCGAGCATCACGCCGTAGATGCCTTGAAGAAACCGCTCCATGGCGAACTCGTAGGCGGCGGTCTGGTGCCGCCACGGGCGCGTTTTCAGGCCGGCGGGAAGATCCGGCGCAGCGGTGGGGGTGTGCTTCGTTTGTGGGGTGATTTTGTTCGCAGTGAGCGCGTCGAAGTTTTCGGATGTCGCGAGCCGCGCGATGGTCCGCCGGACGATTGCGGCGTGCTGCGGCGTGGCGGGATAAGTCCACGCCTTCCGCGAAGCGTCCCACGACCCGCCCGGAATCCGCCGGCACAGCAGGAGCTGGCTGAAGGGTGTCCGAAGGATGATCTTGCCTGCTTCGACGTCCGCGAAGCTTTCGGTGGCTGGCTTGGTCCCGCTGTTTTCCATGGCTGCTTCCTGCTCTTGCGCTGGGTACAGCCCAATCTTCGGCGAGACCTATGTCAGTGAATCAATGTCAGCGATGTCAGTGAAAATGTCAGCGCTCAGGCGCGAGCTTTGACGCCGAACTGGATGAACCGCTCGATCCGGTTGGCCTTCTCGCCGCCGTCCGGCACTTGCGGTTTCGACAGCTTCCAGGCGTTTAAGTCCTGGCGCTGCACCATGGTCCACCAGCAGATGTCTTTCAACTTGCAACCATAGTCGGCAAGACACTTCTTCAGCACGCCCGGGCGCTCTCGCGGCGGCGTGGGAACGATCTGCTGTTCCCGCCTTGCGGCTATCTGGCGGTACAGATCCTCCACGGTTTCGATGGCGGCAACCAGACCGGAGTCCCCGAGCCGCACAAGTTCCTGGAGCGAATACAGCGCCTGGCCATTGGCCTGCCAACTCGGGTCGTTCGGCAGCGCGCCGGAAAATAGAACGACTGGCGCTGGGGAGTTTGCGAGCCGCGGAGTTGAACGGAGAATGTCGAGGCCGTCCGGCCAGCCGGCGCCCTGAATCAGGAAGAACTCGGCCACCCTCGAGCCCACACGCCGCTGCCCCATCAGCCAGACTCTGCCTGGCTTTAACTCCTGCACGGTGCCCGCAAGACCCAATGCCGGGGCCAGCCGGGCGGCGACTGTGGCGAAGTCCACCTCCCACTGCTGCTGGCGCTCGCGCGGGACCCTCACCACGCCTAAGCGCGGGCACGAAATCAGGCCATCCGCCCCATCGTTACCCGGATAGATCACTTCTTCGGTATGAGGCTCGCCGCACGCGTCGCACTGGACCGCTTCGGCATCCTCGCGCCGCCGCAGGATGCCCAGCGCGAAGATGCGCGCCCGCTCGTCCTTCGGCCACTGGCGTATCTCGTCGTAGCCGATCACGTGGTCGCGCAGCCCGGCGCGAAGCCAGATCTGATCGAGCGGGCTACGCACAGATCACCTTGGATCGCTCCAGCACGGCCCGGATTCTCCGGTGATCCGGTGTGTCCTTGAGGTTCGAGCTGTTCCGGGCGCTCATGGTGAAGGTCACGCTCTTGGGCCTGGGGTTGCCGCTCGTCATCACGGCCTGAAGCGTGACCGAATCGACCTTCAGACAGTCGAGCGGCAGCTCTTCGCGGTTCAGCCCACGCGCCACCAGGCCGTGCAGGTTCGCCTCCTTCCGCCTGCCATCGACGGTGAACGTCAAGTTGCCGCCCTCGCCATCCGGCACTGCCAGCCGCATCGAGCGCATCCGGATCGCCTTGATGCCATCCGCCGGCTCGATGCAAAACCGGAAGGCGGGGTCCTTGAGCTGCTCCAACCGGAAAGTGGGCATGGTCTCGGCATCGAGTTCGATTTCCTGCCGCAGGATGTGCCGGGCGAACATCTGCGCGAGTTCCTTCTGCATCTGGCAGCCGCCATCGGCGTACAGCTCGAGCCGGCCATCCTTCTCGTAATGAATGAAGACCACGTCGAAGGCCTGCTGCTGAAAGCTGCGCTTCAGCTCGTTGGAATCCTCGAAGCAGACTACTGCCTTGGGGTAGTCGGCCAGGTAGACCATGAAATACCGCGCCGCGCCGCGATCTTCGACCTCGATGTTGCAGAACTCACCACGCACCTGGTTCTTCACGTAGTATTCGGAAATCGCCTTTGTGAGCCCGTCCATGGCCGCAGGGCCGGTGTCGGCGGGGACGGCCGGTAGATCGCTGCGCCGGTGCCAGTAGCGCTTCAGGTTATCGGCCCAGGTGAACTGGCTGGCGATACGAAAGATCTCCGGCTTGGCCAGCAGGACGCGGAGAACCTTCTCGAGGTTCGTGCGGGCCTTGCCCATGACCGGGAGGAGATCCAACCCGCGGGATCGGCCCACGTCGAGAATCGTCAGAACGCCAGCGCGGGAAGCCAGCAGATCCGCGTTCTGGAAGTCGACGGTGACGGCCTGCCGCTCATGTCCGGGCAAGGCCACAATTGCGTTGTTGAGCAGTTCAATGTCAGAAGCCGCTGCCTCCCAGTCGAAATCGGAAAGGAGGTCGCGTTGCTGGAAGTATTCGCCGAGAAGTGGGGTGGGAACAAGACGAAGAAAGTTTTTTGATTGTATTCGAGCTTCATGCGCGCAGCTCACAAAAACCGGGAACTGCGCGCTCGGAAAACGCCTCACAACGGGCGCAGCCCGCGGGGACTACTGGCGGGGCGAAACGGCGCGCCCCAACGCGCCACTGGGCCCTGACAGGCGGACCAGTGCGCTTCTGTAAGAAATTATACTGAGAGTGCGAATATGAAGCGAAAGTGGACGGCGTAATCCTTTGATCAGTGGTTAGATCCGGTTCTTGACAGGTTGGATTGCGGGGACCGTCGAAGACCGGTGCTGTCAGGCGTTCTGGCTTCCGATTTACGCGCGGGTGAGGATGTCCCGGGGGTGAGCTTCCCCGATGGCTTGAACCACATTCGATTGCCCTGCGACGGCGTTCACCAGGCCGGCGTAGGCGGGATCGGTGGCGTAGACGTGGGCCACCGCCGTGATTAGCGCGTGGAGATTGTGATCCTGTTGGTACCGCTCCCAAGCTGTGTGATACGGCGCGGCGCAGGTGATCAGCCAGGCGTAGTCGCGGCAGGAGTCTTCGAGGGAATCGTAGTCGGCGAATTCCAGATTCTCGACTACGGACTTGCCGTTGATCACCTCGCGGGTCGTGACGGTGCAGCACTTCGTGTGGCGATCGGCCTTCTTTACGCCGAAGTAGTTCGCGTGGCCGACCGGTTTGGCGCCCCATGCCGATTCGATGGCCCACTGGGCGATCATCAGTTGGGCTGGGCAGCCGGTTTCAGCTTCCAGCTTGACGGCAATGCGCGCGACTTCTTGCAACCGCTGATCGATGTCTTTCACACTATCCCTTTTCTGTTTCAGTAAGCTGTTCGTGTGAACTCTAAAAGAAGACCGCCGCTGGTGACGGCCGCGGGCGTTATCGGGATCATCGCGGGGGCCTTGCCGGCCGCGGAGATCCTGAGTACTTTGCTCAGCGCGCGCTTTGCGGCGTGGTTTCTTCCTCTGGTTCGCACCATCCTTCCGGTGCGAGTTTCTCTCGCCTTGGGAATGCTCGCCGGGATCGCCATTGCAGACATCGCCTTCGGCATTGGCGTGCTGGCTCGGAAACGCATAGCGTTTTATGGAATGCTCCTGCGATCCGTAATCGGCCTGCCAATCGATTATTTGAACTTCATGGCGGGGAATCGCGCCGGCGCTCTTGTCGGCTTGGCGGTAAACCTTTTCATTCCGTGGGCCTTGGTCCGAGCCAGTTCGCGACTGTGGTTCAACACGGCCAGCGTCTAGCCACGGCGTCTAAGGATCATCAGTAGATGAAGGAGCGGTCGTCGGCCGTGGGCAGTGGGATGGGCCAACCGAACAGGCATAGGTGGTCGTAGGCCCAGATTTTGATCTCCGGAAGACCGAGTCGGTTCACGTTTACGAACTCGCGAAGCCATGGCCACGTGGCGTAGTACAGGCCCATCAGGTAGCGGCAGTGCGCCTGGTCCCAGGCGAGTTCTTTCCATGGATACGATGCGCAGCGGACGGCTTTGTCAACGTTGTGGTCGATGCTCGGGTACTGGTAGCCCTCGATCAGGAACGTATCGAAGCCGGAACCCGCGCGCGTCGTCCATTGCGGCGGCAGATTAATGTAGTGCAGCAGGCGGTAGTTGTCGGGATCGTTCACGTCCATCGGCCACAGCAGCTCGAACACAGCCGATGGGACCTGCGACAAGACGTAACTCTGGATAGCCGCGACGTAGTTGTAGAGCCGCGTTCGGAGGAAGTTCGCATCGGCGTAGCTGTTGATTGAGGGATCGTCGTTTGGCGTGCGGAACGTCGTCAGGGGGCGGCCGAGCGCCGTCTGCGCGGCGGCCTGCGTATCGGCATCGTAGAACGCCATGCCGGAGGCGTTCGCCTGGAACCACCACAGAATTTCGCCGAACTGGACTTTCGGCGTGAGGCCCGCCGTTTGCATCATCGCCGCCATCTCGGAGTAGGCTTGCTGCATGTAGGCCTGTGGCGCGGAGCCGAAGGCGATCTGCGAGCTGTTGAGCGTACCGAAGCCGGTGGCGGTTTCGACGGGCGATCCGTCCGGGAATCTCTGCACCCAGACCGAGGATGGAGGATTATCTGGAGGGTTGACGAGCTCCTGCGAGAATGAGCAGACCACGTTCAGGTTGGCCGCTTTGAGCGTCGCGAAGTAGTCCGCGTGCCAGTCTCGGACCGCGCGGTTGAGCACGGGTGTCTGCGTTGGATCGATGACCCAAGTTGTGCCATAGGTTCCGCCCTGAAGATCGCCCGTGACCGAGGCCTGCCCGGAGCCGGTGTTCGAGGCGGGTAGTTCCGTGTAGACGTGAAACTGCCAGTTCGGTCCGAACGAGTGCGACGTGATCGTCAGGGCGTTGCCCGATGCCGAGGCCCAGACGCCGTCGAAGATCGCGTTGATGAAGTTGGCGAAGTGCCGCGCGATCGTGTTGTTGTTGTCCTGCCCGCCGAAGACAGTCTTCCCAATCGCCGAGCCGCCGACGTGCAGCCAGATCACATCCTGATCGTTCCAGGCGCCGGTGAAGGTGACCGTGCATTGCGGGTACGACGGATTCTGCGCCACGGCCTGCTTCCACCAGAACACGCCATAGTAGTGGTCGATCTCGCCCATCAGCCCGAGCTTCTGGATGTTCCACACCAGCCGCTGCGGAGAGAGCTTGTACGTGTTGTCCGTATCGAAATCGGTCGCGACGCTGACCGCCGTGGTCGTCGATGCGGGGTCCGGCACGTCGCTCTTCACCGCGCATTCGAGGAAATCGAAATAGAAGTACCAGCCCTGGCTCGACGGGTTTTTGTTGCCGGTGAGGGTGATCACGACCTTGTGCTGGCCGGCGGCGACTCCGGAGAAGAGCAGCCGCCGGGTCTGTGACGTAGTCGCTGCTGGGTAGTAGCAGTCGAGCGTTACTGGCGTGCCGCCATCGAGCGTGGCGCTCACGATGCCGCAGTTGGTATCGAGCCGCGTGCCGACATAGATATCGTGCGTGGACTGGCAGTGGGTCTCGATGGTGACGCTCGCGCCGGCAGCCGCCGCGCGGATCGCGCGCCCCTGGCTCCAGAACGCAAATGCGCCGTTCACGGGATCGTTGCCCGGTGCGGCTTCCCAGTAGCCGGAGATTTTCACCCACGTGCTGTCCTCTTCGATGCGAACCGATCCAGGTCCGGCCACCTTCAACGCGCGTTTGCCCGCGGAATCGGTAACGGTCCAGTTGGTGACGACCAGCTTCCACTCGGTGGGCTGGTAGGCATCGCCAGCCGGCAGCGCCGGCGCGATGGTCCACCAGACTTTGTCCACGTTGCTCCAACCGAGCACGCTGAAATCGATGTGAACGTGCCAGGAGACATCATCCGAGGAACCGCCGGAAAGACTCCAGTTGCTGGCGGTGAAGTACAGACGGCTGCTCGAGTTGTTATCGGTCTGGTAGAAGGCGACCATGTTGCCGTCGGCGCCCGGCGCGGCGGTGATGATCAAGTCGCTGCCGGAAACGGTGGCGGCCAGAGCCGGCGTGCTGTTTGCGGGCCAGTTGACCGCATTGATCTGGTTCGCGATGGATTGGAGGATCGACGCCGCGGTGGTCTGCGTCAGGGTATCGGAAGCCGAGCCATCGGAGCTTGAAACCGCGAGTGGCCCGGAAATGCCGGGCTTGAGCGTGATGAAGATTTCGTTGCCGAAGGCGCCACCAGTGGTGGCCGAACAGTTGGGATCGGAGGCGTTGATTTGCCCGGCGATGTTTGCTGCGATATCGGCGCTGCCGAGCGAACCTTCAACGCATGAGTATGTGGACGAGCCGATCGTGACCGAGTGGTTGTAGGCGGGGTTGCCCTGCCACCACATGGCCTGATCAGTGGTGGGATGCGAGGCCGAAATCGCCGGGTTGACGAAGGACTGGTTCTGATACCAGAGCGTGACCTTATCGCCGGGCTGCGGATTATTCAGGTTGAGCGTGTAGGTGGCTGACGCGCCCGTGCGGCCGGTGGTGTTGCAAGTGACGGTGATGCCCAGTGTGCTGAGCCAGGGCACGCGCTGGCCGATGCCATTGACGGAGTAATCGAGCGTGTTCCAGTCGGTCCAGGCGTTCTTGGTCGACTCCCAGGACTGGATGCCCTGCCACGTAACGTCGAAATCGAGCACGAGGCCGGTGAGATCGCCATCGGGAAGATAGGAGAACCGCGAATGGCCGAACGGATCGTCCTTCTGGAGCAGGACCAGCACCGCGAAGTCGGCCATGTCGCGGAAGACGCCGGAGACCGTGAATCCGGTATCGGAGGCGCCCCACAGCGCGGCCGCCGCGCCGTAGTCGTCGAAGCCCTGGAGGTGCATGGTGCGGTGGGGCTGGAGTTTGAAGATCGCCTCAGCCATTTATCGGTGTTCGCCTTCGCATTGACCGTATATACAGATTCCGTATATACTTATTGATTGATAGACGAATTCGCAGGCTTCGACTGGGACGCGGCGAATGTGGGGCATATCCTGCGTCACGCTGTGACGCCATTCGAAGTCGAAGAAGTGGTGGGCCGGCTGCATGTCACGATTCTCGCGAGGCCGTTAATCGCACAGTTACCGCTTACGAGATGAACGCCACAGAGAGGAAAAAATATGCCGCGCAAATCGACTAAGGCCAGCAAATTCAAATCCGAGGCCGAGGAGGCCGACTGGTACGCCACGCCGGAAGGGCGCCGGCAAACGCAGCGCGAGTTCGCGCGAGCGCTGCGCGCGGGGACGCTGAGCCGGTCGCCTAGACAGAAAGTGGTTCGAACCGATCCAAGGCTTCTTGAGCAACTTATGGAACGAGCCAAAGAGAGCGCGACCCGCGCGATCTCGCTTCGTGTGCCGATCGCGGACCTCGAACGCGCAAAACAGATTGCGGAAAAAACCGGCGCAGGCTATCAGACCGTTCTCAAAGAGGCAATTCACAGGGGCCTGCGGAGAGCCGGCTGAGCGCTCGCGTTGCTACGAATAGACAAACACCGAGAGGTTCGCGCCAGGGAAAGTGGTCCCAACCCCGGTGATGCCGACCGATACCGCGGTATTCGCCGGGATCTGCGGCAGCGCGCTGATCTGCGAAGGCGTGGCGACCACGGCGGTTTGGCCGGCGGGAATCGTCAGGCTCAGCCACTCCGCGCCGCCTACGTAGATCGTGAAACTGATTCCAGAGCCGGTCGGAGCCGACTGCACGTATGCCTTCACGTCCCCGACCGTCACCGGGCGATTCAGATACAAAGGTTGCGCTGCGTTCGACTCAATGCCCAGCGTGCCCTGCATCTGGAACACGAGGCCGGCGACCTTCGAGAGTCCTTCCGCGCCGAAGACCCAGTCCTCGCGAATCGGTGCATCGCCGTCCGGGGACTCGTTGCCGTTCACGTCCACCGTGAACCCCGCGATCACGAGCGTCTCATCCACGAAGTTGCCGGTTGGCATGTTGATCGTGGTCACCGCCAGCGGGTTCGCGTTGGCGAGCGAAGTCGTGTCGTAGGAATAGGGCCATGTTGGTTCCTCGATGATCCACACGTCTCCTGGATTGATGACCATCGGCAGGTCCCACGTGATGGTGGTCGCTGTGTTCGCGATGATCTTCCGCGGTGGCGTGCCGCGCGAGACGCCTTGAATCACGCGGATCAGGTTGCCGACTTCGCCTCCTGGTGTCATGCCGTTGGGATAGACGTTATTCTGGCAGCCGGAATCCGTGATCGAGGTCGGATTGGACGCATTCGATGCGTCCGCCAGGAAGCGCAGGGCGAAACAATCTCCAGCCTGAACGATTCCGTTTGGATCGGGTGTGAGTCCGAGCGTGCCGGTGGTCTGGTCCCACGAGGTGACTTTTGCGCTGAAGAAGGGCGTGGCGGCTTCCGGCCTGCCGATGATAGAAAGAATGCGGCCCACCGGCGTCCAGTTCGGATTCGTGGCTGGCGGCGCACTCACCAACGCTCCCGAGACGATCACTCCCGTCGAAACGCTGTCCACCGATGCGCCAATGACGCCGCCGTGGATCTCGTGCTTGGCCTTGATCCTCACCTTGCTGACATACGGCGAAGGCAGAGCCCACGTCGAGCGCGCCAGCGGGCCGGCGAATGTGATCGAGCTTGGGGTGTACGTGTTGTTCGGGCCTGCCGTCAGCGCGCCCGTGGCCTGTGCGCAGATCAGATCGTCCTGGGTGGCTGCGAACAGGACGTAGGAAACAAGGCCTGAGACCGCCGGCCACGTGATGTTGTCCAGCGTGAACGTGTCTGTTCCCGATCCCGAGGTCCCGATGAGAACGATATTCGAGGGCGCGGACGGAAGGCCGTTCGAATCGATCGCACATATGGCAACACGCAGGGTGACGTTGGCCGGCAGCGACCCGCCGGCCGTGGCCTGCGCGATCGATCCGATTCCCGGCGCGCCAGCTCCGGTGGCGCTGAACTCATTCACCGGCAGCTTGCCGGTGATGACCAGATTCGCGAGCATGCTGCCGTCCGCCAACTGCGCGTAGGACTGGTTCGTGTCGAAGGTCCACTCGCCGGGAAACAGCGCGTCGTTGGCCGCCGCCTGCACCTGATACGGCGCCCACGCGGGCCCGAGCGGAATCGGATAGAACAGCGGCGGCAGCGGCGCCGGCTCGACGTCCATCGGCTTCGGCCCAACGTCCAGGTCGTACATCGAAGCGGTCACCGTCTGAGCTTCAAGCCTGACGGACCAGTCCTTCATCAGCGACCAGCGCTGAACGCGGAAGCAGCCAGTGATCACGTGGAACGCGAGGCCGCTGCCTTGCGGAGGCGCGGGAGACGTAGTGATGGTCGATCCGTCGGAAGCGATCGCCGTGATCGTTACCTGCGCGCCGCCAATGAGAATGTCTTTGTTGATGAGTTCGGTGTCGCCGCTTGCGCCGCCGGCATAAGTCCACGGATCGCCGCTTACCCAGGTGGCCGTGTTGCCGGAGACATTGCAGACGCCCCGCGCGCCTGGAATCTCCGGATGCGTGATCGAGACGACCTGGCCCACCTCGTTGCCGAGGCCCAACAACGTCGTTTGCCACGAAGCGGCGCGTGCATTCCGCCACTCCATCGGCGTGACCCCGCCGATCTCCTCGCGCGTGCGCGTGGCCGCAACCCGCAGCGCCTGACTCAGCGTTGAGAGTCCCACCGAGTGCATCTGGCTCGTCAGCGGCGACCCGGCGCGGCCGTAGTACGCAGCGTGGCTCTTGTCGCAATACTCCGCGGTGTTGGCCTGGTATGCGTAGTTCACGTCCGCGTAGGAAATCACCAGGTGCTCGAACGCAGCCTGAATCGGCGTGAGCTTCAGGCTCTGGAACAGCATGTTGCCCAGCGTGTAGGCGTCCACCGAACTCGCGTTGATCCGGCAGCCAAGCTTCAGCTTGCCGAATTCCCAGGTGTAGAAACCGAGGCAGCAGTTGAGCACCTCAGTGAGCCAGTCGCGGAACGGCTTCTGGCTGCTGACCGATCCCTGAAACTGGAACTGTGTCTCGACGCCGGTGCCGAGGATAGACGCCACCTGCGCCGCCGCGATCTCTGCCGCGCCGCTGCCATCGCCCACGACGAGCGACGACAGCACGAAGGAAGCGAGCTGGTTCGCCGAGGCTGGCCCGGAGCCCGTAGCGGGACTGCCGTAAAGCCCCAACGCGCGCAGCAACATATTCACCGCGATCCAGAACGGATTCACGAGGCCCTTCACCGCCGTGCGATTTCCGTTCTGGTCCCAGGTCCATCCCCACAGCCCGTAATCGATCGGCACGGTCATCTGGTGCTGCTCGGGCGTGCTCGGCTGGATCGCGCTCGGCTTTGAGATTCTCACTTCGCAGACCGCCGTTCCGGCCGCGTAGTTGTTCGGCTCCCAGACCTGCGGCGTGCCTTGGCCCAGCGAGAAGTAGTCGTAGGTGGGATTCGCCGGATCGTTGCCAATGGACTGGCGCAGGCCCATGCCCGGCTGATCCTGGGTGATGTTCAGATTGCCATCGACCTTGAAGCCCTGCCAGGTGAAGTCATCGACCATCGGCGCCACCACATAGCGATAGCCGTCCGCGTTCGTAACGACCGCCGAAGGCGTGAACCCGCCAATCGGGCCAGCGCCGATGATGCCCAATGAATCGGCAAAGGTGGATTCGTCGCGGTACGCCACCATTAGCGCAGTGACCATGAAGGCATATAGCGGATTGCCGCCGCTGTTGCACCAGATCTCCGGAAGCGCCAGGCCCCAGACGGTATCGGATATGATCGACGTGGCCGTGACCGTGTTGCGGCCAAAGCCAAGGAAGCCGGTGGAATCGTCCTTGATGACGACGCCCTGCGGGTCGGCCTGCTGGCCGCCGAAATACGGCGACATGCCATGCACCTGGCAGCCGTTGGCCGATTCCAGGTAATAGTCGCAGCTTGCCGGATCGCCGCCCGCCGCCGTGACTGCCGCCGCGCTCGCGCCCTTCGTTGCCCACGGGCAGTTGATGCCATCGTTGTAGGTCTTCCAGCACTGGCGGCTCACCTGCCGCTCGGGGTACTGGTTCATGATCTGGAAAAAGCCGTCGGAGCAGGTGACGGGGAAGTTGGCCGTGCCGTCGCTCGTGTAGTTCTGAATCACGCCCTTCCAGAGTTGCAGCACCAGGCCTGAGTTCACGTGATAGAGGCAAAGGTCGATCTCGGCATACTTCAGATCGGTGTCGTTGGCGAGCTGCGTCATCACGCGGTCGGCGTTGCCGAAGGTGAAGCGCACGTTGTCGGAGGAGCCTTTAATGTCCTGGGAGATCAGAACGTCGGAACCGGATTCGCCGATGCCGATCAGGCGCGGAAGATACAACTGCGCGCTGGCCTGCCAACCCATGGCGGCCTGCACCGCCCCGCCGGCATTATCAGACAGGGTCACGCGGCGGTCTGAGAGCCAGATATCCGGCACCGCCTGCTCGCGCACGCGGATATGAACAAGCGGAATGATCTGCTGCACTTCCGAGAGCAGCGCCGTGGACATCGCGCTCGAGGGGAACCGCACCGAGGGCGCGGCGTTGACCGGGTACGGCGTGGCCGGCGGACTAATCACTTCGATGAAGTTGAATCCGGCTTGAGCTGCGTTCGCGAGATATTGAATCGAGAGCGGCGCATACTCCCACGTCACCGTGGTCGAAGTAAAGGTCTGGTCCGGGTTGGGCACGTTGTAGAGGAACGATTGCCACGCGCCTTCGAGACCCTCCCAAAACGCGACCAGCGAATTCCGGTCCCGCAGGCTGAGATGCTGGCGGCGGAACGCGAACTTGCGGGGGCCAATCCCGGCGATGAATCGTTGCTCCTGCTTCGCGTCCAGGCTGCCGAAGCGATGCACCACGACGGGGCGGTCCTGCGTGAAGCCGTAGTTCTGGTCGGTGACGAGCGGGAACGTCGGGCCGGAGCTGACAAGCGCCGGCACCGTGATGCGGCCGATTGTGTCGGACATGGATTATGCGATTTCGACCAACAGCAACTGCGGAACGTCGGTGCGGGCGAGGCCAGTCGTTTGTGACCAGCTTCCCTGGAACCGAACGGTGTATCGGCCCTGCGTCGAATTGCCGGTGGGGTCGTAGGCGCCTTCGATCAGGTTGTAGAAGACGAACGGTGAAGCGCCGCCCTGTTGGGCATCCCAGAATGCTTTGAGCGCGATCGCCAGGGCTGAGGTTAATCGCTGCGACAGCGAGAACGTGCGGCGCGAAGTCTGCGCGAGTTGTGACCGCTGCGTCGTGCCGTCGTGGTATTGCGTTTGAAGCTGTACGTACTCGCGCGATTCGGAGAAGGCTGTGCAGAGTGCGTAGGGCATCACGCCGTTCGGTGTGGCTTGTTGAAGGTTGCCAGGCATTAGGAAACCATCAGGCCCGGCACCTGCATATTGGCCGACTGCTGCGTGCGGTAATAGCTCGAACCTTGCGCCGCCATGGCCTGATCGGTTACGAACTCAGGTGTGATCGGCTGGCCGTTGATGTTCAACGCCAGGTTGACGCCACCGCCGCCGCTCGTGACCGGGCCGCCGGGGTTCGGATAAACATTGCCAGCGCCCAAGCCGCCGAGAACCGGCAGGCTGCTCTGAAAGCTGTATGGAACCCCATTGACGTAGCTCGCCTGCTGGTACAGCCGACCGCCCTGCTCCACGAGGCTCCCGCCCACGGGGGTCGTGGCCGAGAGCGGAAACTTCTGGCCCGTGCCCTCGGCGTACAACTGCAGCATCTTGCGCACTTCGGGATCGCGCACGGCGATGCTCACGTGATTCGCGTACTTCTGCTGCGCGATCGTGACGATTTTGCGCGCCATCGCCGTATCGATGCTGATCGAGTAGATCTGCTTGACGAGGCGTTTGGCCTCGTTTTCCGGCGACTCCACGCCGAACAGCTTCTCGCCCAAACCAGCCAGGAAGCCCGCACCGGCCCCGATCGCCGCACCGAGCGGGCCACCGATCTGCTCTCCGATGAGCGCTCCGCCTGCGGTGCTCTGTGCGATCCCGCCCCACGTGCCGCGGCTTCCGCCAAACAGTCCGTTCATCGCCAGCATCATGCCAGCCGCGCCGGCGGCGGGCGACTTCGCGACGCCCTGAATGCCGCCCCAGAAGTCGCTGCCGGAAGCCTCCCACGCCTGCTGGTTCCACACCGTGCCCTTCAGGTTGGGCAGCGTCTTAGAAAGACTGGCCTTCGTGAACAGGCTGTAGATGCCCGAGGTTCCTCCCGGTGCGTTCGCGCCCATGATCACCTGCAACGGATGCTGGCTGAGGCCCGACAGGACACCGGTCGCGGCCATCGGATTCGCTGCGCCAGAAACGCCACCCGCAGGTGCGGCAACCGAGACCGCTGGCAGCGCAATGCCACCTGGGATTCCGCCTGGCGCCGCTATCGCTGGCGCGCTCATGCCCGTGACCGCCGCCACCACCGCAGTCAGCGAAGCGATCGCGACCGAGTTCTGCGCCGTCACGGCAGTGTTCATGTCGGTCGCGGCCTTCATGGGATCCTGCTTCCCGCCGCCAAAGATCCCTCCGAGGATGCCCGCGATCCCGCCTTGGCCGTCGGGACCGTATATAAGAGGATGGATTGCGCTCGCCACCAGCCCGCCGAGTCCCTCGGTGATCGGCTTCAGCATGGCCTCTTTCACGGTGCTACCGAGTTGCTTGCCGAAATCCTGCGGCTTGGTGAACAGCGTGTGGAACAGGCCTGAGACTTTGTTCTGGATCTCCTCCATCTCGCGCTTCTGAAGTTCGAGCACCTTCACGACGCGATCTTCATGCGCGTCATCGATCTGCCGCTGCAACTCGCCCTCGGCTTTCAGTCCTTCGATCTTCAGCCGGTTGAGTTCTGCCTCGCGCTGGCGTTGCTCCTCGGGCGTGCCGGCGGGCAGCTTCCGGGCGTCGATCGTCTCCTGGACAATCCGAGTAACGGCCTGATCGTGCTGCGCCCGCGCCGCCGCGATGCGCATTTGTTCGATTTCCGAATCATCCGCTCCAAGCAACTCGGCCATCTTGATATGCCGTTGCATCGCGTTCTGCTCGCGGCGTTGCTGCTCGGCGGCAACGGCGTCGCCGAGCCTGCGGGCGTTGTCGTAGTTGGCGCGGGCGGTCTTCGACTCCTCGTCCCGCTGCTGTTTGGCGAGGTCGATCAACTCGACCCGTTTCTTTCGTCTCTGCGTCCAAAGCCGCCAGCGCGAAGTTCTTCGTGGCTTCGATCTGCGCGCGCTGAATCTCCCCCTCGGTGGCATCCATTTCCCGCAGTTCGCGCACATGCTGGGCGGCGAGGTCGAACTGCTTCTGCGCGAGCGCCATCGCGGTGTCGTACTCGGCTTTGATATCCGCCTCGCCGAACGCCGCGCCGTTTGCCTTCCGATTCGCCTGGAAGATCGCGTAATTGGATCGAATGCCGGCCTCTGCCAGCGAAGTATTCGCGCCAAACACGGCGGCGGCGGTCATTTGCTGCTCTTCTTTTTCGAAGCGCGCGATCTCCGCATCGCGGATTTCACGGGCGAGCTTCGCGTTGACGGTGTTGAGTTCGCCCTCTTCCTTCAGATGCCGCAGTCGTTCCTCGTAGGCGGCGTTGATGCGGGCTAGGCCGTTCAACTCGCCTTCCTGCGCCCGAGCCACCTGTTGGCGCAGTTCCTCCGTGACGCTGGTTGATTTCGTAATCTCCTTGATCCGGTCCTCCTGAGCGGTGAGGCCGGTGTTCTGCTTTTCGAGGCTGTAGCTCTCGCCGAGCAGGTCAATCTCCCGCTTGAGCGCGCGCAGAGTCTCAAGACGCGTGCCTTGATCCGCCAGCATGTTCTCGAAATGAAGACCGGGCGGCAGCTTCCCGCGGCCCGTCATGGGGCCCATCATGGCGTCGCGGATGTCCTCATAGCTCACGCCCTCATAACCCTTGCCTTGCTGGTAGGCCTCGGCCATCTCGGATTGCCGAATCATCGTTACCACTTGCGCGCGATACTGTTCGAGCACCTTGGTGGGATCGCCGCCGCTGGAGGTGGCTTTGTAGAGATCGCCGATCAGGCCGCCATAACCGGATTTGCCCTGGATGAGCTTCACGATATCGTCAATGCCCGATTGGCCCAGGATACTGGCGAACATTCCTGGCGCGTTCTTGATGGCTACCTCCGCGAAAGAGCGGAGGACTTTGTCCATCTTTTCCGAGAGGTGGTCGGCCGCGACCGCCGCCTCGTCAATCGCGAGCTTCAGGTTGTTCTGCGGCCGATGCTCCAGTTTTGCAATGGAGTTTTCGAGTCGATCATTCGCAACGCGCAGCTCGTCGTTCGCTGTCTTGGTCGCGCCAGTGAGACGCGCGAACTCGGCCGCGATCCGCTCAGGCTCTTCCCGGATTTCGCGCAGCTTCTTCGCGACCTCGTATGCCGCGATGCCCAGAGCGGCCACGCCCGCGACCGTGCCGCCAATGGCCAGAGCGGTTCCCTGCAGCCGCATCAACTCGTTTGCTGCTTCCGCGATCGCGAATTTGGTGCGGCCCTCCATCAGGTCCTTAATCCCGAAGAAGGCATACCGGGCGTTGAAGCCTGATCCACTCGAGGAACCACCGCCGCCTGCGTTTTGTTCAACCGCGATCATCTTCTCGTAGGCCGCGCGAACGCGGTCAACCATCTGTTGCTCGTCGCCGAGTTTTTTTGATGAATCGGTCGCGCTCCGCAACCAGGCGCTCCACGCCGGTTTTTCCGTAGGCGGCGGCCTGCTTCTCGATGGACTGGGTGAGGCGCTCCATCGAACTGCGGGAGCGGTCGTTCACCCGGATCAGCATCTCGGACATCCGCTCGAGCGACTTCTGCATGTTCTCGCCCGCGCCGACCGTGCCCTTTTCCCAACCCTCGACAGCGGTGTTGGCCTGCTTGATGGCCGCGAGCACGCTGCGCGGATCGACTTCGAGGACGATGGATTCCTGGTCGGGCACTTATGCCGCCCTCCTCACGCGAATGGCGCGCGCCTGCCGAAGCACAGCCAGGACTGCAGAGTTCAGCGCCTGCCGGTCCTTGGGGGAGACGCCGAACTGCTTTTCGCGCAGATTGTTCACGTGCGCGATGCGGTCCGCGTTGGGATCGACGAAGCCGATCACGGCCTGGTTTTCGCTCGCGCTCTTCACCTTGAGCGACCGCATGGTGCGGCCAGTCCAGAACCAGTCGCGGATCGGTTGGAGCCCGCGCGCCTTCTTGTAATCCGGATACCCGCGCCGGCCATTGCGCCCGGGCTTCAACTCCTTCGCAGTCTCGTCGTTTACGTTCAGACCACTGCCGATCCGTTCCGCGATCGAATCGCGAAGGACATTGCCGATCGCCAGCATGTCCTCGGAGGTGAACGGGCCCAGCACGAACCGGGCGCGCTTGATTTTAGCCGTGAACGGCATTGCGCTGTTTCTCCAACTGCTCCCGCTGGTAACGGTCGCGTTCTTCTTTCAGAATCTGAAGGCCTCGTACCTCTTCCGCCGTGACATCGCTCCAGGGAATGCTGAAGTGCGCGGCGTCGAACTCCAGTTCCAAAACACGTTCGAACAACCGTCCGGCATTGGAATGCGTGCGGGCGTAGTCGAGATCGTCCAGCTTGCAGTGAGTGCAGCGGTTGACGGTAAACTGCCAGCCGCCGCACTGCGGGCAGGCACCTGGCGCGTTGGTGTCCTCCACCGTGCGCGCCCGCCCGCACTTGCCACAGGTGACGTCATTGGCATCCGGGCAACCGCGCGGACCATCGGCGCCGCCGCTGCACAACTCCTCGGAATGGAGCGAACGGTAAATCAGCAGCCGGAGAGGAATCGGGCGCGGCCACTCATCCGGCGCTACAAGTTTGGGTCGAGCGCCGGATCGAGATCGTCGATGGCCTGCACCAGCTCAACGACCACAGCGGATTTGTGGTGCGGCGGAACGTCGGCCGGCTTAAACGACGCAGCGTAACCTTCGATCTTGCTCACCACCGAATCGTAAAGTTCCACCGCCGGCTCGATCCGGTAGCGCAGTTCTTCCTGGCCGTGCGGGAGGTCGGTCGACGACACCACCGTGCGCCGGTAAATCGTGATGTCCCGCTGCGTGGGGATCTTGACCGTATGGACCGTGACGCCGAACGGCGTCTTCAACGTGATGCGGTCCTCGTCGCCGGCGCGCTCGCAGTCCGTCACGTCGCAGAAGGTCAGCTTCGAGATCGCGCTGCCCGCTTCGAATTCGTCGAACTCCGGTCCGTCTTTGTCGAGCCGGATCCGGTTGAAGAGATCGAGATCGGCCTTCGCGTTCGGCACGAACTCCGTCTGCGACTTCCGCCGGCCAATGGTGCGCCGGATGGACTTCTGCTGCGCCAGACGATCGAGCATCTCCTGGCTGGTGGGCAGCCGCAGGTGCGCGGTCTTGGGCGGATTGGGAACACGAATCGTGATGCCCTCGGCGGGAATGTCTCCGTACATCGTTTCTTCTCCTCGGATTTACTGGGCAATGCCCGATATGCCGCACAGCGTCGTTACCGAGAACACGGTGTTCTGCGTGGTGTTGTACTGCGGCGCGCCGGTGACGGTCACGGCCACAATGCCGTCCGCCTCGGCATTCTCGGCCACCTGGAACGCCATCTGCGGGAAGGTGAATGTCACCGAGTTGTTGGCGTCATGCTGGACACTGAGCGTCGCGGTACCGGTGGTCTGGTTGACCAGCGTGTTGTACTCGGGCGATCCCGCCAGCAGCCGCGCGGTGAACTGGAACGAGGGGACGCGCGCGCCGATCTCCATGCGGCCGCGCACCTGCAATCCGTTCTGCAAGCCGGAGCCGGGATAGAAGCCCGCGTTCAACAGCATGTTGTTCTTCCATCCGACCGACCCGGAGAGGATTCGCTTCGTTGCCACGTAGTCGACGCCGTTCACCGAGAGCGACATGCCCGCAGCCAGCATGTTGTTCTCGGCGGTGAGCGCTGGCACCGTGATGCCCGATGGCGTCGTCAGCAACCCCGAGCCAACCCAGTTGACCGTCATCTTCGACGACGCGCGCCCGGGCCCATAGCTGAACTGATAGGTAAAGTCCTCGATGGCGCAGCCGACGTACAAGTTGTCGATGCAGTTGCCGCCGCCCTCGGGTACCTGCTCGCAAATCGAGAAGTATGGCAGCTCGAGCGTAGTGCCCGGATTGATCGGCAGGATCGTGTAGGTGTACGGCGCGGCCGAGCCAGTCTGGGCGACGTTCCCGAGCGCATAGGCGCACGCCCACGTGACAAACTCCGCACTGGCGTACTTCTCCATGCGGTTCGCCACTTCGTAGTGCGAAGGGAACGTCTGGCTGATGAACTCGTTCCCTTTGCCGATTTCCGCCGCGTCGTTCTCAAAGACCGGCTTCGGTGTGGTCAGGCTGGTGTCGAGCTTTTTGAAGCGCAGGAATGTGGCCGCGGCGGCTGAAATGCTCGTCTGCTTGCCTTTGCCGAGGCCGAGAACTAACTGTTGTACTCTCGCGGGCATTGATTACTCCTTCACTTGGATGTAGCCGAGGCCCATCCACGGGATCATGGCGGCGGGGGTGGCGTCCACGTCCCTGGTGTCGCCGGTCCACGGATGGCGCAGCCGCACTTTGCCGGCTGGGGGCGGCGCCACTGGCGCGGCGGGTTGCGCCTCCATTTTCTCGATGGCCGCCGCCACGTCGGCCAGTTCCTGCTTGAGATCCGGCATCAGTTGTCTCCAATTTCGGGAATCACGAATGTGCCCACAAAACGGTCCTGCAAATCTTCGTCGAGCGCGTGGGCCACGCCCGGTGTGTCCATGATGTCGAGACCCGGATAGAGCTGCATGTAGCGGATGTTGACCTGGCTGCCGGTCGGCGGCTGGTTGCAGGCGATCCACCACAATTGCTCGTAATCGACTGGATCACTCAAACCGGCGGCATTGCCCATCCGGAAATACACATTGAACCGGTGCTTGCAGATGGTCTGGCCGTCGAAGTTGCCGCCCTGATCGCCATCCCAGGCGACCAGCATCGACGGCGCCGGCATCTTGTAGATGCGTTCGGCCAGGCGGTATTCGGCGCCGAGCCGGTAATGGTGCGCATAAATCCGGCACACCGGATTCTGGTTCGCATCCAGCACGGTCATCGCGGCAGCCAGCTCGGGAATGGCCTGAAGCGTGGCGACGATGGCGTCCACGATGGGACCGTTATTCAGCATTTACGCAAGCCGCCGACAAGACGGATAATGAAGTTGAGGCGCGCAAGATGTCTCTTGAACAGGCCATTCTGAAAGAGGTCCAGGCGCTCCCGCCGGAGAAACAGCGGGAAATCTACGACCATGCCAAGCGTCTCCGGGCTGAGTGCGCCAAGAAGCCGCCGTTCAAGAGTGTGCGAGGTCTGTGGGCTGGCCTGGGGATCTCTCTCTCCGCTGAGGAAATCGACGAGAACCAGCGCGAGATGTGGAAGAACTTCCCCAGGGAAGACATCTGATGCCCGGCAAAGATTCGCGCCTCGCAGGTCCAAACAATCTGGTAGCATCTACGTGGTCCGGAGCTTCAATACCGCGCCGCCCTCCCTATCTACCGCGACTTCCTGCACGTCGTAGATGATGCCGTTAAGCGTGACCGTGTCGCCCTGGCGCGGCGGTGGAGTGATAGCAGCGAAACGCACGAATAGCCGCACGACCGCCGTGCCCTGCACGCTGCCAGGGACGTAATCCTCTGCCATCGCCGGGTGCTGAATGATGCCGGTGATCTGTTGGGCGCCGGAGCCATCCCGCGGCGTGAAAGTGGCCGGCGTACCGAACGCGTCCAGACACGCGGTATCCATCGCATTGACGAGATCCGAGAACGCCATGGCCTAAAACGCCGCCGTTGGCCGATTCCAATAGGACACGATCAGCCCCTCGCCGGAAACCGCCGCGTCGATCCAGTAATGGGAAAGGTCGAGCGCATCCTCATCGACGCCCGACCACACTTCGTAGGAATCGTCGACGCCGCCGCTCGGATTGGGCCAGAACTCCTTGATCACGCCGGCCAGCGTGTTATGGTTCAGGCCGGCAGTTCCGAAGTACATCTTGCCCGTCAAGCCCGCGATCACCTGCAGGCGAATGCGGCAGCAGGGAGTGCGAGCGGTTGCCAGTTGAACTGGGGTTCCGGATGCCGGCACGTTCACCCGGCCCAAAGATGAGGGTGTCATCGCTTCGCCCTCACAACCAGGCCAGCACGTCGTAATGCTTCCCGCTCGTGCAGTCGACCACTACGTTGGTCGTGGTGTGCGTGCCGTAAGTGATCGTGCCGCCGTCCGTAGGCACGGCGATCACTCCGGCGGGCACGGCGCCCAGTCCGTGCGCGAGATTCTGGCTCGCGCCCGTGCCCACCTGCTGGCTGGCGAAGAACGTCTTGCCCTTTGACGGATAGAAGCCGTGCAGATTCGGCAGCGGCCCCGCGCTCTGAACCTCGGGCGTGTTAATTGCGGTCTTGTGAACTTCGATGGCCATTCTTCTTTTCCTTTCCCGATTTGGCGGGCGCGGCAGCCGTAGTGTGTGCAGGCGCGAGCTGCCGCCCGGATCGCGCCAGCGCCAGTTCCAGATCCCCTTGCGGACCGATGCGGCGCTGCTCGTACAACTGGCGGGCGCGCATCATCTGGAATTTGTTCGAGAAGTCAGGGGCGGGATACTCATCGCCCGTGTTTGGCGGCGTGAATCCGCCCGCGAGCGGGCGCAGGACGTAGAGCGGCGGCACGCCGGCGCGGATCAACTGCGCCCAGTTGGGTCTGCGGTAGAGCATGATTACACCGCCGAGATGACGTTGTTGAAGAAGAAGCCGCAGTCGGGAGAGACCACGCGCATGTCGAATGCGGCATCGATCTCGACGCGGTCGCTCGCCAGGTGCTCCATGCGGAAGGTTTTGATGCGCAAGCCCGCGCCGCCGGTCGAGCCGATCAGCCCGGTCCAGTTGAAGGTGTAGCCGGCGCTCGGCGTGAGCAGGCCGGCATTCCTGGGCCGGTAGAACAGGCCCGCGGACAGCCCGCCGATGAACGTGTTTGTCTCCGTCTCGCCCATCGTGGCGAGGTTGGCCGATCCGGCAACCGGAGCGCTCTCTGCCGCCGCGTTGTAGATCGCATCCATCACCAGCACTTCTTCGAGTTCGAGGATTTCGGCGATGATGCGCCGCGTGGCCATGGCCGGGTTCGGCGCCGTCTGGCCGTACTTGGTGCGGTCGATGAAGTCGGGGTGATCGACCAGCTTGTCGAATACCGGGCGCGAGAACACGGCGATGTTGGGGACGAATCCGCCCGAGTTCAGGCGCGCCAGGGTCTTGGCGTGGCGGATGTCCGTGATCGGAGTGCTGGTCACCGAATCCCAGTACACGACCTGGCAGTTGTTGGTGAACGAGGCGCTCGCCGTGGCGGCGCCAACCGCGAGGCCGGTCCAGACGCCGGGGGTGAAATAGCGCGATGCCCACTGGTTCTCGCGCCGGATCAGGGCCTTGTTGGTGAGAAAGATGGTCGCGTCGCGGTCGGGCGAAAGCGGCGAGTCGCTGTTGGCGCGAATCTGGTCGTCGACATCCTTGTGCAGCGCCCACACGTCGCACGAATAGGTCCCGGTCGAGTTCAGGTTGTAACCGGAACCGGCGGATTCGCTGGCGAGCGCGCGCTTCTGCATCTCGTCGCGGTTGAAGTCGGCGCGGTTGTAGGTCCAGTAGAGATCGCTCTTGTTCTCCACCGGAATGGCGGGGAACGCGCGGTCGGCGACGAACTCCACGCCGGCCGCTTCCTGGCTGTACGCCACGGAGATGTTCGTCAGCGGGCGGTTCACGTGAACATCGCCCAAAGTCGGTTGAGGCATTTACGTTGTGCTCCTTTCCGGGCCTTTCGCCCGCTTAGATCTTGTAAGGTCCCGTCAGCAGGACCGGAATGATCATGCCCGCGCCGGAGGCCGCCGCCAACGCGAACCCGTTGACGAAGTTTCCGGTCGTGGCCGTAAT
This sequence comes from Bryobacteraceae bacterium, assembly GCA_035294665.1. Taxonomy (GTDB): domain Bacteria; phylum Acidobacteriota; class Terriglobia; order Bryobacterales; family Bryobacteraceae; genus PSRJ01. The sequence continues at coordinate 997 of DATGKM010000018.1, read as the reverse complement.
GCCCTGGCCGCTCGAGTTCGACATGATCTGGTCGCCCTCGTTCACGGCGGCGCCGGCCACGACCTTGCTGATCTGGCCCACCACCGCGACCTCGCTCTCGACACCCGCCGCGTTGGGCTTGTCCTGAATAACGCCGACCGAGGCGACGCCCGCGCCCGCGATGGCGAGGCCCGTCGCCGTCATGACGGCGAACAGGAACTGGGGATTCACTGTCCCGCCGGAAGTCAGATCGCCATTCGCCGGCAGCCCGACCGGTCTCAACATTTGTTCGTAAGCCATGGTTTCGTTTTCTCCTTTCGCTACCGCAGCCGGATTCCGGCCGCCTCCAGCGTGGCGATCAGGCCCCTGGCGTTATGCTGCGCGCGAAACGCCGCACACGCTTCGGGATGTTCTTCGAGCATCGCGGCGTAGGCCCGCTCCTTGGTGACCTTCGTCGCACTCCCCGAGACGTACATCCCGGCGGTGATCTGGCCCCTGTTCTGGCGCGCTAACGCCACGGCCTGCGCCTCCAACTCCTGGACGCCGCCGGAACCCGCATTCGGATTCACGTGGGAATGGATCCTGCGTTTCTCGCTTTCCGCCACGCGGGCCGAGGTCAGGGCTTCACTGACCTCGGCGACGCTGAAATATGCGCCCGCGCGGTTCTTCCGCGTGAGGAACTCCGCGGTGCGCTCGGGCTGGCCGGCCATGCGGCACAGCGCGGCGATGGCTTCAATATCCGCCTCGGGACGCACCTTGAGCGGCCCGCTGGGCGCGGCGCTCCGGCCAGTAAGCGGAGGCGCGCCTTCCGGCTGATCGGCTTCATCCTCGACCTTGGCGCCGCAGGCGTGGCAGAACCTTGCGCCCTCTTTGAGCTCCGCGCCGCAGGCGTGGCAGAACTTCGGCTCAGTATCGTTGTCGTTGTCGTCGTCATCGTCGCCGTCATCGGGCTTGGCGCCTTCGACAGCGACAGGCAGCTTCTCATCAGGCATTGCAGTTACCTTCCTTTCTTTGAAAA
>DATGKM010000017.1:0-35744 GCA_035294665.1 Bryobacteraceae bacterium | reverse complement strand
TTCCGCAGCGAGAACGACGAGGTATTGGCGGCTGTCGATCTGATCCGGAGCCATACCCAAGGACGCGGGATCTGGGCGATCGACCGTGGCGGAGACCGCAAGAAGTTGCTGGAACCCTTGTTGGACCGCGCCCAATGCTTCATCATCCGCTCCACGGCCGCGGCTTACTTTGCGGCTACGTTCTTAGGGCAGCAGATGAAGCTGCGCATATTATGTAAGAAGTTGTTGGTCATTTGGCAGCGGTTTTTCCGGATTCCGCCTTTCCGGTTCTACGCACTGGCTGATGGAATCCGGCAAATTCTCTCTCAGACCACCATTACGCCTCCCGAGGTGCCGCCCGCCACCCTGCAATTGGAACTGACGCTCGGCTGGGAGGGCTAAAAATTCTGGGGAAACTCCTGTTTCTTATGCACCACTTGCATAGGGGCGAAAGTTCGGTTATGATCAAAAGGTTTCGCGAGTTTTTCTCTGCTCCTGTGCTACCACCCGTGTGAATGGGTCCGGCCGGGGGTGAGGCCCCGAGGTTCTACCGGTATCGCGCCGGTTTGGACATGGGCCTGTCTTGAGCCAGCAAGCCCCTAGAGGGTTGCGCCACTCACCGATTTCGTTCGCGAAGAGGGATTTGTGCCGACGTTCAATCAACTTGTGCGCCGCGGCCGTAGGCCGCCCCGTTGGAAAACTTCGAGCCCCGCGCTCGATAGCTGCCCGCAGAAGCGCGGGGTGTGTACGCGCGTGTATACTCAGACCCCCAAAAAACCGAATTCCGCGCTGCGCAAAGTGGCGCGCGTGCGGCTGAGCCACGGCATCGAGGTAACCACTTATATACCGGGGGTCGGCCATAACTTGCAGGAGCACTCGATCGTGCTCATCCGCGGGGGCCGCGTGAAGGACCTGCCGGGCGTGCGCTACCACGTCATCCGGGGCGCTCTCGATACGGCCGGCGTGGGCAACCGCAAGCAGGGGCGATCGAAGTACGGGGCCAAGAGGCCGAAGTCGTAGGAATAAGTTATGCCGCGCAGAAGAAGAGCCGTTGTTCGGGAGATCGTGCCGGATCCGGTGTACAACTCCACCCTGGTCGAGAAATTCGTCAACTCGATGATGTGGCAGGGGAAGAAGACCGTAGCCCAGGGCATCTTTTACGACGCCATGGAGAAGCTGCGGCAGCGCACCGATGACGATCCGTTGAAGGCCTTCAAGAAGGCCGTGGAGAATGCCAAGCCGCTGCTCGAGGTGAAGACGCGCCGGGTGGGCGGCGCCAACTACCAGGTGCCCATCGAGGTGCCGCAGAACCGGCGGACATCGCTGGCCATCCGGTGGATCATCACCAACGCCAGGACGCGGCCGGAAAAGGGGATGTCGGAAAAGCTGGCCAACGAATTAAATGACGCCGCCAACCTGAGGGGCGGGGCGATCAAAAAGCGCGATGACGTGCATCGCATGGCGGAGGCGAACCGGGCCTTCGCGCATTACCGCTGGTAAAGGAAGTCAGAGTTTTTTATGCCTAGAACGGTTCCGCTGGAAAGGATGCGCAACATCGGCATCGCCGCTCATATCGATGCCGGTAAAACCACCACTACCGAGCGGATTCTGTACTACACGGGCCGCACCCACAAGCTGGGCGAAGTCCACGAGGGGACGGCCACCATGGACTGGATGGAGCAGGAGCAGGAGCGCGGCATCACGATCACATCCGCGGCGACCACCTGCGAATGGCGCGACATCCAGATCAACATTATCGATACGCCGGGGCACGTAGATTTCACGGCCGAGGTGGAGCGCAGTTTGCGCGTGCTCGATGGCGCGGTAGCGGTGTTCGATGCCGTGGCGGGCGTGCAGCCGCAATCGGAAACGGTGTGGCGGCAGGCCGATAAATATTCGGTGCCGCGCATTTGCTTCATCAATAAGATGGACCGCATCGGGGCGGATTTCGATCATTCGGTTGAAACCATCGTCACGCGCCTCAAATGCAAGCCGGTGCCGATTCAGATTCCGGTGGGCGCCGAAGATCAGTTCAAGGGCGTGGTGGACTTGGTCGAGATGAAGGCCAGGCTGTGGCGCGATGAAACCCTGGGCGCCAAGTTCGATACGGTGGACATTCCGGCCGAGCTTTCCGAGAAAGCCAAGGAAGCCCGCGAGAAGATGATCGAGGCGGTGGCCGAGCACGACGACCACCTGTTTGAAAAGTTCATTGAAGGCCAGGCGATTACCAACGACGAAATCCGCGCGGGGATTCGCAAGGCGACCATCGGGCTGAAGATTTTCCCGGTGATTTGCGGCTCGGCGTTTAAGAACAAGGGCGTGCAGACGATGCTCGATGCGGTGGTGGATTATCTGCCGTCGCCGCTCGATGTGCCGCCGGTCGAAGGGCGGGATGTGGACAATCCCGACAAGGTGCTGGTGCGGCACTCCTCCGATAGCGAACCGTTTTCCGCGCTGGTGTTCAAGATCATGACCGATTCCTACGTCGGGCAGTTGGCGTTCTTCCGGGTCTATTCGGGAACGCTCAAATCCGGCGACTCTGTTTACAACGTAGCCAAGCGGCGCAAGGAGCGCATCGGGCGCCTGCTGCGCATGCACGCCAATAAACGCGAAGAAATTCAGGAGATCCTGGCGGGCGATATCTGCGCGGCTGTGGGGCTGAAGACGGTTTCGACCGGCGATACGATCTGCGACGATCAGAATCCGATTGTGCTCGAGTCGATCGAGTTCCCGACGCCGGTAATCCAGCTTGCGGTCGAGCCGAAGACGAAGGCCGATCAAGAGAAAATGGGTCTGGCGATTCAGAAGCTGGCGCAGGAGGATCCGACCTTCCGCGTGAATACGGATCCGGAAACCGGGCAGACGATTCTATCGGGAATGGGCGAACTGCACCTGGAGATCATCGTCGACCGCATGATGCGCGAATTCGGCGTGGGCGCCAATGTAGGCAAGCCGCAGGTGGCGTATCGCGAGACGATTCGCAAGAGCGCCGAAGCCGAGGGGCGGCACGTGAAGCAGTCGGGCGGCCGCGGGCAGTACGGCGTGGTCAAGTTGCGCATCGAACCGCTGGCGCCAGGGAGCGGCTTCGAGTTCGTCAACGAGATTTACGGCGGCGCGGTGCCGAAAGAATACATCGGGCCGGTGGAAGTGGGCGTGAAAGAAGCGCTCGAAGGCGGCGTGCTGGCCGGATTCCCCATGTCGGACGTGAAAGTGACGCTCTACGACGGCAGCTACCACGAAGTGGACTCGTCGGAAATGGCGTTTAAGATCGCCGGCTCGATCGGGCTGAAAGAGGCCGCGCGGAAAGCCAAACCGGTGCTGCTCGAACCGATCATGGCGGTGGAAGTGGTGGTGCCGGAAGAGTACATGGGCGACGTGATCGGCGATTTGAATTCGCGGCGCGGGCGCATTGAAGGGATGGAACTGCGGGGCACGACGCAGATTATCAAATCGTCGGTGCCGCTTTCGGAAATGTTTGGATATGCCACGGAACTGCGCTCCCGGACGCAGGGGCGCGGCAGCTTTACGATGCATTTTGGCAAGTACGAGGAAGTTCCGGGAGCGCTCGCCGAAGAGATCGTGAGCAAAGTCCAGGGGAAATTAACGAGATAAGGAGAGAGGTTTTTTCTTATGGCAAAGGAGAAATTCGACCGCAGCAAGCCGCATGTCAATATCGGCACCATCGGTCACATCGATCATGGCAAGACCACGCTGACGGCGGCGATCACCAAGGTGCTGGCGAAGCACAATCCCAAGGTGAAGTTCCGCAGTTTCGACTCGATCGATAACGCGCCGGAAGAGAAGGCCCGCGGTATCACGATCGCGGTGGCGCACATCGAGTACGAGACGGCCAACCGCCACTATGCGCACGTGGACTGCCCCGGCCACGCCGACTACATCAAGAACATGATCACGGGCGCCGCGCAGATGGATGGCGCGATTTTGGTTGTGGCAGCGACCGACGGGCCGATGCCACAGACCAAGGAGCACGTGCTGCTGGCCCGCCAGGTAGGCGTGCCGTATATCGTGGTGGCGCTGAATAAGGTCGATATGGTGGACGACCCCGAGCTGCTCGAGCTGGTGGAACTGGAAGTCCGCGACCTGCTGAACAAGTACGAATTTCCGGGCGACGATACGCCCATCGTGCGCGTCTCCGCGCTGGGCGCCCTCAACGGCGAAGCCAAGTGGGAAAAGGGCGTGGACGATCTGATGGACGCGGTGGATAAGTACATTCCGCTTCCCGAGCGCGCCAAGGACAAGCCGTTCCTGATGCCGATTGAAGACATTTTTTCGATTCAGGGCCGCGGCACGGTGGTGACGGGCCGCATCGAGCGCGGCGTTTGCAAGGTCGGCGAGGAAATGGAAATCGTCGGCTTCCGCGATACGCGCAAGACAGTCGTAACCGGCGTCGAAATGTTCAAGAAGCTGCTCGACCAGGGCGAAGCCGGCGACAACGTCGGGCTGCTGCTGCGCGGCGTGGAAAAGAATGAAGTGGAGCGCGGGCAGGTGATTGCGAAGCCGGGTTCGATTACGCCGCACACCAAATTCAAGGGCGAGGTTTACGTGCTGAGCAAGGAAGAAGGCGGGCGGCACACGCCATTCTTTAAAGGATACCGGCCGCAGTTCTACTTCCGCACCACGGACGTGACGGGCGTGGCGGAGCTGCCGGAAGGCACCGAGATGGTGATGCCGGGCGACAACGTGAACCTGGCGGTGGAACTGATCACGCCGATCGCCATGGACAAAGGGCTGCGTTTCGCCATCCGCGAAGGCGGCCGCACGGTGGGCGCCGGCACGGTAACGGAAATTCTAAAGTAGACAATCACAATGGCGCTCAGAGAACGCATACGGATCCGGCTGAAGGCGTACGATCACCGGGTGCTGGATCAATCGACGACGGAGATTGTGGACACGGCGAAACGGACCGGCGCGCAGGTGGCCGGTCCCATCCCGCTGCCCACGTCCCGGAGCATTACGACGGTGCTGCGCTCGCCGCACGTGGACAAGAAATCGCGCGAGCAGTTTGAGATTCGCACACACAAGCGGCTGCTGGACATTCTGGAGCCGACGCAGCAGACGGTGGATGCGCTGATGAAGCTGGATCTGCCGGCGGGCGTGGATGTGGAGATCAAGGCGTTTGGCAAATAAGAAGGCAGGAGACAGGAGGCGGGAGTCAGCATGCGTGGTTTTATTCTGACTTCTGACTTCTGTCTCCTTGAGGTTTTCGATGACTTCTGGAATCCTTGGCAAGAAGATTGGAATGACGCAGGTGTTCCGGCCGGATGGGCAGGCGGTGCCGGTGACGCTGCTCAAGGCGGGGCCGTGCATGGTGGTGCAGCGGAAGACGCCCACCACCGATGGCTACGATGCCGTGCAGTTGGGGCTGGTGGAGTTCGTCAAGCCGCAGCGCATCAACAAGCCGCGGACCGGGCATCTGAAGAAGGCCGGCGTGGACGGAGCCAAGTTCCTGCGCGAATTTCCGGTGCGGCCCGGCGATGACGACTTAAAGCCGGGCGACCGCGTGCTGGTCGACCAGTTCAAGCCCAGGGACAAAGTGGATGTAATCGGCGTGAGCAAGGGGCGCGGGTACGCGGGCCTGGTGAAGCGGCATCATTTCGGCGGGGGCGCCGACACGCACGGTTCGATGTTCCACCGCGCGCCGGGATCGATTGGCGCATCCAGCTTTCCTTCGCGCGTGCTGCCGGGCATGCGGATGTCCGGGCACATGGGGCACGCGCGCGTGACGGTGCGCAACCTGGAAGTGATCGACGTGGACACGGAGGAAAACCTGCTGGTGGTGAAGGGCGCGGTGCCCGGGCCAAATGGCGGATATGTGATGGTGCGGAGGGCCGCGAGGTAAGGCGTATGCCCACGGTAGATGTAGTGGATTTGAATAACCAGAAGGTCGGCGAACTGGAGCTGGCCGATGAAGTATTCGGCGCGGACGTGAACGAGGCCCTGCTCTACGAAGCAGTGCGGCAGTACATGGCTTCCGCGCGCGCGGGCACGCATAAAACCAAGGTGCGGGCGGAAGTGGCCGGGTCGGGCAAGAAGCTGTGGAAGCAGAAGGGCACGGGCCGGGCGCGCATGGGATCGGTACGATCGCCCCTGTGGCGGCACGGCGGCACGGTTCACGGGCCGGTGCCGCGCGACTACAGCTACAGGCTGCCCCGGAAAATGCTGCTGGGCGCGCTGCGCTCGGCGCTTTCGGCCAAGGTGCGGGATGGCGAGCTGAAGGTCGTGCAGAGCTTCGCGCTGGCGGATCACAAAACGAAAAGCGCCATGAACGCGCTGGCCAACGTGGCCACGGGGCGGACGGTGCTCCTGGTGGACAATTCGGGCGACCGCAATCTGACGCTGGGCGTGCGGAATTTACAAGGCGTAACGCTCATGCCGACGCGCGCGGTGAACCCGTATCACCTGCTGGGGCATGAGAATGTGCTGCTATCGGAAGCGGCGGCGCGGAAATTTTCGGAGGCGCTCGCGAAATGAACCAATTCGACGTGTTACGCCGCCCGCTGGTGACCGAAAAGGGCGTGGCGAAAAAGGACGATGAGCGTACGCTGTGCTTTGAAGTGGCGCCGGACGCCAATAAAACGCAGGTCAAAGCGGCGGTGGAGAAGCTTTTCAAGGTGAAAGTGGAGGAAGTGCGCACCGCCAATTTCGAAGGCAAAATGCGCCGCCGCGGCCGGTTCATGGGCTACCGTTCGGATTGGAAAAAGGCGTACGTGCGGCTGAAGCCGGGCGAGAAGGTGCCGGACTTCGCGGAAATCTAAACGCGGGGGGCGGGGAATCAGGGATCAGATATGCCGATAAAAACTTACAGACCGGTAACGGCGACGCGGCGGTTCCAGACGGTGGTCTCGCGCGAGGAGATCACCAAGGAAACGCCCGAAAAGTCGCTCGTGGAGCCGAAAAAGCGCACGGGCGGCCGCAACAGCCGCGGGCGGATTTCGTCCAGGTTCATCGGCGGCGGGGCCAAAAAGTCGTACCGGGTAGTGGATTTCAAGCGCGACAAGGCCGGCATTCCGGCGGTGGTGGCGGCTGTGGAGTACGATCCGAACCGCTCGGCGCGTATCGCGCTGCTCAATTACGCCGATGGCGAGAAGCGCTATATTCTGCATCCGGACGGGCTCAAAGTGGGACAGAAGGTGATGTCCGGGCCGGAGGCCGATATTCTGCTGGGCAACGCGCTGCCGCTGAAAAACATGCCGGCGGGCACGATTGTCCACAACATCGAACTGCGGCCGGGCAAGGGCGGGCAGATGGCGCGCTCGGCGGGCTCGCAGGCTCAGTTGGTTTCGAAAGAAGGCGGTCTGGCGTTGCTGAAATTGCCTTCGGGCGAGACGCGGCGGGTGCCGCTCGAATGCATGGCGACGGTGGGGCAAGTGGGCAATCTGGACCACGAAAACGTATCGCTGGGCAAGGCCGGGCGGACGCGGTGGCTGGGAAAACGGCCGCACAACCGGGGCGTTTCCATGAACCCGGTGGACCACCCGCACGGCGGCGGCGAAGGCAAAACCTCGGGCGGGCGCCATCCGGTGACGCCGTGGGGCCAGCCGACGCGCGGTTTCAAGACACGCAACAACAAGCGCACGGACAAGTGGATCGTGCAGCGGAAGAGCAAGAAGAGGTAAGGGCGCATGGGCCGTTCGGTTAAAAAAGGGCCATTTACCGACACACATCTCGAAGAGAAGATGGCGGCGCTGAATGCCGCCAACGAAAAGAAAGTGGTGCGCACATGGTCGCGGCGCTCGACGATTCTGCCGGAGTTCGTGGGGCACACCATTGCGGTGCACAACGGGAAGAAGTTTATTCCCGTATACATCACCGAAAACATGGTGGGGCACAAGCTGGGCGAATTTTCGCCGACCCGCACGTTTAAGGGGCATTCGGTGAAAGTGGCCACGGAGAAGACGGCGAAGCCGGCGTGAAGAAAGGAGTCGGGAGCCGGGAGTCAGGAGTCAGGAGGCGGAACCGGGGATTCTGTCTACTGTCTCCTGTCTTCTGACTCCCCGGACAAGATGGAAGCCAAGGCAGAAGCAAGATACATACGAGTCTCGCCGCAGAAGGCGCGGCTGGTGGTGGATTTAATTCGCGGGCGGAAGGCGGGGGACGCGCTGAACACCCTGCGCGCCACCAACAAGCGGATTGCGCCGGCGGTGGAGAAAGTTCTGCAATCGGCCATCGCCAACGCGCAGGACCGGTTCGAAGATGTGGACGTGGACGCGCTGGTGGTGTCGGAGGCATATGTGAACGAAGGGCCGCGCATGAAGCGCATCCGCCCGGCCCCGATGGGGCGCGCGTACCGCTATCAGCGGCGCCTGGCGCACATTGTGGTCAAAGTGGCGGACAGAGGCGAGGAAGAGTAGATGGGACAGAAAGTTCATCCATACGGGTTCCGGCTGGGGTTCAATAAGCCCTGGCGGTCGCGCTGGTTCGCCAAGCAGGGCTATCCGAAGCTGCTGCAGGAAGATCTGGAGCTGAAGGAAACGCTGCACGAACGGCTGAAATCGGCGGGCGTGAGCGCGATTGAGGTGGACCGGCCGGGGAACAAGCTGCGGGTGACGATTCGCACGTCGCGGCCGGGGATCATCATCGGCCGCAAGGGCGCCGAGATCGAGAAGCTGAAGCAGGACATGGCGCGCCGGACCAAACGCGAGGTCTTCATCGATATTCAGGAAGTGCACAAGCCGGAGCTGGACGCGCAACTGGTATCGGAATCGATCGCGCTGCAACTGGAGAAGCGCGTGGCGTTCCGGCGGGCGATGCGCAAGGCGGTGGATTCGGCTTTGCGCTTCGGCTGCAAGGGAATCAAGGTGCGTGTTTCGGGGCGCTTGAACGGGGCGGAAATCGCGCGCAGCGAATGGTATCTGCAGGGGCAGTTGCCGCTGCACACGCTGCGAGCCGATATCGATTATGGTTTTGCCGAGGCGCACACGACCTATGGCGTGATCGGCATCAAGACCTGGCTGTACAAGGGCGAGATTCTGGATATCACGAAGGGACGGCGCGGGCTGCTGCCGGAGCCGGAGCCGCGGCGCGAGCGGCGCGACCGGGATCGGGATCGCGAGCGGCGCCGGGACCGGGGAGAAGTGCATGCTCCGGCGGCGGCGCATCCGGAACCAAGCGGGCCGGCGGTGCAGCCGCCGCCCGCGGATTTGCCCCGTCCGGCGGCCCGGCCGGCGCCCATTCTGCCGCCGTTGATGTCGCCGCGGCAGCACCAGCCGGCATGGAAGCAGGAAGCGCGGCAGGAGCAGCCAGCGGAGAAGCCGGAAGGCGGAACGGAAGGCACGCCGCCGGGAGAGAAGCAGTAACGGGGGACCACCGCTATGATGATGCCGAAGAAAGTGAAATTCCGGAAGCAGCAGCGGGGCCGCATGGCCGGAAAGGCTTGGCGCGGGTCCAATGTTTCGTTCGGGGAATACGGGCTGAAGGCAATGGAATGCGCCTGGATTACCGACCGGCAGATCGAAGCGGCGCGCGTCGCCATGACGCGTTCGATCAAGCGCGGCGGCAAGGTATGGATCCGCCTGTTTCCCGATAAGCCGATTACCAAGAAGCCGGCCGAAACCCGTATGGGTAAAGGCAAGGGCGCGCCGGAGCAATGGGTAGCGGTGGTGCGGCCCGGCAAGATTCTGTTCGAGATGGAGGGCGTAGACCGGGGGACGGCGGAAGCGGCCATGAAACTGGCGGCGCACAAGCTGCCGATCAAAACCAAGTTCATCTCTCGGGAAGCCGCCCAGGCGGTATAAAACCCGGGCGGTATAAACAAAGCGGTGCAAACGATATGAAGGCAGATAAGATTCGCGGGCTGGACGAAGAAGAGATCGGGCTGCAGTTGCGGGAAATGGAAGAGCAGATGTTCCGGTTCCACTTCCAGAAATCGATGGGGCAACTGGACGGCTTGAAAAAAGCGCGCGCCCACCGGAAAGACCGCGCCCGCATGCTGACGATTCTACGCGAGCGCGAGCTGGAGAAGGCGAAGAAATAAATGGCGGACACGACGCGAAGCGAAACCAGAACCGGGGTGAAAGCGGAAAAAGTGGGCCAGGTGGTTTCCACCAAGATGCAGAAGACGATTGTGGTGGAAGTGAGCCGGCGCGTGCCGCACCCGCTGTACAAGCGAATTATCGCCAAGCGAAAAAAGTTTTATGCGCACGATGAGCAGGGCACGGCCAGGCTGGGCGACGTGGTGCGGATCGTGGAGAGCCGGCCGCTGAGCAAGCTGAAGCGGTGGCAACTGGCGGAAGTGGTGCGGCGGGCGGCGCAGGTGGGAGCGCACCCGGCGGATTTGGACGTGAAAGTCTAGGAGACAGGAGTCAGAATGCAACTCGGGATCTGACTCCTGACTTCTGTCTCCCGACTTCTTAGGAGCGATAGCGACTTATGATTGGCATGCGGACAATTCTGGAGGTCGCCGATAATTCGGGCGCGCGCAAACTTTCGTGTATCTTGCCGCGTGGCGGCGACCTGGGGCTGCGGGCGGGGCTGGGCGATGTGGTGACCGCCAGCGTTAAGGAAGCGGCTCCGGATTCGGCGATCAAGAAGGGCAAAGTGGTGCGGTGCGTGATCGTGCGCATGCGCAAGGAGACGCGGCGGAGGGATGGCACGTATATCCGGTTCGATTCGAACGCGGCCGTGCTGATCAACGAAACGGGCGAGCCGGTGGGCACGCGCGTATTCGGGCCGGTGGCCAGAGAACTGCGCGATAAGCGGTTCATGAAGATCGTGTCGCTGGCGCCAGAGGTGATTTAGATGGGTGTGGCGAAAAAAGAAGCGGCGCCGCCACGGCGCATCGAATTGAAACGGGAAGACACCGTGAAGGTGATTTCCGGGCGCGACAAAGGCAAGTCCGGACGGGTATTGCGGGTTGATCGCGAGACCGGGCGGGTGCTGGTGGAGCACGTAGGAATGATCAAGCGGCACACGCGGCCGAATCCCAGCCATCAGATCAAGGGCGGTATCGCGGAACGGGAAAGCCCGATCGCGATTTCGAACGTGATGATCGTGTGCCCGGGATGCAACAAGGCGACGCGGATCGGGCATCACGTGGATCGACTGCCCGGCGGGCGGACGCGGCGCACGCGGGTGTGCCGGAAGTGCGGCAACACGCTGGATAAGAAATAGGAGTCGGGAGCGAGGAGTCAGAAGTCAGGAGGCGAGCCCGTATTCGAGGCCGCGGAGGATACGCTCCGGTAGTGAAGTAAGAGGAAGCGATGCCAGCCAGATTGAGAGAGCATTATCAGAAGAAAGTGATCGCGGCGCTGACCAAGGAGTTCTCTTATAAGAACCCCATGGCGGTGCCGAAGATGGAGAAGATTTCCATCAATATCGGTCTGGGCGAGGCCACCCAGAACGCCAAGCTGATGGATGGCGCGGTGAACGAACTCGGACAGATTGCCGGACAGAAGCCGGTGGTGACGAAGGCGCGCAAATCGATCGCGGCTTTCAAGCTGCGCGAGAACATGCCCATCGCCTGCATGGTGACGCTGCGTGGGGACCGCATGTACGAGTTTTTCGACCGCCTGGTGAACGTGGCGCTGCCGCGGGTGCGCGACTTCCGCGGGGTCTCGACGAAATCGTTCGACGGGCGCGGCAATTACACGTTGGGGGTAAAAGATCAGTTGATCTTCCCCGAAATCGATTACGCCAAAGTGGAGAAGACGAAGGGCATGAACATTTCCATTACCACCACGGCCAAAACGGATGCCGAGGGCCTGGCGCTGCTGCGGCACATGGGAATGCCATTCCGGCAGTAAGGAGAGAAAGTAAACGATGGCTACCACCGCCAAGATCGCCAAAGACCTGAAACTCGAAGCAGCCGTCAAGACGAAGAAGCCGAAGCTGTGGTGCAAACACCGAAACCGCTGCTGGCGCTGCGGGCGGCCGCGCGGCTTCCTGCGTAAGTTCGGAGTGTGCCGGCTGTGCTTCCGGCAGCTCGCCTTGAACGGCGAGATCCCGGGAGTGATCAAGGCCAGTTGGTAGGAGATAAGGAATATGCTGAGTGATCCCATCGCCGACATGCTGACGCGCGTGCGCAACGCGATCCGCGCGCGGCATCCGAAGGCCGATGTCCCGGCTTCGCGGCTGAAGATCGAAATCGCGCGCATTTTGAAAGAAGAAGGCTACATCGCCACCTACAAAGTGGTGGAAGAGGGCGCGAAGAAGACCATCCGCATTTACTTAAAGTATGGCGCCGACAATGCGCCGGTGATTTCGGCCATCGAGCGGGTCTCGCGGCCGGGCTGCCGCGTGTACGTGGGCCAAACGGAGATTCCACGCGTGCTCGGCGGCATGGGAATCAACATTCTCACAACGCCGCGCGGCGTGATGACCGGCCGCGACGCTCACAAGGAGCACGTGGGCGGGGAAATTCTCTGTCGCGTGTGGTAGTGATGGGAGCTAGATCGATGAGAAGTCAGGAGTCAGGAGTTAGGAGTCAGAATGGGCGGCGAAGCATTCTGTCTCCTGTCTTCTGTCTCCTGTCTCCTGAGGTTTTTTCATATGTCTAGAATTGGAAAAAAACCGATCCCGCTGCCTGGCGGCGTGAAAGTGCGGATCGGCGAGGAGCTGGAGGTTACCGGGCCGAAGGGGAAGCTGCAGGTGCCGATCCCGCCGGGGATCAAGATCGAACAGATCGACGGGCGCCTGGAGGTGAAGCGGGCTTCCGACGACCACGCGGCGCTCCACGGACTGACGCGGGCGCTGGCCGCGAACGCGGTGCAAGGCGTTTCCGGAGGGTTCACCCGCGAGCTGGATATCGTCGGTATCGGGTATCGCGCCGATGTGAAGGGCAAGGTCGCGACGTTCAACCTCGGTTATTCGCACCCGATCGAATTTCTGCTGCCGGACGGCGTGGATATGAAGGTGGACAAGCAGACGCACCTGATTCTGAGCGGGCACGACCGGCAGTTGCTGGGGCAGGTGGCGGCGAATATCCGCGCGCTGCGCAAGCCGGATCCCTACAAGAACAAGGGCATTCGCTATACAGGCGAAGTGCTGCGAAAGAAGGTCGGCAAGACCGGGGCGGGTGGCAAATGATTCATCGGATCGCTAAAAACGAAATTCGCGTGCGGGTGCATCGGCGCATCCGGCGCAAACTGCGCGGTACGGCGGAGCGCCCGCGCCTGGCGGTGTTCCGCAGCCTGGCGCATATTTACGCGCAGATCATCGACGATGCGCAGGGCAAAACGCTGGTGTCGGCCTCTTCCGTGGATAAAGCGCACCGCACGAATGGCGGCAACCTGGCGGCGGCCAAGGCGATCGGGAAAGCGGTGGCGGAGCGCGCCAAAGAGCAGGGGATTACGAAGGTAGTTTTCGACCGCGGCGGCTATCATTATCATGGCCGCGTGAAGGCGTTGGCGGAAGCGGCGCGGGCCGCGGGACTGGAGTTTTGATGGCTGCTATTGTGAAACGCATCGACCCGGGTTCGCTCAACCTGAAAGAGACGGTGGTCTCGATCAACCGGGTGACGAAAGTGGTGAAGGGCGGCAAGAACCTGAGCTTTTCCGCCCTGGTCGTGATCGGCGATCCTTCGGCGAGAGTGGTGGGGTTCGGCGTGGGCAAGGCGAAGGAGGTGCCTTCGGCAATTCGCAAAGGCATTGAAGCCGCCAAAAAGAGCCTGCGCAAGGTAAATGTGCTGGAGACTACGATTCCTCACCAGGTGCTGGGCGAGTTCGCCAGTTCGCAAGTGCTGCTGAAGCCGGCGCCGGAAGGGACCGGCGTGATCGCGGGCGGCGCGGTGCGCGCGGTAATTTCGGCCTGCGGGATTCCCAACGTGCTGACGAAGTCGATCGGCCGGCGGAATCCACACAACGTGGTGAAAGCTACGATTGTGGCGCTCGAATCGCTGCGTGAGAAGAACGCCGTGGCGGAGATGCGCGGCCTCGCGGTCGAGAAGTTATAGGAGCCGATTCGGATGGAAGGCAAGATCAAAATCAAACTGGTCCACAGCCCGATTTGTACCCCCGAGAAACACAAGCGGGTGGTGAAAGGGTTGGGGCTGCGCAAGCTGAATCAGGTAGTGGAGCGCCCCGATTCGCCGGTCTTCCGCGGTATGGTAAAGAAAGTTCCGCATTTGCTGGAGATCGTGGAGTAAGGGCGGGAGGTGACGATTGAGGCGCACCCGCCCGCCGCTGAATACCAGGTAACACAACTATGAACCTCAGCTCACTAAAACCTCCCGCCGGGCAGAAAAAAGGCCGGAAGCGCATAGGGCGCGGCATGGGATCGGGACACGGAAAGACCGCTACGCGCGGCCACAAAGGGCAGCACGCGGGCACGGGCTTCAGCCTGATGCGTGGTTTTGAGGGCGGGCAGATGCCGCTCCACCGCCGCTTGCCCAAACGCGGATTCACCAATATTTTTAAGAAGCAATTCACCATTGTGAATTTGGGCCGTCTGGAGAAGCTGGAAGGCGACACATTCAGCATCGACCGTCTGCTGGAATTAGGCATTGTGAAGAAACCGGGCGAGGCGGTGAAAGTTCTGGGAGCGGGGCAATTGACGCGGAAAATCACTGTGGAGGCACACCAGTTTTCCAAATCGGCCCTGGAGAAGATTCAAAAGGCCGGGGGGACCGCGCAGATCGTCGGCGGCGCCGGGTCGGCCCCGGAGGTTTAAGCGAGCGGCCCAGGTAAGCGCTCAGGCCAGCCGCTCTAAGAAGCAAGAAATTGTAGGAAACCATGAAGTTATTTGAAGCGTTCGCGAACATGTTTCGCGTTCCCGATTTGCGCAAGCGGGTCCTGTTTACCCTGGGCCTGCTGGCCGTATACCGCCTGGGCGGGCACATTCCCACTCCGGGCGTCGATGTCCAACGCTGGCAGGACTTTTTCAACTCGAACAACGGCTCTATTTTCGGCTTCTTCGACCTGTTTGCGGGCGGCAATATCCGGCGGCTCACGGTTTTTGCGCTGGGCATCATGCCGTACATCACGGCGTCCATCATTTTGCAGTTGATGACGGTGGTCGTGCCCACGCTTGAGAAACTACAGAAAGAAGGCGAGCTGGGGCGGCGGAAAATCACCCAGTGGACCCGCTACCTGACCATTATACTGGCTGTGATCCAATCGGCGGGCATTGCACAGAGCCTGATGGCGGCGCAGCAGGGGTTCGTAATCAATCCGGGCATCGGCTTTGTGCTGCTGACGATCATTTCGCTCACGGCCGGGACCACGTTCATCATGTGGCTGGGCGAACAGATCAGCGATCGCGGCATAGGCAACGGGATGTCGCTGATCATCTTTGTAGGCATCGTCGTTGGCACGCCGGCCGCGATTAACAACATTTACCAAAACACGTTCGTGACGCATGAGTGGAACGCGCTCGAGCTGATCGCGCTGCTGGTGATGATGGTGGCGGTAGTGGCGTTTATCGTCCTGGTGGAGCGCGGCGAACGGCGGATTCCGGTGCAATATGCCAAACGCGTGGTGGGCCGGCGGGTAATGGGCGGCCAGGCCACGCATATGCCGCTCAAAGTGAACGCGGGCGGCGTGATCCCGGTGATCTTCGCGTCTTCGATTCTGGCGTTTCCGGCTACCCTGGTGAATCTCGGCCCGGTGAAGAATATCGGCTGGCTGATGGCTACGCTGCGCGATATCCAGTACGGCGAACCGCTGTATTACGTGCTCTACATCGCCGGGATCATCTTCTTTTGCTTTTTCTACGTATCGATTATTTTCAATCCCAACGAAGCCGCCGATAATATGCGCAAGTACGGCGGATTCATTCCGGGCATCCGCCCGGGCCGCAACACCGCCGAATACATGAACCAGATTCTGACCAAGATCACGGTAGTGGGCGGCGTTTATCTTTCCATCCTGTCGGTGATCCCGATGATCATGTTGTCGGGTATCAAGCTGAACCACCTGGCGCTGATCGGCAACTGGATGGACCGGGTGATGCCGCGGTTTCTGCTGGACGGCATGAACGTGCAATTTTACTTCGGTGGAACCTCGCTGCTGATCGTGGTGGGCGTGGCGATGGATACGATCAACCAGATCGAGGCGCAGCTCATTATGCGGCATTATGAAGGGTTCACCCCCAGGTCGGGGAGAATTCGCGGGCGAAGGAGCAGCACCTTCTAAATTTGTGAGAGCCATCATTCTGTTTGGCCCCCCGGGTTCCGGAAAGGGCACGCAAGCCAAGTTGCTGCGCGAGTGCCTGGATGTCCCGCATGTTTCCACGGGAGACATGCTGCGGGAGAGAGTGCGCCAGGATATCGAGAACGGAGCGAGGATGGCGGCGAAGATGCAGGCCGGCGCCCTGGTGAACGACGACATCGTAAACCGGCTGGTGGAGGAGCGGCTGAGCCAGCCGGACGCCGCGCCGGGTTTTATTTTGGATGGGTATCCGCGAACCGTCCAGCAGGCCGAGCATATCCGGCGTTGGTTCGATGCCGGCGGGATCCGCGAAGTGGTGGTATCGCTGGCGGTAGATTACAATGAAATTATTACTCGCTTGACGGGCCGGCGTCAGTGTCCGGCGTGCGGAACCCTGTACAACCTCGTTTCCAAGCCTCCCAGGCAGGATGAATCGTGCGATCTGGACGGCCAGGGGCTGGTGATTCGGGACGACGACCGGGAAGAGGTGGTTCGCGAACGCCTGGAGAATTACGAGCGGCAGACGCGGCCGGTTTTGGAGTATTTCCGTTCGACCGGGAGTTCCGTCCGGCAAATCGAGGCGGGGAACCAGCCGCCGGAGCAGATTGCCCGGCGGATTTGCGCGGTGTTGGAGGAAGGGTTCCAAGAGAACGGATCGCTGTTGGAAAGCCGGGGCAAAAGCGCCGAAAACCGATGATCGTACGGAAGACCGCCGCGGAACTCGAGAAGATGCGGCGCAGCGGTCTGCTGGTGTGGCAGATCCTGGAGAAACTGAAAGAGATGGTGGCGGAAGGGGTTAGCACACTGGATCTGGAAGTGGCCGCTACAAAGATGATGGCGGACGCGGGCGCCATCCCCGCGTTCAAAGGCTACTACGTGCAAGCGGCGGGACAGGCGTATAAGTTCGCGCTTTGCACTTCGGTGAACAGCGAAATCGTTCACGGGATTCCGAACGCGAAGCGGACCCTGAAGAAGGGGGATATCGTTTCGATCGATACCGGCGTGAAACTGGATGGCTATTATGGCGATTCCGCGATTACGGTGCCGGTGGGCGGCATCGATCCGGAGACGGAGCGGCTGCTGAAGGTGACGCAGGATTCGCTCGAGCTGGCAATTGGAAAGGTGCGGTCCGGAAACCGGCTGTTCGATATCTGTGGAACGGTGGAGCAGCATGTGAAAGCGAACGGGTTTTCGATCGTGCGCGAGTTTGTCGGGCACGGGATCGGCACGCAGCTTCACGAGGAGCCGCAGATCCCGAATTACGTGGATAAAAGGAACGATAACCCGCGGCTGAAGCCGGGCATGGTGCTGGCGGTGGAGCCGATGGTGAACGCGGGCGGCCCGGAGGCGGTGGTTTTAAAGGACCGTTGGACGGCGGTGACGAAAGACGGCTCCAATTCGGCCCATTTCGAGCACTGCATTGCGGTAACGGACAACGGCCCATGGGTGCTGACACGGCCATAACGGCGGGGGCATAACGAAAGGTTCCGAGCATGAAGGTACGAGCGAGCGTCAAAAAGATTTGCGGCAAATGCAAGATTATTCACCGCGAGGGCGTGGTGCGGGTGATCTGCGTGAACCCGAAACATAAACAGAGACAGGGATAGAGGGAGAAGTATGGCGCGTATAGCCGGTGTGGATCTGCCGCCCGCCAAGCGGGCTGAAATCGGGCTGACGTATATTTACGGAGTTGGCCGGACCCGGTCGCGCTCGCTGCTGTACCGGGCGGGCATCGATTTCGACAAGAAGGTCCGGGACCTGACGGAGGACGAAGTAAATAAGGTCCGCCAGATTCTGGAAGAAGAGGGCGCGGTAGAGGGCGACCTGCGCAAGGAAATCTCCATGAATATCAAGCGGCACATGGAGATGGGCTCGTACCGTGGCTTGCGGCACCGCCGCAGCCTGCCGGTGCGCGGGCAGAGGACGCACACCAACGCCCGCACCCGCAAGGGACCGCGGCGCGGCACGGTGGCCAACAAGAAGAAAGCGACGGCGAAGACCTAATCGTATGGCTAAAGCAGCGAAGGCAGCCAAGGCTCCGGCCAAAGCAGGCAAAAAGAAGAGCTTTAAGAAGAAGGAAAAGCGCGTTGTCCACACGGGCGTCGTGCATATCCAGGCGACGTTCAACAACACCATCGTGACCATCGCCGACCAGGAAGGGAATACGTTGGCCTGGTCGAGCGCGGGTTCGCTGGGCTTCCGCGGGTCGCGCAAGGGCACGCCGTTCGCCGCGCAGCAGGCTTCCATGACGGCGGCGAACAAGGCCGTGGAAAGCGGGTTGCGCTCGGTGGAAGTGAGGGTGAGCGGCCCCGGTTCGGGACGCGAATCGGCGGTGCGCGCCCTTTCGACGGCAGGTATTGAAGTGCGGGCGATTAAGGACGTGACGCCGATTCCGCACAACGGCTGCCGGCCGCCGAAGAAGAGAAGAGTCTGAGCCGCGACCGCAAGGGAACGGCCAACCAGCGGGACGAAGGCCTGCCATGGCTGTAAACCGCGCCTGAAACGAAAGGTAAGGAGAAGAATTGGCACGATATCTTGGCCCGGTTTGCCGGCTGTGCCGGCGCGAGGGCATGAAACTGTACTTGAAAGGCGAGCGCTGCCATAGCGAGAAGTGCGCGATTGAAAAGCGCAACTTCGTTCCCGGGCAGCACGGCAAGGATCGGAAGGCGAAACTGCAAGGCTACGGTCTGCAATTGCGCGAGAAGCAGAAGGTGCGCCGGGTTTACGGCGTGCTCGAAACGCAATTCCGCAACACGTTCCAAAAAGCCGCGCAGGTGAAGGGTATCACCGGCGAAAACCTGATGGCGGCATTAGAGCGGCGCCTCGATAGCGTAATCTATCGCATGGGTTTCGGCACCAGCCGTTCGCAGGCGCGGCAGATTGTGCGGCACGGGCACATCGAAGTTAACGGACGTAAGGTGAATATTCCCTCTTACCAGGTGAAACCAGGCGACCAGGTGGCCGTGCGCGAGACCAGCAGAAATCATCCCGTCATTCTGGCGGCGCGCGACGCCACAGCCCATGCCCCGGCGCCGAACTGGATCGATGTCGACCGGGAAGGTTTGAAGGGCCGCATCCAAAGCGTGCCCAAGAGAGATGAGCTGGTTCAGATCCAGTTGAATGAGCAGCTCATTGTGGAGTTGTATTCGAAATAAGGAGACAGGAGCCAGAAGACAGGAGTCGGAATACCGCTCACGCCATTCTGACTCCTGGCTTCTGCCTTCTGACTCCTAGAGGTTTTCACTATGTTCAAAGGCTTCCAAAAACCCAAGCGTCTTGTCGCCAATACCGAAACGCTGACTGAGCGGTATGGCATGTTCACGGCACAGCCGTTCCAGCGCGGTTTCGGCACAACCATCGGCAACAGCCTGCGGCGTATCCTGCTCAGCTCGATTGAAGGCGCTGCGATTACGGCCGTGCGCATCGACGGAGTGGAGCACGAATTCAGCCCGATTCCGGGGGTGGTGGAGGATGCCACCGATATTATCCTCAACCTGAAGCAGGTTCCGTTCAAGATCATGGGCGACGGGATCAAGACCGTGCGGCTCACCATCGACCAGCCGGGCGACGTGCGCAGCGGCCAGATCGAAACCGATGCCGATGTCGAAGTGCTCGACCGCGACGTGCATCTGGCTACGGTGAGTGAAGGCGGCAAGCTGCACGTCGAGATGCGCCTCAAGAAGGGGCGCGGCTATGTGAGCGCCGACAAAAACTTCGACGAGGACCTGGCGCTCGGCTACATTCCGATCGATTCGGTTCACTCTCCAGTGCGCAAGGTGAACTTTCAGGTGGAAGCGGCGCGCCTGGGCCAGATGACGGATTACGACAAGCTGACGCTGGAGGTGTGGACCAACGGCGCGGTTTCGCCGCAGGATGCGATCGGCTACGCGGCCAAGCTGCTCAAGGACCACATGTCCATCTTCATCAACTTCGAAGAAGTGCCCGAGCCTTCCGAAGAAGTGTCCGAGCGCGGCCTGGACAAGATGAGCGAAGTGCTGAACCGGTCCGTGGAGGAATTGGAACTTAGCGTCCGCTCGTACAACTGCCTGAAAAACGCGAATATTCAGACCATCGGCGAGCTGGTACAGAAGACCGAAGCCGAGATGCTGCGGACCAAGAATTTCGGCCGCAAATCGCTCAACGAAATTAAGGAAATTCTGGCCCACATGGGGCTCTCGCTAGGGATGCGTCTTGACGCGCATGGGCGGCTGGTAGCGCCTCCGCCGCAAGCTGGCGGACTTTCGCAAGACCTGGCCGGCGACGAGTTGCAGGAAGGCTCCCAGGAGTAACCCACAGGAGTAACCGATGAGACACAAGGTAGCCGGTTTTAAACTCAAGCGGGAGGTGGGCGCGCGGGTAGCGCTGCTGCGGAATCTCGCCACCAGTGTGATTCTGGAAGAGCGCATCATCACCACCGTGCCTAAGGCGAAAGCCGTCCGGCCTCTGGTGGACAAGCTGGTCACTCTGGCCAAGGAAGACACGCTGCACTCGCGGCGGCAGGCGGCGGCGGTGTTGCGCACGCCCGCTTCCGTAAAGAAACTCTTCGACACCTTGGGAACGCGATTCGGCCAGCGCAACGGCGGCTACACGCGGATTACACGGCTGGCGCCGCGCAAGGGCGATGGGGCCGAGCAGGCGATGTTGGAACTGGTCGGCTCGGAACTGGTGAAGCGCGCCGCCGATCGCGCCAAGCGCAAGGAAGAACGGCTAAAAGCCCAACGCGAAGGGCGCGAACCCGAAGAGGAAGAGAAATCCTGATCCGGGCGGAAGCCCGCGAACATGCTCATCCGGCCCGCTACCGCCGCCGATCTGGAAGTCATTGTGGGCCATCGTGTCGCGATGTTTCGCGATATGGGTTATCCGGATGAGGTGCTCTCTCAGGTAGAAACGGTCTCGCGCGAGATCCTGCGCGCCGCACTCGACGACGGCAGCTACTACTCCGTTCTCGCGGAGGCCGATGGCAGCGGAGTGGTGGGCGGCGCCGGTGTTTTGATCGTGCCATGGCCCGGGCAGGTGCCGCGCCGCGCCTGGATTCAGAACGTGTATGTGCTGCCCGCATTTCGCCGCCGCGGCATTGCCCGCCAATTAATGCATACGCTGCTCGACTGGTGCCGCGGCGCGGGTCTGGATTCGGTAAGCCTTCACGCCAGCGACGAAGGGTATCCCCTGTACCTGGAACTCGGCTTTCTGCCAACCAATGAGATGTGGCTGAAGTTCTGAGCCGAGCAGCCGATTAATGCCGCCGCGCGATGTGTTGCGGAGCGATCGCTGCCGCCAGGCCATCCAGCGCTTTCATCACATCCGGGTGTTGCGAGGCAAAATTACTGATTTCCTTGAGGGCGCCCGGACCCGCCGCCGACGGCAACCGGTTCAGCAGGCCGGCCCGTTTATGCTCATCCGCATGCGTGTACCGTAAAACTGCTTGCTGAGTCGCCTTGCATGTTGACATGAGTCAAGCGGACCTGAAGCTGAAATTGATCGCCGGTTGGTATTTCTGTTTTAAGCTCTCAAAGCGCTGGTCGTTTTGTGTCATACGAAGATCGCCTTAGCGGTCGGAATAAACCGGAAAGCGCCGTGGCATGGGAACAGAATCGTACATGCCAAATGCAAACAGTACGCCCAGAAATTGCAGCGCCACAATCTGCTCGAGCCGCTCCAGATCGCGATCGCCATAGACCCGGTAGCCCGAAGCAGTGCGGCGGGCGCGCAACAAACCGAGGCGGTCGTAATGGTGCAAGGCGCGCACCGTCACTCCCGCCAGCCGCGCGAATTCCTGAACCCGATAATTCGCCACAACAACATCCTGCACCCCTGACGCAACGTCAGAGTCAAGAGCAATTTTTCAGGAATTTTCCAAATCCCCTCATTCACGGCCATTGCGCTCCCGTTTCAACTTAAAACAGAATGCGGCTGTGGCGCTGTGTTCAGGCCGGGCCGGCCAGTTCCTGTGCTAACTCAGCCGCTCTCTAGCCCAATCCAGGGTGTCCTTCACGGCCTCGAGCGTTTTTTGGGGAAGCAAATCTACCTCTTTTAGCGCCTGTATTCCGAGTGCAAATATTCCTCCAACAACGATCGCCATCAGAACCGAGACGAGCAGTGCCGATAACCAGACCGGCAGCACAATTGCCAAAACGGCGATGCAGAACGCAAGAAATGATTCGACTGCAAGAAATCCCAGCAGCAAAGCCCCGGCGATCAGAATTGCTCCTTTCCGGCTCTTTCCGGCCTTGTCTTTCAGCTCTACAAGGGCCAGCCGCGCTTCGTCGCGGACGATCGCCTTCAGATCGGTTATGACGTTGGCAATCAGTTTGCCGATCGGCCGGCTATTGGGCGATTCGGGTTCGACGTGAATATCCCGATGACTCATCGATAGCGTCCCGGTTTCATTTGCCGGCAATCGGCACCCAGCCCCGTGTGATGTAATCCGCGAATGTCAAGGTGAATAGGATCGCGAACCAAAGCAGCGCGCCGCCTATAATCAACCGCACGAGCACCTTCTCAAACAGGCCGTGCATCATGACTAAAGCCAGGATGGCTCCCTGCATGGCGGCAATGGCGAGGGCGACGAACATGTTCACCCAACCCATGTTGATAAAGGCCAACAAGGCGCTTAACAACAACAAACCCAACAGCCCCACATATGCCAGCACGTAATTTCTGGTATAGAACACCGGTGAGATCATAAGACTACTTGTGAAACCCAGGAATATAGAAAATGGCGTATAAAAAGCACCAGATGATATCTACGAAATGCCAATAGATGCCGGTCACTTCAAGCGGAGTGTGCCAACTGGCGCTAAATCGGCCGATGGCGGTGCGCACCGCCATAACCGCGGTGATCCCGATGCCGATTGACAGGTGAATCACGTGCAGACCGGTCAAGACGAAGTAGTAAACCAAAAACAGTTCCTCCGCTCCGGCATATAATGAACTCGATTCGAACCAGATCCCCGGAACCTTGTGTGCTTTATAATGGAAATAATATTCGACGAATTTCAAAGCAATAAACGCAAGACCAATTCCAATGGTAATCAGCAGGAGAACATAAGTGCGGAACTGGTTTCCCTGCGACATGCTCCTGATCGCAAGGCTCATCGTAAGGCAACTGGTAAACAGCACGGCGGTGTTGATGGATCCAATCACCAGGGTCATTTCGCGGGCGCCTTCCACGAAGCCCTGCGTGTAATACATCCGGTAAACGCCAAAGCCCACGAACAGCCCTCCGAAGAACAGCACCTCGGTTGCGAGGAAAAGCCACATCCCAACCGCGGAGGTGTCCCGCTGGTGGCCCGGGCTGCCGAATTGTTCCCGGAGTGCGAGCGACTCACTAGCCAAGGCCCAATTGCTCCTTCATTCCGGCGTAGTCGTAGGCTTTGTGAGTGACTATGGGAGTGACCTCGAAATTGTGTGTCGGAGGGGGCGAAGGCACTTGCCACTCCAATCCGGTAGCCCGCCATGGATTGGCGCCCGCCCGCGGCCCGTATTTCCAGGACCAGGTGAGATACACCAGCGGCAAAGCGTAGCCGACGCCTAAAATGGTAGCTCCCGCGGTGGAAATGATGTTGAGAAACTGCCATTCGGGCGGGTATGCGGCATACCGGCGCGGCATGCCCAGCCAGCCCAGCACGAATTGCGGGAAGAATGTGAGGTTGAAACCCAAAAAGACGATCAGTGCGGCAGCCTTCGCCAAAGCCTCCGGATACATCCTTCCGCTGATCTTCGGCCACCAGTAATGCAACCCGCCCAAATAACCCATTACCGCGCCGCCCACCATGATGTAGTGGAAGTGTGCGATCACAAAGTAAGTGTCTGTGACATGGACATCGATTCCCAGAGCCGCTACGAAGAGACCCGTCAGCCCGCCGATGGTAAACAGACCGATGAATCCGATTGCATAAATCAACGGGGTTTCCCACGCAATGGAGCCTTTGTATAAGGTCGCGCTCCAGTTAAATACCTTGATTGCGCTGGGCACGCCGACCGTATAACTCAGGATGGAGAAAGCCATGGCGGAGTACACGCTTTCGCCCGCCACGAACATATGATGCCCCCACACCAGAAATCCGAGCACCGCAATCGCGATACTGGAAAATGCCACAAAGACGTAACCGAACACCGCTTTTCGTGAAAATGCAGCTATCAGTTCACTAACTACTCCCATGCTCGGGAGAATCATGATGTAGACGGCCGGATGGGAGTAGAACCAGAACATGTGCTGAAACAGGACCGGGTCGCCGCCCAGTTCCGGACTGAAGATGCCGACTCCGAAGACACGCTCGACCAGAACCATCAGCAGCGTAACCGCCAGAACGGGAGTTCCCAGTATCATCACCACGCTGGTGGCATAGTGAGACCAAAGAAACAACGGCATTCGAAACCATGTCATTCCCGGTGCGCGTAACTGGTGGATAGTTACGATGAAATTGAGGCCCGTCATAATGCTCGAGAAGCCCACGAGGAAGATGCCGATGGCGGCCGCGGCGACGTGGGTCGTTGAATAGACGGTGCTGAACGGAGTGTAGAAGGTCCAGCCGGTATCGACGCCGCCGCTTGCGATGGCGTACAGAGTAATCGCGCCACCGGCCATGTAGACATACCAGCTAGCCAGGTTCAGCTTCGGTAAAGCGAGGTCTTTCGCGCCGATCATAAGCGGGATCAGGAAATTTCCCAGGGTAGTCGGAATCGAAGGCACCAGGAAGAAAAAAACCATCACGATGCCATGGGCAGTAAATAATTTGTTGTAGGTTTCCGGGTCCACTAGATCTGTGGCAGGAGTGAGCAGTTCGAGGCGCATCAGCAAGGCCGCCACGCCCCCGATCACAAAGAATCCGGTGATGCCGAAAATATAGAGCAGGGCAATCCGCTTGTGATCGATCGTGAGCAGCCACGACTTGATGCCATGCTTTTCCGTTAAATAATTCGGCGCCTCGACGGCTTCGATTTTTGCGGTGGCAATCATCTGGATTCCGGTATGGTGCCCGAAATGGACGTGCTTCCCGGGGCAGCGATGCCCGGCTGGCTGCTATAGTCCCGGCGCGTATTGCCGGAGCTTGATGGTTGATTGAGGTCCGTCTCCGGCCCGATCGCCTTGATATAGGAAACCAGTGCAATAATCTGCTTTTCGCTGAGTCGGCCCGAGTAATTGGGCATGATGGCGGTAAAGCCCGCCACCGGCCCTCCCTTTTTTCCTAAGATGCACTCTCGGATGTAACTCTCGTCGGCAATACGTACCGCTCCGGTGGCCAGGGTCACGGGCGTGCCATACAGGCGCTCCAGGCTTGGACCCGGGCCATGGCCGCTGGGGCGATGGCAATTGGCGCAGCCGGAATTCAGAAATAGTTTTTGGCCGGTAGCCGCCAGCGATCCTTCGCCGCCGCCCTGTCCCAACCATACTTGATAGTCGTTCGGGTTCATCGCATACACCCAGCCGATCATTCCCGAGTGCTTCGCGCCGCAATACTCAGCGCAGAAGAGATGGTACTTGCCCGGTCGGGTCGCGTTGAACCAGATCGTCATGTACCGCATCGGCAACACATCCTGCTTAATACGAAAGGCGGGGACGAAGAAATCGTGAATGACGTCTTCGGAAATCATGGTGAGGCGAACCGGCGTATAAATCGGGATATGTAGAGTGTTGATCTCACGGGTACCATTCGGATGCTGAATTTCCCACATCCACTGTTTCCCAAGCACCCAGATATTGAGCGTTTCGGGTGGCGGCTGTTCCGCATCGAAATAGGTTTTGGCTCCCCAGCCGAACATGCCTAAAAAGATAATGAGCGGCACCACCGTCCAAGTGGCCTCGGCTTTTATATTCCCGAAACTCTGCGGGGGCAATTCGGTCGGACTCCGGCGGTGGTATTTGATCGCGCAGTAAATAATGAATAGCGCGATCCCGGTCGCAACGATTCCACAGATCGTCACCATGACCCAGAAAAAGTAATTCAGTTGACTCGCATAGGTAGAAGCCGTGGGGGGGAGCAGGTCGAGTGAGTTCACCTACGCAGCGCCTCCCTTCGCCAGAACCACGCCAAACCGCCTATCAACAAAACCAGGAAGCCAGCCGTTGTCAGACGCATGGCGCCCAAGACTGTGGTTGTGTATTTTCCGTTAGTCGCGTCGTAATGAGAGCAGAACAACAGAAGCTGGTCCACCGGCGTCCCGATACGGTTGTGAGAAGATTCAATCAAGCCCAGCTTGAGGTCCTTGGGCTCGAACTCGACGCCGTAGAAGTAGCGGGCCGCCTTGCCTTCCGGAGTTAGGGCCATAATCCCGGCCGCATGGAAAAACATTTTCGACTTGGGATCGAAGCGGTAATGGAACCCAACAGCATCTGTTACCTCGTGAATGTTCTCCTGAGAGCCCGTAAGAAAATGCCAGCCCGCCCCCGAAGCGTGCAATGAGTAAAGTTTTACAATCTCATTCCGCTTGGCAGCCGCATCCGCCGGCCCTTCATTCGGATTGATGCTGATGGCGATCACATCGAAATCGCGGCCCGGGACAAGCGACAGGGGGCGAAGGCCGTGAACAATCCCGCGCAGGATTTGGTCGCACAGCATGGGGCAGGTGTAATAGACGAGGGCCAGGATGGCGGGTCGCTTTCCGAGAAGATCGCCCAACCGGAGCGGCTTACTGTAATCATCAATGAATTGCGCTCCCATGGGCACCTGCGCGTTCAGCTTTTGATCGATGCGTATTCCCTGCAAGGCCGGGGGAACGATGGGTTGAACTTTCGCATCGGCACCCCCGGCATCGGCTACGGACGCGCCCAGCGCCACAAGAGCAATTATAAGGAAACACTTCATCTCGGAATCGGCCTCACTTTTCCTTCGAATCCGGCTAACCTGCTTCCCTCGCTTGGCGGATAATAGTTTTGTCTGCCGGGCTGGCTGGGTGGAATGCCCCGCTGAGCAATGATCTCCATTGCCCGACCGATCGGAATAGAGGCAATACCCTTTTTGCGATCTACCCAGCCGTAACTGCTGAGAGCGGCATTTTGTTGTGCGAGATAGCCGCTCAGGTCTCTGTGCGGCTCAGCTTCATTGCGTGGCGCCGGAGGCACGGGCGGGACGTATTCCAGCACGTGGCTGGGGCTCACGCCGCCCGCGCGCGTGTGGCTTAAGTAATGGAACAGCGGGTAAATCACAACCACCGCGACCCACACACCCAGGAGAATGCCGAGACCGGTCAGAAAAACAGCTTTCCAGTGCACGTCGGCCGCGTCAAACCGTGTCGCCGGATCGATCGGCTCCGTTTCCGCGTTCTTCTCAGCGAGCCATTCTTTCGTGGCTCGGGTGGTGGCGACTACTCCGGCTACAGACAGGAGTGCGCGAGTACCGGGGAGTGGCTTACTCGGTTTCATGTGCCAGCGCCATTTCGAACTCGGGGGCGGTTGCGGCTACCAGGGGCCGGCGTGGCAGCTCCCGCAGGTACGCCCAAAACCACAGGCCCCCCAAACCGAGGGGAGTGGTTACATTCATCCACTGGATGCGGAACCCCTGCCTATAATGGGCGGGTATTACGATCCAAATCAGATCCAAATACTGCATTACTAAAATGAGAACGGCGACCGCGCTGAGCGAGTACGCGTTGCGTTTCAGATTCCGGTTGAGGAGCAAAAGCATCGGAATGAAGAAGTGGAAAAAAATTAAGACGACGCCAACCCAGCCCCAGGAAGTGCGGGTGCGCGCAAGGTAGTACGAGATTTCGTGGGTGAGATTGGATGACCAAACAATCAGGTACTGGCAAAAGGCGAAGTAGGCCCATAGCATCAGATCGGCGAAGAGCATCTTTCCGATATCGTGGAAATGATCCTCGCTGAGCAAGTCCGCCATCGGTTCCCGGCGAGATAGCCAGGTCATCGCGAGAATCAGGATCGAAAGAGCGGTTAATCCTTCGGCAGCGACAAACAGAAAGCCCCACATGGTGGAGGCCCAGCGGGTTTCAAGCGACGCGGTCCAATCGACCGCGGCGAAACTGATACTAAAAAGGAGAACGATCGCTCCCGGCACGCTCAGCTTAGTCAGCCTACTCCGGTTAATACCGGGAGTGGTGTCCTCCTCCGCTGACCATCGGTTCAGAAAGTACGCGAACACGTTCCACAAGATAAGGTAAATGCCCGCCCGTACGAAGAAGAAAGGCGGATTCAGGTAACCGCTGCGATGTTGGAGCGTGGCGTCGAGTTTCACCAGATCTGGATGGGCCCACTGGTAAAGAGTGCTGACGCCCAATCCCAGGGGGATAAATAGGACTGCCAGGAGCGGTAGGGTCCGGCTGGCGGCTTCCAGAAGACGCCGGGTCACTACGCCCCAGGCGCCGCCGGTGATGTAATAAATCATCAGAAGACCTGTTGAACCAAGGGTTACACCGAGCCAGAAAAGATAGCCCACCAGGTAACCCCGAAAGAAGTCTCCCGGACCGAAGAATGCGCCAATAACAGAGGCTCCGAGCAATAAAGCCCCGCCTAATAGCACGGCGAACTCGAATCGGCGGAGGTCGTCGCGCAACAAAAGGCCGGGGCTGTACGAAGGAGTCACCGCGCGGCCTCCAGCCTGGCTCGGTCCTGCGCGTCGAGGCCGGCGATCGGCGCGCTGCGGCTGAGTTCCAAAGCCCGGATGTACGCGATGATCGCCCATCGGTCGCGCGCCTTTTTGATTTGATAGGAGTAATCGGGCATGGCCCCATAGCCGTTCGAAATGACCGCGAAGAGATAACCCGGCGGAGCGTTTCGTACACTGTCCCGATGGAGGTTGGCCGGGCTTTGGTAGCCGCGCCGGGTGATCATGCCATTCCCGTAACCCGTCTCGGCATGGCAGGGGGAGCAATAGATGTTGTAGCGGTCCCGCCCACGTTCGAGAAGCGCGGCAGTAACCGGTATTGGTATGGTTGTGAGGAACCCGCGGTTGTCCGACCCCGTAGTGACTGGGGAGTTATCATTCACTTCATCTGTGGCGATTGTGCCCGGCGGAATCGGTCGCGCGGACCGGCCATCGGGATAGAACCCGCTTCGCTTGAGTGGCGTATACTTCGGCTGCTGCTGCATATCCTGCCGGCAGGCCGCGCAGAGAATAGCCAGAAGACCAAGCAGGAGGCGCCTATTCACAATCTACCTCCCACACCTGCAAAGGCTCAAGCGATGCGAGAAAACGGGCCGTGCGGTTTGGGTGAAAGTGCCCGTCGGTAGCTTCGATGCATAGGAAAAATCCATCGTTCGAGACCCGGTGGAACGTGGGGATGCGGAACAGCGGATTATAAATCCGCGGGAATTTTTCGAAGAAAAGCGTTCCGCCAAAGGCTGTAATTAAAGCGAAAAGAAGAGCTATAGCCGCCGTAATGACTACGAACGCAAGCCAGCTATTCAGCGGCTTGCCGGCAATATCGGTCGGATAGACCACGGCGGCGATAAAATACTGCATATAGTAGCCAAGAAAGCCACCCGCCACGCCCGCGCCGAAAACCAGTCCGGGTAAAACGAACTTCGCAGTCACATTGCCTTGAGGAATTACTTCGAACAGTTCCCGAATCGGGTAAGGCGAATAGCCCTCAAACCGGCGGTAGCCCTCGGCCCGGGCGGCGCGCGCGGCCGTCAGGAGCTGATCGGCATCTTCGAATTCGGCCGCCAGGCCGTAAGGGCGGGGAAGGGTCACTTGACCGAGCCCCCTCCCGGCTTTGAAAGTGGCAGAAGCATCCGGATCTCATACATCGGTATCATCGGTAAAGCGCGGATCAATAAAAGGAATATGCAAAGAAAAAGACCAATTGACCCATAGAGCAGCGCATTATCCGCCCCTGTCGCGGCGAAGTTCGCCCAGTATGAAGGCAAATAATCGCGGCTCAGGCTGGTTACCATAAGCATGTATCGCTCCAGCCACATTCCGATGACGATCAAAAGAGCGATGACGAACAGCCTCCTGGGAGTAATCCGATTCTTCTTCCACCAGAGGAGTTGTGGCACTCCTAGGCCGAGCAAAATAAAAGCCCAGTAAGTCCAGGCGAAGTTTCCGGCCGAGCGGACATAAGTCGAATAAATATCGAAGTAATTGCCTGAATACCAGTTAATGAACGGTTCAAACACATAGACATAGGCCATAATTACCGATGTAGTGAGTATCAGTTTCGAAAGGTTATTGAGATGGCGTTCGGTGATGATACTCGTTAGCCGGAACGAGGAGCGAACCCACGTGGTCATCAGGGCAACCATGCTGATTCCGGCAAGAATGGCTCCCGTGACGAAATATGGCGGGAAAATCGTAGAGTGCCAGCCGGGCACGAGCGAAATGCAGAAATCGAAACTGACGACAGTGTGAACCGTGAACACCAATGGTGTGAGGATGCCGGCGAGCAATAAGCCAGCCCTTTCGTGCAGGCGCCAATGGTGGGACGCGCCGGACCAGCCGAGTGACAGAAGCCCGTAAAGGAAGTAGCTTATTCGGCTGGTGGCGTGGTCGCGCATAGTAGCCAGGTCCGGAAGCAGATCCATGTACCAAAAGAGTACCGAGGCCAACGCGTAGGTGCCGATGCCGAATACATCCCACACCAGGGGGCTGCGAAAGTTCGGCTGTATGATCATCGTATTGGGGTAGGGAAGCGTCCAGTAGGCGACCCACGAGCGGCCGAGGTGGATAATCGGAAACAGGCCGGCACACACGATCCCCGCGAGAGTCACCGACTCAGCGATCCGGTTAATGGAGCTACGCCATCCCTGGTTTGTCAGGCGCAGAATCGAGGAAAGAAGCGACCCGCCAACCGCGATTTCGATCCACCACACATAGTTCGCTATGGGGAACACCCACGCTACGGGAATATTGTTCCCCATTACGCCGATGCCGACATCGAGAACGATGGCGAGGGCTGTAGAGAAAACGCATGCCGCCGCGATGGCCGCCAGGTAGCACCAGAACCAGAAGAGCGGCACGTCTGGCTGCAAGACGTTGGCAACTACTCGGCCGGTAAGGCTGCGGAACGTGACTCCGGGCGCGACCAGCGGTAAATCTGTGCGCTCGACGGGCAGGATGGGACGCGCGGTCTGTTGTTGCCGTTCGGCGACTCTCATGCCGGCATCTCGGTGTTGGGATTTCGTAATTCGGCCAGATAGGTGGTGTGCGGGCGCGTATTCAGTTCCGCCAGGAGCGAGTAATTGAGCTTTTCGCGCTTCAGACGCGAGACTTCCGTATCGGGGTTATTTATATCACCAAAAATGATGGCCCCGGTGGGACATACCTGCTGGCAAGCAGTCTGGATTTCGCCGTCGCGAATGTAACGATTTTCGTTGCGCGCGCGGATTTCCGCTTCGCGAATGCGTTGCACGCAATAGGTGCACTTTTCCATTACGCCGCGGCTGCGCACCGTGACATCCGGGTTCTTCTGCATCTTTAGCTGCTCGGTGTACCAATCGGAGTAGAGCAGGAAATTGAAGCGCCGCACTTTATACGGGCAGTTATTCGAACAGTAGCGCGTGCCCACGCAGCGGTTGTAAACCATGTCGTTCAGGCCGTCCGAACTATGGACTGTGGCCTGCACCGGGCACACCAGTTCGCAAGGGGCGTTTTCGCACTGCATGCAGGGAACGGGCTGGTAGGAAAACTTGGGATGCTCGTCATCGCCAGTGAAATAGACATCCACTCGCAGCCATTTCATGTCGCGATGAAACAGTTCCTGGAGCTTGCCCACAACCGGTATGTTATTTTCCGCCTGGCAGGCAATCACGCAGGCTGAGCAATTAACACAGGCGGTCTGGTCGATTGCCATACCCCAGCTGTAGCCGGTGAAGCTCCATTGAGGATTCAGAGTTTCGTTCTCGGCCGGTTCCGGATTGATTCTTCGAACAAAATCGGGATCGGTACGATAGGTATCGATGGGTTTGCTGATGATAATGGTTCGCCCCTCCATACTGAGTTCCATCTGAGTAGTGGCTAACGGATAGGTTTCTCCAGTGGGGTGAAGTTCGGCGCCGCTGCCGTGCCACATAGCGTCCGACGGCCGAATCAGGTACGCATCGAAACCCGCGCCATTTCCAACCACGCCCGCGTAGCGGCGGCCGTAGCCGAGGTGGATGGTAACGGTATCGTCGGCACTTCCGGGCGAAATCCAGACCGAGCCTTTCACCGTGCGGCTGCGAAATCGAATCTCAACCACGTGCTGGGGCTTCAGATTCAGCCGCTTTGCCGTCCGCGGGCTCACGTGTACCGCGTTGTCCCAGGTAAGCTTGGTCATGTTCTTGGGCAGTTCCTGGAGCCAGGCATTGCTTGCAAAGCGGCCATCGTAGAGGAAGGGATCGGGGCGAAACACAAGTTCGAGCCCCTGCGCATTCGCTTCCTGAACCAACGAGGAAGTGTCGATGGGCCGCAGTGCCGGAGCGATTTCCGGCAGCGCCGAATTGGCAATTAATCCTCGGCCGACGGATTCGCGCCACCAGTGCTCGAAGTTCGGCGCCTTGGAGTTTGCCATCCAGTAATTACGCACGATTCGCTGGCCATTCCAGCCGGGTATCTGAAAGAAGAGGTCGATAAATTCGATGGCCGAATGAGAATTGTAAAGAGGCTCGATCAGCGGCTGCATGATCGTGATGGTGCCCTCGTAGGCGCGGGCATCTCCCCAGGTTTCGAGGAAGTGACTTTCAGGAACGTGCCAGTGAGCCGCCCGCGAGGTTTCATCCGCATGAAGCCCCAAATGGATGGAGAGCGGCGCCTTATCGAGCGCTGCGGCAAACTCTACGTCGGCGGGCGAATTGTAAACGGGGTTGCCGCCCAGAATCAGTAGCATGCGGACGCTGCCGGACTCGAGATCGTCAACAAGTTGGTGAAGCGAAGCGATCTGATCTTCCGGACGAGCCTCGAGTGGATCGGTGTAGATCACGGTCGTGCCCACGTTGCGCAGGGTGGCATTCATGGCGTGGGCCAGGGCATGTAAAGCCGGGCTTTGGGTCTCGCCGGCCAGAATGGCCGAGGCGCCACGGTGTGCCATCAGGTCACGAGAGAGTGGACCCGTCCAGGTGGCGAATTGGTTCCCCGCCGCGGCTATGCCCGGAGTGCCAATGGCCGCCGCCAGTTCTGCAGCGAATCGGCCGATTTCGGAGTACTTCAGAGCCAGACGATGATCGGCCTTGCCGCCCGTGGCGGTGAGGGAACTCTCAACCGCGTAGAGGCGGTTCATGCGGGTGTTCGTTCCACGAACGCGGCGCCCGAAAGCGAAATCGTGGGCGTAACGCGTACTCGCCTGGCCAATGGCGAGAAAATCCGAATCCAGCGAAAGAATCACATCCGCGCGATCCAGGCGGAAATAGGTATTCACATAGCGGCCGAACGCGGTCATCGCCCCGGCGCGGGCGGAGTGAGGCCCTGCGGGGTCATACTGATGCCACCTGGCCTCCGGCAGTTCCATCGACAGGCGGCTGAGTTGGGCGGCGAGCGTCGGAGAAACTACCGTCTCTGTGAGAATACTTAAGCCGCGGCCCCTGGCTTCCCGAATGGCTTCGAAAACTCGCTGAAATTCGACGATGAAGGATTCCCAGGAACTGATTTGATTCTTGTACAAAATCTCTTTCGCGCGGGTGGGGTCGTACAAATCCAGCACGCAAGCCTGTGAGTGCACGCTCGTTGCGCCTAAGCTGGCAGGATGCTGCCCGTTACCTTCGACCTTAGTCGGCCGGCCCAGGTGACTTTCCACAATCACGCCTTCCGCGATGCCATTCATCACGGCGGCGGTCGCATAGTACTTCGGCCTTCCCGGAATCACGTTTTCCGGAGGGTCACTACTATAGGGCATGAGAAAGTCGGTGGGAGGGCGTGTGCAGCCCGCGCCGGTGGCCAACGAGATGGAAGCGCCCATGAGTTCCAGGAAGCGCCGCCGCGTGGCTTCGTCGGCGGTTTCGCCGGAAGCTGGAATCCCGGTGATCTTTACGAGGTCGGAAGCTTCTCCTTTCATACGCCTATCACCGGTGGCAAATGGAGCAACTTGTGAGCTTCCGGATGTGGTACTCCCGCACCAGTTGCTTCCCTAGAGAATCTTGATCCGCGGGAGGCTGATAACCGATATTGAAGACTTGCGATTCCGGACGGACGTAGTGTTCGGGGTTCGTGTGACAATTGAGGCACCATCCCATTGTCAGTGGCGGCTCCTGCCAGGTCAGCGGCATCTGGTCCACCCGTCCGTGGCAAGTGGAGCAGCCGATTCCCTTGTGGATATGAATGCTGTGATCGAAGTAAACGTACTCAGGGAGCTGATAGACCCTGGTCCATTGGATCGATTCGCCGCCACGGTAACTCTCGCGCACCGGTTCGAGGTCGGGCGCCGCCGCCCACATCTGTGAGTGACAATTCATGCAAATCGCGGTAGGCGGAATATCGGCGAAAGAGGAATCCTCCACCGTGACGTGGCAATAACGGCAATCGATCCCCAGCCCGCCGGAGTGGTGCTCATGACTGAATGCCACAGGCTGTTCCCGCGGCACCCGCTGCAGTGTTTCGTATGGCGAGCGAGTCACTAGAAAGACGATGAATAAAATAGCCGCCACAGCGATCGCGCCGCCAAACAGAACCAGCCGGAAAATAGTATTGGCAACGGGACGAAACGGTTCGGGCATGTTGGCGGCAAAGGGATTCGACTCATAATCTCATATATGGGTTATTACTACTTACCTTGCCGCGAGATGAGCGTGATCACATGAACTCCGCCTGCCGCGGATAGTACAGAGAGTTACGCTGATTGCGGAAAGTTTGGAAAGAGACAGTGGTGAACTGACCTGTATGTTGTAATAAAGAGGCACTCACAATGTATTTCCCAAGGCACCTTGCAATCGGTATTGTTCTCCTGGTGATCGGATATTCGATCGGCCTGCTTATATGGGTGTACTTCCAGGGTGGTGTGGACAGCGCGGTACACCTGAGCGGGTGAACGCCCGGATTTGTTGGGTTGTGAACGAATGAGCGAGGCGTTTTCCGTCAAAAGGTTTTCCGGTTGCGATGAAAACAGTGAAAGTCGAGGATCCGAATTGGGGTCCTCGGGGCACTACTTCGCAAGGGGGCAAGATGTTCGATACAGCCTTAGCATTCAATCGCTACCGGCTGGAGGTTGTAAAAAGCTGGCCGGACGGGCAACTGAAGTCTCAACTGATTGCATCGATCGAATCCGCGCTGCGCCGGGATCAGGGGGAGCGGGAGGAACTAAAGTCCCTGAACTCCAAAGGCCCGCAACTCAATATCGTGATTCCATCCGATTATTGATCGCCCCAGGCGGCCGGGGGCGGGCGTCTCCTCAGGGAGTTTGGCCCAGGCTGCCGAGGGGCGCGGACCCGCCGGCGCGAAGCAGGTCTATAACTTTGGCATGCAAAGCCGGATTGGCGCTGGCCACCAGGTTGGGTTTCCAGACCACATCGTCGTCGCCGCCGAGTGAAGTGACAACTCCTCCGGCTTCGCGCACGCACAGCGCCACGGCGGCAATATCCCAAGGGTTCATGAGCGGATCGAGGGCCACATCGATGCGGCCTTGGCAGACCAGAGCATAATTCATACAGTCGCCTGACCAGCGGAATCGGCGGGCCGTCCGGTACAAACGCGAAAGGCCGATCTCGGGCGCGGGGTCGCGCGGGTCCATATCGGTATGTTGCAGGTGGGTGGAAACGACAAAGGCATCGCCGGGTTCGAATACTGAGGAAGTCCGCAGGCG
>DATGKM010000016.1:0-55916 GCA_035294665.1 Bryobacteraceae bacterium | reverse complement strand
GTTCGCGCTCTGACCAGTGCGATCCACGATTACCTCAAGGACTACAACGAGAACCCCAGACCATTTCGATGGATCGCGAGCGCCAGCCGAATCATCTGCAAGGTCAATAAATATAAAGCTATTTCAGAGACGGCAGACTAGAGGCCGGGTCACCGTCTGGCTCGCGGCGAAAAAGCTGATCTCGTAAGGATCGGGCCGTTTCACTGATACGCCTTTCGATTGCCTGACCATCTGGTGAACGCGATTGCCTGACCATCTGGTGAACGCGCGGCCGATCTTACGACCCACGCGCCGCCCAAGAATAGAGCGAGCAGGAAGAGAAAGCCAACAAAGGAGTCGAGCGCGGGACCGAGGCCGACCAGCGGACCGGCTGGCCCGCAGGCCGTCATGCTAAGCAGCGTGGCGGCTCCCGCGTAGATGAAGATCTTCTTCACTGCCGCTCGATACATCGGATTCTTCAGTCTCACGGCTCAGGTGGCGGCGGCACCGGACTGTTGGTCACTACGGTCGTTCCAGTCCACCGATTGCTCACCGTCTGCGCGTCGATCAGCCTATTACCGGTAGGACCAGTCCGAGGCCAACCCGTCACAGCAACGCGCCCGCCGATCTGCACGGCATTCGCCACCTGGCTGCCAAGTTCGGGCGGGAAGTATACCGCCGTGCCATCCCACAAAATCAAGCCGTTGATTTGTCCGTCCAGTCCGTAGTTGAAACTCCTGACTGTTCCAGAGTGCGACGCGGCGGGAGCCGACGGGGCGCTGAACCCCACCGCCGGGATAGAGGCCCCTACCGGTCCCGCAGGAGGCTGCGGGAGCACAGGCCTACAGGCGGCCGGAGCAGGCGGAGGTGGCGGCGGCGCCGCGCTTCTTCCTGGTCCTGGAGGTCCGAGCGGAGGGGGCGGCGGGCCGTTGGTCACAGCCAGCGATGCTCCAGTCCTTTGGTTTGTGATCGAGTCGGCATCGAAAGTCGCATCACCCGCAGGGCCGGTGTGAGGCCATCCCGAAACAGCTACCGATGAGCCGATCGGCGCAAGCGTCGCGATTTGGGTCGCGTACTCGGGCGGAAAGTGAACGACCTGCCCGCGATCGAGAACGAGGCCATCCAGTCCGCCCGGCCCGTAGTTAAAATTGCGAACCACTCCGCGCACTGAAGCGCGCGAACTGTCGAGCGTGGCTGGAGGAGGCGGCGGAGGTGCAAGACTCTCGCGCGGGATTGGAGGTGGTGGCGGACCAGGAGGTTGCGCCATGCAACTGCTGATCGACAGTACGCTCATCAGCGCCAGAAGAGCCCGGCTCTTTTGAAAGATGTGAAGTCCGAACATTGCAAGCTCCTTTCTTCAAGCATGCTGGCGCAAGCCTGTTGCCAACTCCACGCAGATGCGGTTCATTCCGGAGAGAAGAATTCACAACGACTTACGGAATCACGCAGGACCGTAAGAGGACCCGAGCGCCTTGTCTTGTGCTTAAGGCGTACAGCAGGCGGGCGGTTCCCGAACGGTGGGCACCGTTAGGAATCGAGGCCGTATTCGCGCAGTTTCTCGTAAAGCAAACGTCGGTGAACGCCGAGCAGTTCGGCCGCCCGCGTCTTGTTGCCGTTGGCTTGCCGCAGCGCGCGTTCGACAAGCGATTTTTCCAAGGTTTCGAGGTTGGCTTTCAGCCCATCCTGCATTGGGGCCAGGTCCGTCCACCTCTTCTCGGAATCCGGGCGGTTTTGAAGTTGGATTTCATCTTCGGTGATGACGCCGCTGCGCGCCAACACCAGTGCGCGCGCAACGACGTTCTCAAGTTCCCGGATGTTTCCAGGCCAAGAGTGATCGCACAACATCGCGAGCGCGGGCGCGGCAATCGAAACCGGACGCGGGCTGCGATCCAAGAAATGCTGAACGAGAACCGGAATGTCCTGGCGGCGCTCGCGTAACGGTGGCAGCGAGATTGTGACCACGTTGAGCCGATAATAAAGATCCTCACGAAAGGAACCTTCATTCACCGCCCGTTCAAGATCGCGCGCGGTCGCCGTGATCAATCGGATGTCCACGCGTATCGGAGTGTTGCTGCCGAGCCGCTCGATGGTTCTTTCTTGGATCGCCCGTAAGAGCTTCGACTGTAGGGCGGGCGCGAGTTCCCCGATCTCATCCAGGAACAGCGTGCCGCCGTTTGCTTCTTCGAACCGCCCAATTCTCCTGTACAGAGCGTTGGTGAACGCGCCCTTCTCATGGCCAAAGAGCTCGGATTCGAGCAGAGCCTCGGGGATGGAAGCGCAGTTGACCTTCAC
Source organism: Bryobacteraceae bacterium (assembly GCA_035294665.1). Classification (GTDB taxonomy): domain Bacteria; phylum Acidobacteriota; class Terriglobia; order Bryobacterales; family Bryobacteraceae; genus PSRJ01. The sequence continues at coordinate 53,645 of DATGKM010000016.1, read as the reverse complement.
CAACGGTCCTTTCGCGCGGACGCTGTTGTGGTGAATAGCGTTCACGACGAGTTCCTTGCCGGTGCCGGACTCGCCGCGTACCAAAACCGTTGCGTCCGACATTGCCACCTGGCCGATCAGCTTGTACACATGCTGCATCGCGGGGCTGTGGCCCACCATGCAATGCCCGGCAAATGCGGTTGTGACGGGATCTTTTTCCGAGGAGGACCGAGACGCCTTCAACTCCCGCGCCAGCTTGCGCTGTTCGATCGCGCGCTCCACTTGCGTCAGGACGGCCTTGAAGTCGAGCGGTTTCGAAACATAATCAAAGGCCCCGAGTTTCATCGCGTCAATGGCAGTGCCGCTGTCGCCATGCGCCGTCATCACGATGAGCGCAGTGTCGGATCCGCCCTCGCGCGCGCGGCGCAGTACTGTCAGGCCGTCCATGCTCGGCATGCGAATGTCGAGAAGGGCGGCTTCTGGCTCCTCCGAGAGCAACAGCGAAAGCGCCTGCGCTCCGTCTTCCGCGGCAAGGACGCGAAATCCTTCCGCCTCCAGGAGTCCCGCCAGCGATACTCTGGCAGTCCGTTCATCCTCGGCTATGAGTATCGTCGCATTTCGCATTTTCATCATCGACGCGGTCCGGGAAGCTCGATCTCAAACGTCGCGCCCGGTCCGTTATCACGGTAATGAAGCGTTCCACCCATCGCCGTCGCCAGCTCCCGCGAGACAGCGAGTCCGAGGCCCGTGCCGCCGTCTTTTGTTGTATAGAAGGCCTCGAAGAGATGCTCTTTTTGCTCATCCGACAGACCGGGACCGCTATCGTGCACCTCTATTCCTATCGTCGCATCGTGCTTTGCCACGCGGATCTGTACGGTACCGTCCTTCCCCGCGGCCTCCACCGCGTTGAGCAAGAGGTTCATGAGCACCTGGGTGAGCTGCTCAGGATCGAAGCGGGCTTCAACCTCTGGGCCTAAGTGTTCCGCGCAAATGCTCACGTTTTTCACGTCGGCTTGACGCCGGACAAGCCCCAGGCATTGTTCCAGAACAGGCGCCACGGGGCGGTCTGCCAGAGCGGGTGGCCGCGTCTTCTGGAAAGTCAGCAGGTTGGTTAACAGGGAGCTTAGCCTGTCTACCTCCTCGACGACCGGGTGCAAGTCCTCTGCGCGCAGGCCCTGGCCGGGGATCCGCCGCTCCAGATACTGAATCGACAGCTTGATGCTGTTCAGAGGATTGCGTATCTCGTGCGCAATTCCCGCGACGAGGCGCCCGATGGTTCTCAAGCGGTCCTCGCGCCTGAGATCACTTTCGAGCTTTTGCCTCACGCCGGCCATCCGGTTGATGGACCGGCTCACTTCCCCAAGCTCATCGTTGCGCATCGGCAGCCTGTGACTGAAATCCGTTTCGAGCGTAGCGAGCCCGCTCTTAAGCTGAGCGATTCCACGCTGCAGCGCAACGCCCGTGGCCAGCGTCCCCGCAATGCTTGCCAGGGCCGCGAGCACCAGGGCCAAGAGCAGTATCTCCCGGCGGCGCGCGACCCGATCGTTGCGTCCGGCTAGCCGCTTCATGGCCCAACTCACGTAGCCGCGAGCGGGGTTCGCCTTCGCCTCGATCACCACGAGATCCTGCCGCCCGCGCAGCACCCGCTGCGCCACATCCTGCGTGCGGCTTTGCGCAATCGTGGCCAGAATGTCATCGAGCTCGGCGCTTGGAACGTCCGTCTTTTTCTCGCCAGTGTCGTGGGTCGGGTAGGAATAGCCCAGGAAATGCGTGCCGTCGTAATAACCGCCCTCTATTCCTGGATAGGAGCGCAGCACGGCGGCCGAGAGGCCGCGCAGCGAGGTGTCCTGGGCGCCGATCGGAAGAGCGCTCAGCGAGGCATCGGCGCTGATGCGGTCTTTGTATTGCTCATCGAGCTCTGACACGGCCGCAGTCAGTGATCTCCCCGCGTCCGTCAGTAACACGCCCTCCGCGCTGCTGACGGCATCCGAGATCAACAGGACGCTAAGCGTTGCGACGAGCACTGCGGCCAGGAGGATGAACAGCAATTGAAGTTGAAGCCGTCGCTTGAAGAGCGACTTCATACGGCTGTCTCTTTCATCGGCGTGGCTGGGGCGCCAGAGTGGCCGCCTGCGCCAGGCTTTCCAGAGCCATCACCAGCTCCTCGGCCATCTTGCCATATTCGTCGGCCGCGCGAAAATCCGAACGGTCGTAGGATTCAACGGCGCGCTGATAGTATTGACGCGCAAGGGACACGAGGCGCGAAGCCGAACTATCGTGGATTTCTTGCAAAAAGTAATCGGCCTCCCGCGTGCGAAAATATACATCCGCGAGTTGGCGCGAAACGGCTTCGGCGGGCGGCGGAGGAGGGCCGGGCGCATCTTTAAGATGTCCGAGATGATCGGATGCCTGAACAAGCGCCTCCGCCCCGGCCAGCGTGCGATCGGCTATATAAGGTTGTCCTGCCCTCCAGATCTGCTCCGCTCTGTTTGCATAGCTGCCTGACCAGGTCAGCAAGCTACGGCGCTCCGGGTCCGTCTCCGGCTGCGTGAATTGCCAGCGTAGGCGCTGCAGTCGGTCCTCGAACCGCGCGATGTCATCGCCCTTCTTGTCCTTGCCCTTCTTGTCCGCCTTCTTGCCGGGCAGGGGTTGGGCCGGAGCCTTCGCCATCCAGCCAAGACTCAAACCCGTCGCTACAATGATCGCCAGGTAAGGAATACGTTTCAGCATCAAAATATAGTTCCGCTTTACTCAAAGCAGCCAGCGATCCAATCTTGGCCATTCCATTACATAAGATCCAGACGAAGGCAGCGTTCGGATTACGGACGGCTTTGTACGCTCAGCGCCCGCCGCAATCTGGAAACGCCCAGGCGCCCAAAGGCATTTGCTCTGGTGGCCAAGCTGCATCGCGCTTCATCGGGAGCGCCCGCTTGAATGCGATTTCTGCTGTCCTCGATTCTCAGCCTTGCCGCTTTTGCCGCCGGCTACCACAAGATCTCCGGCGTTGTGACCGACCAGACCGGGGCGCCCATACCGGAGGCGACCATTGAAATCAGGGCCGGCGAAATCAGCGGAGGCGTCGATCAGGTTACGCGGCTCCAGTCCGACACGAGCGGGACATTCGCAAGCACGCCACTACCGCCTGGGACCTATAGGCTCAGCGTGACCAGAAGCGGCTTCGCCACTCAACGCCTGGCTGTCAGCTTGTCGGATAAGGATAGCGCCTTGAGAATCGTCCTTCCGCTCGCCACGCAAGCTTACTCCGTGACGGTGGAAGGCCGTGCCTCGTCACTCGACACGTCAACGGCCGCGCACCAGGATGCTTTCGTTCTCGACCAGCAAATGCTTGCCGAGCTGCCTGTCAAAGACGGCGACATCCTGACCGCCCTCGGCTCCTTCGTCAACCCGGCAGGCGGGGCCGCGCCGACCGTCATCGTGGACGGAATGGAGCGAACGGACGCCGAACTTCCGCTTTCATCCATTCAACAGGTCCGCGTCAACAACAACGCCTATTCCGCGGAGTTTCCAAAACCGGGCAAGGATCGCATTGAGATCGACACGAAGGGCGGCGACGACAGCTTCCATGGCGGCTTCATCGTCCGCGCGCGCAATTCCATATTCGATGCGCGTAATCCGATGGCCGACACGAAACCGCCGTTCTCGCGCTACGGCTACGAAGGCAATCTCAGTGGTCCCGTTCTGCGCAAACGTCTGTGGTTCTTCCTCGACGCGAACACGGAGCTGCAGCAGCAAAGCCAGGCTGTTTTCGCCTATCTCCCGTTCGGAATTCTTCAATCCGACGTTCTATCCCCGGTCACGCGCTACAGCTTCCTTGGAAGGCTCGACTGGCAGGCGACGAAAGCGCAGCGGATCGGCATTAAATATGAGCTCCACATCGACAAGACGCAAAACGGCGGCATCGGGGGATTTTCCCTGCCGGACCTCGCAACATCCTTTTATCACCACGACTACCGCATCGAAATCTCCGACCAATTCGTTCTCTCGCCCGAGCTGCTCAACAGCTTTCGCATCGCCCTCGGCACGAATACCACGCGCGTGAGCTCCGCGAACGATCAGCCGCTCGTCATCGTCCAGGGAGCCTTCTCCAGCGGCGGCGCGCAAGTGAACGAGTGGCGCAAGGAGCCGCGCACGGACATGCAGGATACGCTCTCATTCGCGCAAAGCAAAAGCGAATGGAAGTTCGGCGTCACCGCGAATTTGCATCCCTTCCACACTTACAACGCCGACAACTTCGGCGGGACCTACACCTTCGCCTCGCTTGCCGCTTACGAGGCCGGAGAGCCCGAGCAGTTCACGATCACGACGGGCAACCCCTTGCTGTCCTTCCAGCAGCACGATTACGCCTGGTTCGCGCAGTATGAGCGGAAGATCGGCAGCGCCAGCCTCTTCGCCGGCGTGCGGGACGAGTTTCAATCCGGGCTCTCCCGAAACCTGAACCTCGCGCCGCGCCTAGCGGCGGCTTTCGCGCCCGGCAAGGATCATCGCACCGTCATCCGCATCGGCGGCGGCGTCTTCTACGACCGGCGTCCGCCACCCGTGCTGGAGCAGAGCCTGCGATACGACGGAATTCAAACCCAGCAGTATGTGGTGACCGATCCCGCCTATCCGGCTTCCCAAGTAATCACGACTGGCGCGCCGGCTCAGGTCAGTCTGTGGCGCATCGATCCCAACATGACGCTGCCACGCGTCTACCAGGCCAGCGCGACCGTCGAGCGTCAGCTCCCGTTCGGCTTCGTGCTCGTTTCGGATTACACGTATCAGCGCGGAACACATCTCCTGCGCGCCCGTGACATCAATGCGCCGGTGGCTTCGACGGGCCTGCGGCCCAATCCGGACGAGGGGAACATCGACCAGATCGAATCGTCGGCTTCCTCGCGCGGCAATATTCTCAACTGGACGCTGAAAAGCCCGCCGATGCGAAGGTTTCAGTTCTTCGCACAGTACACCTTGTCCCGGCTTTATGACGATACCGGCGCAGCCTTCCCGCCGCCGCCCGGCGTGATGGCTTCCGCGGCCGGGCTCTTCGCGGCGCTTCTGCCGGCAAACAGCTACGACCTCCGGCCCGAATGGGGCCGGGCCAATAACGATGCCCGCAACCGTTTCGGTTTGTCGGGAACCATTCAGCTTCCCTGGAAGTTAGTCCTCGGAACAATGACCGTTATCCGCTCGGGGCTGCCTTTTGACATAACCACAGGCCAGGTCAATCCCGAAGGCGTAGCCAATGTTCGCCCGCCCGGCGTGGCGCGCAACACAGGCGAGGGACCGGGGCAGGCATCGGTTGATGTCCATCTCGGCCGCAAGATCCCGCTTCATTTTGGCGAGCGCCAGATCGATGCGGAACTCGGCTTGGATTCGTTCAATGTCCTGAACCACACGAACCTCGACAACTACATTGGCGTGATCACTTCGCCGCTATTCGGCGAGGCGAACGCCGCGTCGGACGGGCGGCAGATGCAATTCACGCTACAGGCGCATTTTTGAGGAGAAATGAAAAGCACATCCAAATTAAGCTTTACCGGATTGAACGCAGCCAACTTCTTTCAGGCGGAAATGGTCGGCGTCATTCTGCCCGTGCTCAATGTCTTCCTCAAGAACGCCGGCTGGCGGTACGACGCGCTGGGCGTAGCCACGGCCGTGGCCGGTCTCGGCGGCGTGTTGTTCCAGGGCTTCGCGGGCTGGCTTACGGACCGGGTCTCGCGCCGCCGTTCGCTATTTGCCGTCTCCTCGCTTCTTACGGGCGGCTGTTTCATGGCGCTTCCGCTTATTCCACAAACGGCTGTCGCCGTCGACAGCCTGCTCTTTGCGTCAGGCGCCGTCCAGACTCTCTTCGGCCCGCTGCTCGGCGCGCTCGCCCTCGGCCTTGCGGGCCACCAGATGCTGAACCGCACCATGGGCGAGAACCAGGGCTGGAACCACGCTGGGAACATCGTGGCAGCGCTGCTCGCCATGGCGCTCGTATCCACCCTCGGATTGAACTCAGTGTTTTATGCCGTCGGCGTCTGCTCCATATTCGCCGCAGCTTCGATGAGGCTTATCCGCGAGCAGGACCTCAACGAGAAGGTGGCGACGGGTCTCACGCGAGGGCAGGAAAAGCACGTGCACGCCACGGAGCTCTTTCGCGACCGAACCATTTTGTCTCTCTTCATCGCCGTCTTTGCCTTCCATCTTGCGAATGCGCCGATATTGCCCACCGTCGCTCTCTATGTGAAGAAGCTCGGAGGCTCCGACAATCTCATGACGGCGACCGTCCTGACGGCGCAACTCGTCATGGTGCCGGTCGCGCTTGTTACGGGCAGGCTCTGCGATTCCTGGGGCAGCAAGCCCGTCATGGCGGTGGCCTTCCTGGTTCTCCCCTGCCGTATCTTTTCTTATGCCCTCGTGAGCAGCCCGGCCGCTCTGGTCCTGCTCCAAGGCCTCGACGGCATTGGCGCCGGCATCTTCGGCGTCGCGATTGTTGCCATCGCAGCGGACCTCACGCGCGGCAAAGGGTATTTCAATACGCTGAACGGCCTTTTCGCCACGGCGGTGGGCGTCGGGGGCGTGGCCGGGCCGCTTATCTCCGGATTGCTCGTCGAGCACCTCGGCTTCAAGACAACCTTCTATGCCTTCGCGCTTCTCGCCGCGCTTGGCGCGGCCGTCTTCCTCTTGCTGGTGCCGGAGACGTGCACGAAGGACACGGCGCCCGAGCGAGAGAGACCCGCTCTTTCAGTAGAGACGGTTTGAAAGGACCACTATGAAAGCAGGATTCATCTACCCGTTTATCATTCTGGGCGGCGCCTTGCAGACGTGCGGCGCCGCGATGAACGCCCAGCTCTTCACCTCACTTGAAAACCGCTGGCTCGCCAGCACGGTTTCCTTCGCGCTCATCACGGCGTTTTTCATCTGCGTTTTCGCGATGTTTCCAAGCCCGCTGCCCGGCGCAAGCCACCTTGCCTCGATGCCCTGGTGGGCGCCGCTCGGCGGGCTCGTCGGCGCAGTACAGGTTTATGCCGGGCTCACGCTAGTGCAAAAGGTCGGCGCCGGCACGTTTGTCGGAATCACCGTCACTGCGGCTCTCACGACCTCGCTGTTGCTCGACCACTTCGGATGGTTTAACGTGCCCGTGCACGCGATAAGCGCCTGGCGGGTACTGGGCGGCTTCCTCATGGTCGCCGGTGTTTACCTCATCTCGAAGTTCTGACGGAGATCGACATTGAGCACGGCACTCGTGTGGTCCATCGCAGCGGTCACCATCGCTGGCATCCTTTTCTGGCCGAGAGACTGGCCCGAAGCCGTCTGGGCCTGTCTCGGAGCGGCGCTTCTTGTGCTGGTGGGAGCCCTGACGCCCCTGGCCGCGTGGCAAGCCGCCGGAAAAGGCACCGACGTCTACCTGTTTCTCGCCGGCATGATGCTGCTCTCCGAACTCGCCCGTCGCGAAGGCGTCTTCGACTGGCTCGCCAGTCACGCCGTGCGGGCCGCGCGTGGCTCCCGCTCTCGTCTTTTCGCGCTCATTTACGGCGTTGGCATACTCGTCACGGTGTTCCTTTCCAACGATGCGACGGCGGTGGTCCTCACGCCAGCCGTTTACGCGGCCGTCAGGAAGGCCCGCGCCGAGGCGCTGCCGTATCTTCTGAGCTGCGCGTTCATTGCCAACGCGGCGAGCTTCGTGCTCCCGATCTCCAACCCAGCCAATCTCGTCGTCTACGGCAAGCAGCTTCCTCCGCTATTTTCCTGGCTGAAGGTGTTCCTGTTGCCGTCGCTTGCCTCCATCGTCGTGACCTTTGTTGTGTTGCGGTTCATCTCGCGGCGCGACCTCCATGGCAAGACTGAAGACGGCTCCCAAGTGACGACCCTCACGCCCGAAGGACGCCGCGCCGCATGGGGCATGGCGTTTGCGGGCGTGGTCCTTATCTTGGCCTCCGTTCTCGGCATGGATCTCGGGATTCCCACCCTTGCGGCCGCAGTCGTCGCCGTCGCGATTGCAACGCGCGTTAACGCGAAGGCCATTACGGATATCGCGCGAGCGGTCTCGTGGAGTGTGTTGCCGATGGTGGCGGGTCTCTTCGTCCTCGTCGAGGCGCTCAACGCGGCGGGCGCTCGCCAGGACATCACAAGCGTGATCAAAGCGTTTTCCGACTATCCGCCTTTGGCAGGTTCCCTGTCAGCCTCCTTCGGCGTCGCCTTCCTGTCGAACGTGATGAACAATTTGCCCTCGGGCCTGCTCACAGGCAGCGCGCTTCAAGCCGCGTCTTTTCCGGACCACATACGGAACGCAGTTCTCGTCGGCATCGATCTCGGCCCGAACCTTTCCGTCACAGGATCGCTCGCGACCGTGCTCTGGCTGATCGCCCTTCGCCGCGAGGGAGAGCATGTGAGCGCCTGGACCTTCCTCAAGGCGGGCGTGCTCGTCATGCCGCCCGCACTCATTCTCACCGCCGGGATTCTCGTAATAAGAGGGTAGAGAGCCGCAACTGCGAAACCTGCTCCACATTGGACCGCTGACCGGGCACTAGCCCAATCAGCCCGACGTTACGCTGAAACACTTTCCAACCCGGCATACTCTAACGAATCCGTACTCTCTTGCACCGACTTGGCAGCCCGCTTCGGTGACACTCGCTATACTGAGGCGGCGCCTCTATGCCCTGCCCCGAGCGGGCAAAACTTGAAAAAGATCACGACGACGCCCGGGCCTCCGTCGAGACCGTCGGCACCCTGCTTCGCAGCAGGGTAGGCGTGTCACAAAAAGAAGAATACGACCGTCTCAGCCGCGCTGCGGACGAGGCTTGGAATAAGCTAAGCCAAGCGCGCGGGCGCCTAGACCGCCACATCGGGGAGCACGGCTGTCAGTCGGAGAATTCGGCAGCCAGCGGCGTCTAGCACCTCGGGCGTATCCCGTCTTAGCGGCTTCGCGTACGGCTCTTCCCAACGGCATCGGCCAGTTCCTCCCAGTTGCCGCGCGTGGCATTGAACTGGCGTCAGCCTCTTCGTCCATCCGTCGTGACATCGCTCCAACAAACCGCCGAAGCCATTCGCTCTGGCACAAACACCGCCAGCCGCTCCTCGAAGGTGCCCGCTGTCGGAACAGGAATTGTGTCGCGACAAGTGTATCTCTAAGTGCCGCGGCTGGGCGACAACGGTAAAGACTAGCTTGGCTAGCTGGATGTCGGTTGCTTTCCAAGGACTTGTCTGGCTGATCAAAGTAGCGGTCACTCCCAGGGTCCGCCCGGCTTCCAAATGGCTTTGAACGAATTCCCCAAGGCAATCGCTGAGAGCACCGGCAGTGCGAATGTTCTGATATCGGCGACGAGTCGCCCCAGATCACCAGCCTCTTCACCGAACCGGCTCCGGCGCACGAATGCACGCCATTGGATAGCACGGGCGGGGTAATCGCAGTACGCCTGCGTCAGTCCAATCGGTTCGACTTCGATAGTGGTTCCTCTGTGACGGAAGGTCGCGGAGATTGCCTTCAGCAGGCGTTCGCCCTCAAACGGGTACATGCGGAAGAGGAGGGCGAGATCATAGAAGTCTTTCATTCGGCTGTTGAGGAGACCGAGCGCCGTCAGCGCTTCCAGTTTCTCAGCGACGACCGTCTCTTTGGGATAGGCGCGGAGCACAGGCGCAGGGAAATCCAGCAAGCTTGGGTACTCAATATCCGTCGGTCCAGGAGTAATGACATCGCCGAACCCGATATCGAGTTGCATCGGAATTCGCGCTCTCGCGAGCGTTGCGTGGAACTGAACTCGGAGACCCTCGTAATCCGCGTCCTCCTTGATCCGGCTGACTTCGATGGACGTCCGATTGAATGCGATGCCATCGGGTTCAACATCGACTCCGCATACTGTGGCGACCACCTCTTTAATGTGATCGAGCTCATTGTTCACTCGTCCTTCGAGGTCGATGTCCATGGTAGGCCGGGATTGAGGCGCGCGCCAAGCGGTCAGCAACAAGGCATCCTTCAAAATGAACCGACCCGAGTACGGCGATTTGGCGAGTCGATACAGGAAACGCTCCATCGCGAAATACTGAAGCAGTTCCTGAAACGGGCGGCCTTGCGTGCGCGACTTGTTGAGCAGGCGTTGCCTGATGGAGGTGGCGATATCGCGCCCGCTCACAGCACAGCCTCAAGATACGGGCGCATGACTTTCTGGACGCGATTGATTTGGGCGAATTTTGTCAGAGCTGCCCTGTTCGGCTTTCGTGTGCGTTCGCGGTAAGTGCGCAGCGCCTCGATGGCGATGTCCAGGCCAATCTTGTTTCGGTACTTGAAGCAGTCGGCGATCGTTTTTTCCGGAGAAAAGATCTTCACGGGAACATCGTCAACCGTGATCACATCGACACCGGCGCGAAAAGAAGACTCGGGATACCAGAAGACCCGGAGCGGGACTCTATCGACCTTCGGAACCTGCGCGTGACTGGGTAGCGCGATGTCGACAGCGTGCGGAACCTGGGTGGTTAGACCGTGGTGTGCCAGCGCCGAGACAAGGCAAACGACGGCTCGTGGAATCCGGATCGCGATCGGCACGAGGTCCGGATTTGAGAGCGGTGGTGCCGTGGAGAGCCTATAGAGTCCCCGGCCGACCTGCTCTATGTCTCCAGCGTCGCGGAGGCTGTACAGGGTACGCGGGTGAATCCCAAGGTGCATCGCCTTGGAGGTACGAAGCATGCCCCCGTGTTTGGAGAATACTTGCCGGGCTTTCGCGAGTGCTGTGTCGGCGGTGGCGGCCATGGATAGAATCTACGGATAGTGTACACAATATCCTCCTATTTTATCCAGCACACCTCGTCAGGGCCTACATCAATCCGCCCCGGGAGCATCCAAAACGACCCACCCAACTGCCCACCCACGAGTGTACTTTTGGTACTTAAGTGCTTCGGCGCGGCAAGTAGCGCGGCAATTTGGGTTGGCCGCGAGCACGGTTCAAGGCGATCGACTTGCGCTATCTGGCGCGATGACCGCGCGGCGGAAGCCGGTGCTGGTGCAGATGGGAGTCGACGAGATCCACTTAGGGAAGAAGCAGAAATTCATCACGGTGCTCAGCAACCACGGGCGAGCCGGTTTGATTTGGGTGGGAGCGGAAGAAAGAAACGCTGGATGAGTTCTTCGAGACCGGACTGAGCCGAGGCCAGCGGATGCGGATCGAGGCGGCCTGCGTGGATATGTGGAAACCGCACCGGCTGAGCATCGGAGCAGCCCGCGCCGAACTGCCAGATCGTGTACGACAAGTTCCACGTCATGCAACACGCCAACCAAGCGGTGGCTGAAGTGCGCTGGGCCGAGTATCGTTAGGAGGGAGCGATGTTGAACTATCTCCAGCGCTGGATCGACCAACTCCGCTGGCGCAGTCTCAAGCCGTTCCAGAAGCTGGCCACGATGCTGTTAAAGCACCTCGAAGGGATTCTGAATTACTGCCTGATGAAAGTGCCGCTCGCCGCCGTGGAAGCCATCAATGAAAACATCAAGTCACTTCTGCGCCGCGGCCGCGCTATCTCCTGCTAAAGGCCCAGCGGATGGCGGCCACAAAGACCGAATTCGTAGTGTTCCTGATAGAAAATTAAAATGCGGATCCCGTCGAATTCTCGCGCAGAGCCCAGAAGCCGTACTTGGAGGAGGCCAAAGATTTCCGCAGCGAAAACGACGAGGTATTAGCGGCTGTCGATCTGATCCGGAGCCATACGCAAGAACGAGAAATTTGGGTGATCGACCCTGGCGGAGACCGCAAGAAGTTGCTGAAACCCTTGTTGGACCGCGCCCAACGCTTCGTAATCCGCTCCACCGGCAAATGGTCGATCATTTGATCGGCGGAACCTGTGCGGCACAGTGGCGGAGGTGGCGAAGCGCTGCCGGCTGCAGTACAAAACCAGCATCGTGAAAATCCAGGACGGCCGCGAGAAGGTGTACGAATTGCGTTACAGGGCCGAGCCGATTCAACTGCCGGGCCGCAGTGAGAAGCTCTGGTTGGTGGTGATCGCCGGATTCGGCGAAAAAGTTATGATGTTGCTGGCCAGCCCGCTTATCCCGTTTGCTTCGCACTTAACAATCAATTTGTCCCGCCTGTATCAACCAAAAAAAGCTTCGTTACTTTGAGAGTCTCGTGCACCTTTTCGCCCATCACACTCACTATAAAACTCCGCTTCTTGCCGCTATTCGACACGAGTTCAGCCGCTTGCGCGTTTCCCGGCCCATCCAGACGCAGAGGAATGTCGCCCGACTGCACAACTGCGAAAGCGGTCGTCTTTACCTTGGGGGAGCAATATCGGATCATACCGGTGAAATCCCGATCAACATAAGGCAAGTCGGGTCCAGTGTTGTTCTTCAGGGACCCATAGCATTTGGCATCCACCAAAGGTCCCGTCCAGATTGTCGGGAAGCCCTGACGTAATATCCAGATTCCATCGCCATTTGCCAGGAAAATCAATCCGCGCTGCTCATCCCTGGTCATAGCCGTCACGCCTGTGAATTCGCGTGCCACGGTGGGATGTTGCGGGTCGGAAAGGTCCATAATCCTTATGGTTTGGGGCGCAGAAGCCCCTGATGAAGAACTCGAGCCTTCAATGGTAAGTGCGGCCGTTCCAGTTGCTGCCACTAGGCTCGCTCCCCCGCCTAACTGCGAAAAAACATTCGACAATACCAGCGGTTGAGCGCCATTGGTGATGTCGATCAGGTTAATTTCCTTACCACCTTCATGCTCGGCATAAAGGTAGTTTCTTCCGTAATGCTGAGTCACGACAAACGAAGTGACGGGTGGCCCAGGAACCGATATGTGGCCCACCACCTCGATTTGATCTTGCAAATCCTTCGGCGCAGGTTGGGCGTTGTTCGCCTGGGCCGATGCGCGGGCTGCCCCGCCGACAAATACCAAACAAATAATACTGAACAATGGAAACTGCGACCTGCGCATGTACTAAGTCCTCCTTTGATCTGTTACTGAAGATACGTTCCGCCTTGCGTATGCTAAGCGGAACCCTGCTGGCACCAGAAACACGGTAAGCAGCACTGACAAACTGAGGCCGCCTATCAAGGCGCGTGCCAGTGGAGCGTAAGATTCGCTCCCTTCGCCCAGCTTGAGCGCCATCGGCAGCAGACCAATGATCGTCGCGAGCGAGGTCATCAATATCGGCCGCAACCGCACCCGGCACGACTCGATCACGGCCTCGGCCGCCCCTCTCCCTTCGGCTCGCAGCCGATGGGCAAATTCGACCATCAGGATGCTGTTGGACATTGCGATGCCGGCCAACATCACGACGCCCATAAGAGACATCACGTTCAACGTGGTTCCGGTCAGAACGAGAGCCACCAGCACTCCGGAAATGCCGGGTGGCAGCGCCAGGAGAATAATGAACGGATCGGTAAAAGACCGGAACTGCGCTACCAGAATCAGGTAGAGCAAGATGACGGACAAAATCAGGCCGAACGCAAAACTTCGGAAAGACGCGTTCATCGCTTCGGCGCTTCCCCGAACGGCAACATTTACGTTTCCCGGAACGATCTCGCCCGCAACGACGCCGCGGACAAAGTCGGCCGCGGCGCCCAAGTCCTCACTCGCTGGCCGGACGTAAATGTCCAGCTTGCGCCGAATCTGATAGTGATCGACTTCTGTGGGCGCTTGAATACGCTGAATATTCGCGATCATGTCCAAACGGGTCGGTTCGGCGACGCCATCCGCATGCAGCGGAATGGAGCGTAAGTCCTGGATAGAGTGGACCTGATTTTCCGGGTACTGAACGGTGAGGAAGTAATTATTACCATTGCGTGGATCGATCCATAAGTTAGGAGCAATCACTTGATTGGAATTCAGGGAAGTAATTACATTGGTTAGCACCTCCCGTTCGGTCAGCCCCAGCTTGGCTGCATGCAAACGATCGACGTCGATTCGAAGTGAAGGATAATCCAAGTCCTGCGGCATAAAGACGTCAGCGATATCCGGCGATCTCCGTAACTTGCCAACGATATCCTGGGCGACTCGATTGTCGCTGTCAAGACTTGCCCCAGCGATTTGAATGTCGATAGGAGCGGGAGCTCCCATGCTGACGACTGCATCTACCAGGCTGCCTGTGGAAAAGAACGGTGTTAGTTCAGGCATCTCCTCGGCCATCCGTCTCTTGATTTGGCGGATATACTCGTAGCTTCCGATGCGGTGCCCCGGCTGCAACCCAACCTGAACGAAGCCGGTATGCATGGCGGCGTTTGATGTGTAAACTGCGGAGAAGCCATTGTCGACGCCGATGTTATCGACAATAGTCCCCAAGTCCTCGGGCTTCACGATTCGCTTGACGAGATCTTCGAGTCTTGCGGCCTCTCCTTCTGTGGCGTTCAGTTTTGTGCCCGAGGGTGCTTTGAAGGTGATGACAAATTGGCCCGCATCGGTCTGCGGAAAATACGAAAAGCCCAGCCGGTTATATAACAACAGACTGACGGCGAATCCGATGAAGAAAAGCGCCAATATAGTGGCAGGTATGCGGAGAACACGTTGAACGAGGGCCTCATAGGCTGCCAACATGCTATTGAATGCTGAATTGAAGGCCGCGTTGAAGCGTGCTGCCCAGCCCCCGTCTCCGCCTATGGTCCGGGCTTCGCCTGGTTCACCCGGCCCGATGTGCTCCGGGCCCTTGATTTTCAGGTATCGTGCGCAAAACAACGGCACCACGGTCATGGCGACGAAATAGGAGGCGAAGAGCGATACGACCACCGCCAAAGCCATCGCGGAAAACAAAAATTTGCTAACTCCGGCCAGCAGCGTTACCGGGAAGAACACGACGGCCGTAGTCAAGGTGGACGCCAACACCGGGAGGGCGACTTCTTTCCCTCCCGTTTCCGCAGCCACACGCGGCGGTTCGCCCATTTCGAGATGGCGGTAGATATTTTCAAGGACCACGACGGAGTTATCGATGAGTCGAGATAGCGCAAGGGCCAGTCCGCCCAGCACCATGCTGTTGATGGAGGAGCCGCCGAGTTGCAGAACGAAGAATGTTGCACAGACCGAAAGTGGTATCGAGAAGAAGACTGCAACCGTAGCCCGAAGGCTTCCCAGGAAGATTAAAATCATCACGCAGGTGAGCAACAGCCCGATACCCCCTTCGTGCAGAAGAGTCTCAATCGCTGTCCTGACGAACCGCGACTGATCGAAGACTACCCCAGTTTTCATGGCCGGCGGTACATCAACCAGATGAGTCACGGTTTTGCGGACGCCGTCCACAATGGCGATCGTATTGGAATCGCCGCCTTGCTTCATCACCGGCAGGTAGACCGATCGCTGGCCATTCACGTGGACAACGTTGTACTGAGTCGCGTGGGCATCCTTAAGCTGTCCGATATCCGACATCAGAACGGGATTTTCACCGTGCATTTTGACCGGATACTGGCTGGCATTTTTGAGATCGAATTGCGCGTTGGAATAAATGTTGTAATCGAGATTTCCAATCTGCACGTCGCCGGCTGGAAGAATGACATTCGCTTGATTTAGGGCCCGGACCACGTCCATCGGGCTGATTTTGCGGGCTTCGAGCTTGTAGGGATCTACATAGAATTCAATCTGCCGCCACGGACCGCCAAACGGCTGGGGAATCGATGCCCCGGGAACGCTCGCCAGTTGGTTCCGTACGAAATTCTGCGCGATATCCTTCAGGTTGCCGTCGGTTAACCCCTCGCCGTTCAGCGTCACCAGACAGACTGGAAGACTCGAAGCGTCGGATTTCAGCACCACCGGAGGCAAAGTTCCTGGGGGCAGATCTTTCATGTCAGATACAGCAAGGTTTGCGATAGTGGCTGCATCTATGTCGGCACTTGTGCTTGACTGAAAATATACGCGGATGATGCTGACTCCATTGAGTGACCGTGATTCGATGTGATCGATGCCGCTCGCGAACGTGAAGAATCGTTCCAGGTGATACGTAATATCGCCTTCGATTTGTTCCGGCGGCATACCGGAATAGAAGGTGGCGACCACCACCACTGGCATATTCATTGCCGGAAACATATCTACCGGCATCCGCATCACACTGACTCCGCCCAGAATGGCGATAATCAAGCAAGCAACGATGATGAAATACGGAGTATTGATGGCGAAGCGCGACATGACTTTACGATGCCGGTGTGCCCTGTACCGAAGTGACTACTTTCGGTCGTACCTTCATCCCTTCCTTCAGGTTGGACCGCGACCCCACTACGACCTCATCTCCCAAGTGCAACTCGTTAGACCGCACCTCAACGCGCTGGGCGCTCTCGATTCCAATGCGAACCGGAAGAATCCGGATGGTGCCGGCCGGCTGGACTGTGAATACCCGGGCTGAATCGCCTGAGCCATCTACCGCCTCTACCGGCACCGTGAGCGCGTCTTTTCGCTGCTCCGTGATCAGATCCACTTCCGCGTACATGCCCGGGACTAATTCGAGAGTGGGATTAGCCACATCGACTTCGGTCTTCATAGTTCTGGTGGATTCATCGACTTTGTCGGCGAAGCGGGCGACCCGGCCGGCAAAGGTTCGATGGAGTGCCTGTACTTTGACATCTACGGGCTCCCCCAGATGAACTAATGGAACAGTAGATTCCGGCACGGGTAACTGAAGACGAAGGAGACCGTTTTCGGAAAGCCTGATGACGGGCATGGCCTGGGTTTGGGAAGAAGTTCCGGCCTGTATCAACGATCCGGTGTTTGCATATCGCCGGGTTACCACTCCCGTAAAAGGCGCCGTGATGACGGCGTATTGATACATGGTCTTGAGCCGCGCCTGATCGGCTTGCGCTACCCGAATGCGCTGTTGGGCTTCGACAATTCGCGATTTTGCCGCCGAGACTTGTGCCTCGGCTACGAGGTCGCGAGAGTGCGCTTCATCGACCTGCTGCTGCGGAACCAGTCCGGGTTCCGTCTTGGAAACATCCAGAATCCGCGAATACGACACATGCTCGATCTCATGAGCGGACTCGGCACGCTGCAATTCGTCCTTGGCGGTCGCCAGGGCCGCCGTCGCTTCATCGATCGCCGCTGCCGCGTGAACCAGATCGTCCTGCATCTCTGGAATTTCCAGAGTTGCGAGCAGTTGCCCTTCGCGGACGCGATCGCCGATATCGACATTGATTTGGCGAATGTATCCGGATACTTTGGCCATGACATCGACTTCCTGGAACGGCTCAAATTCCGCTGTAAGTACGAGTTCAGTGGAAAGATTCGCGCGAGCGACCTTGGCAACGGCCACAGTCAGCTCCTCTGGCGCTGACGAGGCTTCCGCCTGGGTGCCGCGCCCGCAGGAAGTGAGTGCCAGCATCGTAGCGGCTATTCCGTTGGCAAGAAGGATTCGCCCTTTGGTTCGCGTCGTTCGAGTCATCGCAAAATACCCATTGTGTAGTTGAGCACGGCCCGCCGCGCCAGATAATCGTATTTCGCGGAGGCGGCAGCGATTTCCGCGGCAGCTTGATTCAACTGGGCCTGGTTGAGCTCCACAATGCTGCCCAAGGCGTTGTCGTAGCGAGCCTGTGCCAGCCGCAGCGCCTCCTTGGCTTCCGCGACCATCTGCGCCGTTACGTCCAGACGGCGGAACGCATCGTTGGCATCGAGCCAGGCAACGCGCACATCGCGGGCAATCTCCACCGAGAGATCCTGAACGTCCTTGCTGGCGGATTGGGCCCGCGACTCCGCCTCCTCCCGGCGAGCTTTGAACAGCCCGCCATTCAGCACCGGGACATTCAGAATCACGCCGGCGCCGCCATAGGTTTCTTCGATTCCGCCGACCCGAACCGGAGAAGCGCCAGTGACCGCGGCCGCGGAGATGGTCGGATAAGAGAGCCGTCTTTCGGCTTCTGCATACCGTTCGAGCGCATCGCGATTGAGCCGCAAAGCTGCCAGATCCGGCCGCTCGCGCATTGCCTGCCCGATCAAAGCGTCGATATCTGGGTCGAGAGGCGGGGGCAGCGGTTCGTCAGCCAGCGTAAACGGCTCGTCGTTGCCATAACCCAGGGCCGCCGACAGCCGGGCGTGACTGGCTTTCGCGTCGTTTTCGGCGTGCAATAGATCCAGCTCAGCCTGAGAGACATTGACAGCCGCGAAACTTACATCCACGGTAGAGCGGAGGTTACTCCGGGCAAGAGCTCTTACCTGGCGGAGAGTCAGATCGCGAAGATCGAGTGTAGCCCGGGCGACTTTGAGGACAGATTCCGAAGCTAGGGCTTGATAATACGCTTGCTGCACCTCCAGTAGAACTTGAGTGCGAATCTCGGCGATGTTCTGATTTGCAGACTCATTGCGCAGCCGCGCGCTCTGTATAAGATTGGCGGTGCGGCCGAAATCGGTGAGTAACTGGCTGGCGACCACGTCGGACGAGACACGGCTGTAAATGCTGGAAGTGGTAACGGCGCCGGCCGCCAGAGTGGAATCGGGCTTGGCGCCTACGCCCGAAAAGTTAACCGACAACGTTGGATAGAGCGCGGCGCGGGCTTCCCGCACGGCGAATCCGCTCGCGTCGGCAAGCAGCACCGCCGACGCAATCCGCGGGTGATTGCGCAACGCGATATCTTGTGCCTGAGCGAGTGTCACTGTTCTCGGATTTTGCGGCCAGGCGGCCACACAGAAAATGCAACCCCAGGCAAGCGTCCGTAAGAACCCGGTCCTCATTGGGCCGTTCCGGTGGCCTTGAGGAGGACGATTGTATCGTGAGCCTCCACCAGCCCATCCGTCAGCAATTCCCTAAGGAAAGGCAGGATGCGTTCGACCTTTTGCGCCGTGTCGATGAATTCGATGCGCAAGGGCATGTGATGGGCTGTGTCGATTCCTCCTTCCGCGGTGTGAATCCGGTGATGCGAGCCGAAACCTGCTTCGGGCCGGAAGAGAGAGGCGCCGGCGACGCCTTCGCGGAGAAGTAGAGCGATGATCTCCCGGCTTAAGAAGTCGCTTCGGGAACTCGTATCTTCGTTAACATGGATAGTGACTTTCTTAGCCAAACCCGGTCCCAGCATGCGTTCGCTCCGTGTGCGCGCGGCGGAAACTGTTGCGCCTGCTCCGTTTTTAGCATCGATAAGAGCGCCTTCCGCCTGATATGTTCCTGATATCTTCCTGACATCGATGTAAGGAAAATGTTAGGAACTGGTCAGTTGCGAAGCAGGGCTTTTCGCGCCTATAAAGGAAGCGTGCAGATCCTTGTGGTCGAGGACGAGCAGAAAATGGCAAAGGCCCTTCGGGATGGCCTGGAAGCCGATGGTTATGCTGTCAGGGTTGCTTATACGGGCGAAGAGGGTTTTTATCTCGCTCAGGCGCAAACCTTCGACCTCGTAATTCTCGATGTCATGCTGCCCGGGCACGATGGTTTTGAGATTTTGTCGACTCTCCGCAGGCGCGGCATCAGGACGCCGGTCATGATGCTGACCTCAAAGGACGCTATTGAGGATCGCGTGCGCGGCTTGGATTCAGGGGCTGACGATTATCTGGTGAAACCGTTCGCCTTCCCGGAGTTGCTGGCGCGCATCCGGGTATTGTTCAGACGGGGCAAGCCCGATATCGCCGAGCGCCTTCAACTCGCGGATCTCGAGATCGATCCGGCGCGAAGAGTGGTAAGGCGCCGCGGTCAGTCGCTCGATCTGACGGCCCGCGAATTTGAGCTGCTACAATACCTTTTCCTGCATAAAGGCCGCGTGGTGTCGCGCGAAATGCTGGCCCGGGATGTGTGGCAGGAGACGACCCGGCAAACCCCCCTCGACAATGTCATCGATGTGCAGATGGCTCGCTTGCGCCGGAAAATCGATGGCCAATTTGATCCCAAGCTTTTGCATACGGTGCGGGGAGTTGGTTTCGTGCTGCAGGAGGAAGGCGGTTCTTAAATGCGGCTCCGCCCACGAAAGCTGCGTACACGTCTGACACTTTCCTATGTATGCGTCCTGGCCGCGCTTTTGGTGCTGGCATGGGGAGGCACATGTGTGCTGCTGTTCTGGGAGTTACGAAGCCAACTCGATAATTTCGCCGTCCAAGAAATCGAGACGGTGGAAGGGCTGTTTTTCTTAACGCCGGGCGGGCAGCTTCAACTTCGGGAAGATTACCACAATCACCCGGAATCTAAAGAAGTGATTGAGCGTTATCTGGAAGTACTATCGCCGGATGGAGCAGTGCTTTTTCGGAATGACCGGCTCGGCAATGGCCGGTTGGGCGGTATGCCGTTTCCAGGCGAAGGTGTTGGAGGATATTCGGAGCGGTCGTTGCGCCTCTCCGATGGGACAAGAGTACGAGCCGTCAGTCGTCTTCATTACCTCGATGGCCGTCCGTTGCTAATCCGGCTCGCTCACAGCGAGGAGCCGCTTTATTCTCGGTTACAAAAACTGCTGCTGGCTTCGCTGGTGGTTTTGCCTGTCATGTTGGGAATAGCCTGGCTCACTGGATATGGACTCGCGCGCCGGGCGCTACTGCCGATCCAGCAAATGGCGCGCCGGGCCCAGGAGATCACTCCCGAGAAGCTGCACGCGCGATTGCCAAACGATGATACGGATGACGAACTCGGACAGCTGGCGCGCGTCTTCAACGCGACGCTCGGCCGGCTGGAGGAGGCGTTCGAACAACTGCGGCGTTTCACTTCCGATGCCTCGCACGAACTTCGCACCCCTCTAGCGATGATCCGGAGTGTTGGCGAAGTAGGGCTACAGAAGGACGGCACTCGCGCGGAGTACCGCGATATCGTGGGGAGCATGCTTGAGGAAGTGAACCGGCTCACGTCATTAGTGGAGAATTTGCTGACCATCTCCCGCGCCGATTCCGGTCACATCCAGCTACAGCGAACCGTTGTGCCGGTAATGGCTTTGGCGCGAGAATCCGTCGGGCTATTCGAAATTTTGATTGAGGAAAAATCGCAGCGCGCCATACTCGAAGGCGACGAGCGACTTCAGATTGAAGGCGACCGCCTGGTTTTGCGCCAAGCGCTGGTAAACATCGTACACAACGCGGTCAAGTATTCGCCCGCGGGGGAAGCTATTGCGGTTCGGGTAAAAAATGGGAGCGGCAACCGGGTATCGATCGAGATCCAGGACAACGGCCCTGGGATTCCGGCCGAGGATCAAGCTAAAGTGTTTGACAGGTTCTATCGTGTGGATAAAGCACGCTGGCGCGAGTCGGGCGGAGCGGGTTTGGGCTTATCAATCGCGAAGTGGGCAGTGGAAGCGCATGGCGGAACGATTGCCCTGAGCAGTGAACCGAACAAGGGCTGCACCTTCCGAATCTCTTTGCCTGGGGCGCTCCCTAACAGTCAAGCCGAAATCGGCGCTTAACCTGGATTTATCTGGCTTGGGGTGCCCAGGCGATCCGAACGGCTCCTCACGGAACGGCGTTTTCGCCACTATAAGGGGCGTTAAATGAGCCCATGCCACCCTTTGCTGGGGAGATCGAGAATTTTGAGAAAAAGCAGCCCCAGCGATGCCGGCCTGATTTGGTTTCGACGGGTATTTCTGCGTGAGCAGGGACCGGATCGGTAATGATACACTGCGAATTTTGATATGACTCACAGGCTCTGAAATGTGGAGCGGCCCGGCGTGACCGGGCGATTAGCCGAGCCCATCGGCCTATAGGTGCGTCTTCACGCGTGCTGAGGGCCAATCGGCCGGCAGAACGCGAGGAGAGATGACCACCACTGCAAAAACCTACGAATCTACGCTTGAGCGACTGTGCGACGCAACGATCGCACCTCATGCGGATACTGTCGACCGGGCTGGCGCGTTTCCCACCGATTCGATCCAGGCGCTGGCTTCGGCCGGTTTTTTGGGGGCGCTCAGTTCCGCGGAGGCGGGCGGTCTTGACCTCGGACTCGCCGGCGCCGCACGTATCGTGCGGCGGGTGGCCGAAGAGTGCGGCTCGACCGCCATGGTCTTGGTGATGCACTATTGTGGAACTGCCGTGCTGGAGGCTTATGGAGCGAAGGAGGTGCGGGCCGCGGCAGCTTCCGGTGCGCACCTCAGTACTCTGGCCTTCAGCGAAGCGGGATCACGGAGCCATTTTTGGGCTCCCGTGAGCACAGCATCCCATCGCAACGGGCACGTCCACCTGAACGCTGACAAGAGTTGGGTTACGTCGGCCTCTCATGCGACGGCCTATGTATGGTCGTCAAGGCCGATGGCTGGCGAGGGCGCGAGCACCATATGGCTCATTCCGGCGTCGGCCCCCGGGCTCAAGGTGGGCGGACCGTTCGAAGGACTGGGACTTCGGGGCAACGATTCGTCGCGCGTGACCGCAATCGACGTCGAGGTCCCTCCGTCGGCGATGCTGGGCAGCGATGGCCAAGGTTTCGAAATCATGATGAATATCGTGCTGCCGGCATTCGCCGTTTTGAGTGCGGCTTGCTCTAACGGACTTATGAACGGTGCGATTCGCCGGACCGTAGAACACGTCACCCACACACGCCACAGCGATACCGGCTCCGCCCTGGCCGAATTGCCCACGATTCGAAACTACATAGCGCGCATGCGCGTCAAGGCGGATGTTTCAGATGCCCTGCTCACCGATACGCTCGCCGCGATCGCAACGAAGCGGCCCGACACAATGCTGCGAGTACTGGAGTGCAAGGCCGCAGCCGGCGAATGCGCCAACGAAGTGCTCGATCTCGCGATGAGAATCTGCGGGGGGGCCGCTTTCCGCAAAGAAGTAGGCGTAGAGAGACTGTTCCGCGACGCGCGAGCAGCGGGCGTGATGGCGCCCACCACCGACGTCCTCTACGAATTCATCGGCAAGGCTGTTTGCGGAATGCCTCTCTTCTAAACGGAGCGGAACACGATGCGCCGGAATGCACTTCTGCTGGGAGCTGTGGCTTATGACCCTAAGGTTGTAACCATTTGGGATGGCTTTCAAATTTATTTCGAACAGCGGGACCTCGAATTCGATTACGTCCTTTATACAAATTATGAACGGCAGGTAGAGGCCCTTGTCGCGGGCGAGATCCACGTTGCGTGGAACTCTCCGCTCGCCTGGCTAGAAACGCAGCGAATCGCAGATAGAATCGGGCAGCACGCAGAAGCCATTTGCATGCGTGACACGGATCGCGATCTTGTCTCTGTGGTCGTGACTCGAGAGGGCGGCCCGGTGGGCAGCCTCGAAGATCTTAGGGGACGCCGTCTCGCGGTGGGTGCCAATGACTCGCCACAAGCGACCCTGATTCCGCTCCATTATCTTGCGCAGCAGGGTTTCGATCCCAACCGTGACTTTGAGGTGTTGCCGTTTGATCGACTTGTAGGCAAGCACGGGGACCACATCGGTGGAGAACGCGACGCGGCGCGTGCCTTGCTTCGTGGAGATTGCGACGCCGCATGCCTGGTTGACGGCAACCTTCTCCTGTTTGCCCGGGAAGGAACGCTGCCACCCGGCGCCGTTCGCACGATCGCGACCACGCCACCGTATGACCACTGCAACTTCACGGCGTTGCGGGGCGGAATGTCTGCTTCGGTGGAACGCTTCCGAGAGCTTCTGTTGGGTATGTCGTATGAGGATCCGGATGTGCGCCACTTGCTGGATCTGGAGGGTCTAAGGCGCTGGCTTCCAGGGCGAACGGAAGGGTATGTTCTTCTCTCGAACGCGATAGACCGGTTTGGGTGCGTCGACGAGTTCGTCGCAGCAGTGGCGGCACGATGCGCTTAGACCTGGCGGACCTCAGGTTTGAACGCGGAGGCGCGTTGCTCGTCAAACGGGCTTTGCGCGCGGCGCAACCGGCGGAAGCGGTCACGGTCTTCGGCCGCGCTCCTGATCTGGCGCTTCATCTTCGGGCCTGGTGCCGTGGCGAGGGTCATGAGTTCCAATGGGTCGAGAACGGCGGAGCCGGTCACGCATTGATCATGCGTGGGCCCACAGCCGGTCAACGCTGGTCAGGCGCCGAGCGAGCGGGTCAGGCGGACCCGCAGGCACGCGATGCCGTGCTGGAACGCCCTCCACACCGATGGGGACTGGCCGGGCGAGGAGCGCTCGTTGAAACTGGCTCGCCTCCGTTCCATTTTCAACTGGATCGTAAGACGGAAGTCTGGTCGGCGGACGCGGTGCATATATACGCCCAGGCGGCTGCTGTGCAGTGGGACCCCGCAAAGGCCGTGCCCTGGGACGCGGAGTTCAATCTGCCGGCAGAAGTGGAAGACGCCATCGTGCAGGTGATGACCTACCTCATTGAGAACGAGACTGCTGCGTTGGTGGTGCCCAGCCGTTTTCTTGCACAGATGCATCCGCATTTCCGAGAAGTCATGCAGGTGCTTGCGATTCAGGCAGCAGACGAGGCCCGGCACATCGAGGTGTTTACGCGTCGGGCTCTGCTCAAACGAACAGAGCTCGGCTTATCGACGGCGGGGGGCCAAGCGTCTCTACGGACGCTGGTGGACGAGACGAATTTTGCGATCGCTTCTTTCCTACTGTCCGTTTTGGGGGAAGGGACCTTTCTCAACCTGCTCTGGTTCCTCGAAAAAACTGCGCCGGACCCGGTAACCGCGGCCGTGTGCCGTCTGGCTGCGCAGGACGAGGCCCGCCACGTCGCATTCGGGATGTCGCACCTTCGCAGGCACTTGGAAGCCGAACCCTCCATGCGAAAAACGCTGATGAACGCCGTTCACCGGAGGCACGAGAGCCTTCGCCACACGGCAGGATTGAACGCCGAAGTATTTGACGCGCTGGTGCTGCTCGCCGCGGGCTCGTGGGATTGCGAAGACATCGGCAAGGGTCATGACGCCGTTTCCGCCCTCGCTCAGGAGATGCACAACGGCCGCAAGAGGCGCCTCCTGAGGCTCGGGTTTAGCGACACTGACGCGGAAGAGATGTCGTCTCTGCATACCCGCAATTTCATGTAGCGCTAGAACAGCCAGATCCTCTTCGGGTTGATTGGTTCGCCCCACACCGCCTCTTGCCGATTCACCGAACGGAAAATGACCGTTGTTGACTAAGGAACGCTGATTAACGCGGACTTAGTAGGCGGCCCTGGCCCAATGCAACGTTGCAGCCGTGGCGACGGACTCCGCCTTAAAGTGAGGATTTCCTCCCCCCGAAATCCACTTTGAGGTCGGGATTT
The DNA here is from genome assembly GCA_035294665.1 of Bryobacteraceae bacterium. Classification (GTDB taxonomy): domain Bacteria; phylum Acidobacteriota; class Terriglobia; order Bryobacterales; family Bryobacteraceae; genus PSRJ01. Next base: position 28,676 of record DATGKM010000016.1, on the reverse strand, counting down.
CCGTTGCCACAGAAGAGGCTGACCATGCGCAAGTTGAAGAAAGTTCTGCGGCTACATTCGCTCGGATTGAGCCAGCATCAGATCGCCCGCGGTTGCTCGATTTCCCAGAGCGCCGTCCGTGAGTACCTTTCGGCCGCGCAAGCGGCCGGCGTGCATTGGCCGCTGCTGGAGGACTGGGGTGATTCAGCGATCGAGCGCGCGCTGTTTCCACAGCGACCAGCGCCCGCGGTTTGGCGCAAGCATCCGGAGTCGGACTGGGCTGAGATCGGCCAGGAGCTGCGGACACACAAGGACCTGACGCTACAGTTGGTCTGGCAAGAGCAGCGCGAGGCCAACCCGGATGGAGGCTATAGGTCGGTTCTGCGATCTTTAGCGGCGGTGGCTGAAGAAACTGGACTTGGTGCTGCGGCAGGAGCATCGTGCCGGCGAAAAGATGTTCGTGGATTACACCGGGGCCACGATTCACGATCCACAGAGTGGTGAAGTGCACAACGCTGCCATATGGCGGTGCTGACGCCCCTGGTGCGAAGGAGAGCCGTGTACCTGCCTCCCGCGCTGATCATCTTCAGCCAGATCATCCTGGGGTGGCTGCTGGGATTTATCGGTTTCGCGCTAGCCACGCCGCTCACCGCGGCCGTGCTGGTCGCGCTGAAGACGCTGTACCTGCACGAGCGGCCAAAACACCACGGGTGAGTTATTGCATCAGGCGCAAACCGCTTGGGCCGGGGATGCTGCGGACCCACGAGTTCGTCTCTTCTTCGTTCTGCAGCAAATCGCGCAGCGTAGCCTGGCTGAGCACCCGGTCGATGGCCACCTGCACGGCGCGCCACAGGGAGCGCACGGAGCAATCGACGGAGCGGGTGCAGATAGCCGCCTGCCCGGCGTGGCTTTCACAGAAGTTGCTCTCAAAGAGGCGGCCGCCGAGCACGTCCATCACGTCGCCGATGACGATGGCTTCGGGCGCGCGCGCCAGCGCATACCCGCCTTCCTTGCCGCGCGCGGCTTTGACGAACCCGCCTTTGCGCAGGATGCGCAGGATCTTGGCGGCGTAAGCCGGGGAGACGCCTTCAGCGTGGCTGATTTCGGGAATCGTGAGGCTTCCGCCTTCGCCCGCGCACGCCAGGCGCACCAGGCAGCGCAGGCCGTATTCTTCGTTTGCGCCGAGCTTCATCGACGGCTCCTGGGGTGATCGACGCGCTGGCCGAGGCGGAAGGCGGGGATGATGTCTTCCAAACCCAGTTCCAGTTTGGCTGCTTCGGAGATCCGCTCTTTCGTCCAGGGCGGATCGAAAACCATTTCGAGCTTCACGCCGGTGACGCCGGGAACGGATTTCACGGCGCGCTCCACCTCGCCCGGCAGCGTGCCGGCGACGGGACAGTTCGGGGCGGTGAGCGTCATGCGAATATCCACTTGGCCTTCGGCATTGACTTCGAGACCGTAGATCAGCCCGAGCTCGTAGATGTTGACCGGCATCTCGGGATCGTAGACCGTTCTGAGGGCGGCGATAACTCGCTCCCTCACGCTCGCGGCTTGGCCGGTTTTGGTTTGCCCGCTCATTCCGTAGTCACCGTTTCCCCGGAGCCGGAAAGCGCCGATTTCAGCGTATGCCAGGCGAGCGTCGCGCACTTGACGCGCGCTGGATACTCGCGCACGCCGCAAAAGACGACCAGCTTGCCAAGATCGCGGCTGGCGGGCGTATCGGTGGTCAGCAGGTCGTGGAACCTGTCGACGAGCCGCAGGGCCTCTTCGCGCGATTTGCCCTTGAGGCTCTCGGTCATCAGCGAAGCCGAAGCGGTGGAGATGGCGCAGCCGGCGCCCTCGAAACTGGCTTCTTTCACAACGTCGCCATCCATTTTCAGATAAAGCTTGAGCTTGTCTCCGCAGAGCGGATTGTAGCCTTCGGCTTTACGATCGGCGTCGGCGAGGGCGTGATGATTCCGCGGGCGCTTGCTGTGATCGAGAATGGTTTCCTGGTACAGATCGTCAATCATTTGGCGGACATCCTAGGCATCGCCGAACACTTCCTTTACTTTATACAAACCCGCGATCAAGGCATCGATTTCGCCGGGCGTGTTGTAGAACGCGAGCGACGCCCGCGTGGTGGCGGGAATGTGGTAGCGGTCCATCACCGGCTGCGCGCAATGATGGCCGGTGCGCACGGCAATCCCCTGGCGATCGAGCACGGTGCCGATATCGTGGGGATGAATGCCTTCCATGACGAACGAGAGCACAGCAGCTTTTTCGCGGGCCGTGCCGATGATCCGCAGGCCGGGAACCCGCTCCAGCGCCTCGGTGGCATAAAGCAGCAGCTCGTGCTCGTAGGCCTGTATTTTTTCGATGCCGAGGCGGGTCACATAGTCCACGGCCGCGCCCAATCCGATCCCGCCGGCAATATCGGGTGTGCCGGCTTCGAACTTGTAGGGCAGGTCGTTGTAGGTGGTCTTTTCAAAGGTGACCGTGCGAATCATGTCGCCGCCGCCTTGGTAGGGCGGCATGGCTTCGAGCAGCGCCGTCTTTCCGTAGAGCACGCCGATGCCGGTGGGGCCGAACAGTTTGTGGCCGGAAAACGCGTAGAAATCGGCGTCGAGAGCCTGCACATCCACCGGCATGTGAGGCACGGCCTGGGCGCCATCGACTAAGGTCACGGCGCCGGCATCGTGCGCCATCTGGATAATGCGGCGTACCGGGTTGATAGTGCCGAGCGCGTTCGAAACGTGGCCGATGGCCACCATGCGCGTGCGGGGGCCGAGCAGCTTTTCGTATTCTTCGAGAATCAGCTCGCCGCGCTCGTCAATGGGGATCACGCGCAGGCGGGCGCCCGTCTCCTCCGAGACAAGCTGCCAGGGAACGATATTGGAGTGGTGCTCGAGGCCGGCGATGACGATTTCATCGCCTTCGCGAAGATTGGCGCGGCCCCAGGTATTCGTGACCAGGTTGATGCCTTCGGTGGTGCCGCGAACGAAGATGATTTCCTGTTTCGCGCGGGCATTGAGAAAGCGCTTTACTTTCGCGCGGGTCTCTTCGTAAGCGGCCGTCGAACGCTGGCTCAACTCGTGGACACCGCGGTGAATGTTGGCGCAATCCACTTCATAGAAATGGACGATGGCGTCGATCACCTCTCGCGGTTTCTGCGCGGTGGCCGCGTTATCGAGATATACCAGGGGCTTGCCGTGAATGGTTTGGCGCAGTACCGGGAAATCTTCCCGGATGCGCTCCACGTCCAAGTTGGCGGGTGAAAGCGCCTGCCCCACTTCACTACTCAACGCGCTCATGGAATTTCCTGAATAGTTCCGTCTCGAGTTCCCTGCGCAGCCCGGAGACCTTGATGCGGTCTAAAATATCCTGCGCGAAAGCGTAGGTAAGAAGGTCGCGGGCTTCGCGCGCGCCGATGCCGCGCGATTGCAGGTAGAACATGGCTTCCGAATCCAACTGCCCTATGGTGGCGCCGTGCGTGCAGCGCACGTCGTCGGCCAGGATCTGCAGTTCGGGTTTGGTATTTATTACGGCGTCGCCGGAAAGCACCAGATTCTTGTTGGTCTGCTTGGAATCGGTCTTCTGGGCGTCTTTGCGAACGATGATGCGCCCATTGAACACGGCGGTGGCGTGGCCATCGAGAATACCTTTGTAAAGCTCGTGGCTCGTGCCGTGCGGCCGGGCGTGATCGATTTGGGTGTGATTGTCAACGTGCTGCCGGCCCGCGGCGATATAAAGGCCGTTGAGGGTGGCTTCGGCGCCTTCGGAAAGCGTGACATTGGCATCATTGCGAACCAGCGCGCCGCCCAGAGAAATAGAGTGCGAAGAAAAATTGGCGCTCCGGCCGAGAGTGGCGTGTAAGGTATGCACGTGGAAGGCTTCGAGCGATTCGCGCTGGACCTTGTAATGATCGACAACCGCGCCCTCGCCCACCACGATTTCCGTAACAGCATTGGTGAAATGCTGGCCCGGGCCGAGGTAGCTCTCGACGATCGCGCATTGCGCGTTAGGGCCTACAAGGATCAGCGTGCGGGGGTGCTGGGTTTGGTTAAGCTGCGCTTGATATGTGATGTGGATCGGATCTTCGAGTACGGCTCCGCGGAGGACTTGATGGAAGGTGATATCGCGGAAATAGGCAGTGTTCAGGGCGGCGAAGGGGTTGAGGTTGAATTGCGCGTGCTGGGCGAGGTGGGCGCGGGCGGCGTCCGGGATGGAGCTGGCGGGCGGAAGCGCCTGCCCCATCTTGAAGAATTTGGCGATGGGAGCGACGTTGGTGAAACGCCACTCTTCCTCGTGCGTGGTTGGGAAGCCCAGTTGCTGGAAGCGCTCCAGAGCGGCTTCCCGCAGGGCCTGAACCCAAATCTGTTCGGAGACCGCCGAGGTCATGCCTTTCCCACGGCCTCCGCTTCATCGTAGACGCCGAGTGAGGCATACCCGCCTTGTTCGAGTTCGAGCGCCAGTTCTTTGCCGCCCGATTTCACAATGCGGCCTTCCGCGAGCACGTGCACAAAATCGGGCACGATCTCGTTCAGCAGCCGCTGGTAATGCGTGACTACGATCATGGCGCGCTCGGGGCCGCGCATGGAATTCACGCCGCTGGCGACCAGCTTCAGCGCGTCGATATCCAGTCCCGAATCGGTTTCATCCAGGATTGCGAGGCGCGGCTCCAGGACCGCCATCTGGAAAATCTCGTTGCGCTTCTTTTCGCCGCCGGAAAAGCCGGTGTTCACCGGCCGGTTCAGCAGCGTCTGGTCCATTTTCATCCGCGCCATCTTCTCGCGCACCAGGCTCAGGAAGTCCATGGCGTCGAGTTCCGCCAGACCCTGATTTTTGCGAATGGTGTTGAGCGCGGCTTTCAAAAAATACATGTTGCTGACGCCCGGAATCTCCACCGGATACTGGAAGGCAAGAAAAATGCCTTCGCGGGCGCGGTCTTCGGGCGCCATCTCCAGCAGGTCCTTTCCGTTATAAAGTACTTCGCCGCCGGTGACCTGATAGAGCTCGCGCCCGGCCAGCACCTGCGCCAGCGTGCTTTTGCCGGAGCCGTTCGGTCCCATAATGGCGTGCACTTCGCCGGAGTTGACGGAAAGATCGATGCCTTTGAGGATTTCGCGATCGTTTACGCGCGCGTGCAGATTCTTGATTTCTAAAAGGGCCATTTACCCTACGCTTCCTTCCAACGAGATTCCCAGCAGCTTTTGCGCTTCCACCGCGAATTCCATGGGCAGCTCCCGGAAGACCTCCTTGCAGAAGCCGTGCACGATCATCGATACGGCGTCTTCGGTCGAGATGCCGCGCTGCCGGCAATAGAAGATCTGGTCTTCGCCGATCTTCGATGTGGAGGCTTCATGCTCCACCTGCGCCGAGGTGTTTCTCACTTCCAGGTACGGGAACGTGTGCGCGCCGCATTGATTGCCCATCAGCATGGAATCGCACTGGGAATAATTCCGCGCGCCCGCGGCCGATTTCAAAATCTTCACCGCGCCGCGGTACGTATTTTGGCCATGACCCGCCGAGATGCCCTTCGACACGATCGTGCTGGTGGTGTTCTTGCCGATGTGGATCATCTTCGTGCCGGTATCGGCCTGCTGGTAGTTGTTGGTCACCGCGACGGAATAGAATTCGCCCACCGAGTTGTCGCCCATCAGCAGACAACTGGGATATTTCCAGGTAATGGCCGAACCGGTTTCCACCTGCGTCCAGGAGATCTTGGAATTGACCCCGCGGCAGGCGCCGCGCTTGGTGACGAAGTTGTAGATACCGCCGCGGCCTTCCTTGTCGCCCGGATACCAGTTCTGCACGGTGGAGTACTTGATCTGGGCGTTATCAAGGGCGACCAGCTCCACCACGGCAGCGTGCAACTGGTTGGTGTCGCGCATGGGGGCGGTGCAGCCTTCCAGATAGCTGACGTAAGCGCCTTCATCGGCCACGATCAACGTGCGCTCGAACTGGCCGGTGTCCTTGGCATTGATCCGGAAGTAGGTAGAGAGCTCCATGGGGCATCGCACGCCCTTGGGCACGTAGCAGAAGGAGCCATCGCTAAAGACCGCTGAGTTCAAGGCCGCGAAGAAATTATCCGAGGAGGGGACCACGGAACCGAGGTATTTCCGGACCAGGTCCGGGTGTTCCTGCACGGCTTCGGAAAACGAACAGAAAATGATGCCCATGGCCTTCAGTTTTTCTTTGAAGGTGGTGGCCACGGAAACACTGTCGAACACCGCGTCGACCGCGACGCCGGCCAGCAACTCCTGCTCTTTCAGCGGGATGCCGAGCTTCTCGTAAGTGCGGAGCAATTCCGGATCGACTTCGTCGAGGCTCTTGGGGGCGTCTTTTTTGGTTTTGGGAGCGGCGTAGTAAATAATGTCCTGGTAATCGATAGCCGGATAGTGCACATTGGCCCAGGAAGGCTCGCGCATGGTCTGCCAGTGGCGGAAGGCCTTGAGCCGCCATTCGAGCAGCCATTCGGGTTCCCGCTTCTTGGCGGAAATCAGGCGGATGACGTCCTCGTTCAGGCCACGCGGGATGGCGTCGGCTTCTATCTCGGTGACAAAGCCCCACTTATACTCCTGCGTGGCCAGGGTTTGGAGGGTATCGGGGGAACTGCTCACTGGTATGCTCCTGGTAACTTGCGTTCTCCCATAAAATTAGCGAATCTGTACTTCTTAGTCAAGATTACCCTCCTAATGGATGCTAGGCGGGGGCGAACGGGTGCAAAACGGGGTCGGAGACTCTGAAAAGCAATGGGTTCGTTTGGCTGGATCGGGGTGAGGGGAATTGGGTTCGTTCGTCCGGAAACGGTCTGGGGGGAATTGGGTTCGTTTCGCGAAAACGGAGTAGCTCGGTGAAAGGGGCCGGCGTGAGCGGGTGACAGGCGCGATCCGGGCGCTCGCGATGGCCGACGGTGAGACGATTATCCGTCGAATCGATCCCGCACTGCGACGTTGCGTACCGGGGCCGTTGGCTTGCAATACAATTAGGATCAATGGGAACGGCTAACGTGGAAGCAGACGCCAGATTGCGCATTGCCGCGGAGCGGTTGAATTCGGTGCGGCGGGAAATCGGCAAGGTGATTGTGGGGCAAGATGATGTCGTAGAGGGTGTGCTGATTTGCCTGCTGGCGGGCGGCCACGTTTTGCTCGAGGGAGTACCCGGACTAGGGAAAACCACTCTGCTGCGGACGCTGGCCCGCACTCTGCGGTTGAAGTACTCGCGCATCCAGTTCACGCCGGATCTGATGCCCGCCGATATTGTGGGCAGCATGATCATCGAAACGGACGATCGGGGGGCCAAGGCGCTGCGCTTCCAGCCCGGCCCGATTTTTGCGAACCTGGTGCTGGCCGACGAAATCAACCGGGCCACGCCGAAAACCCAATCGGCGCTGCTCGAAGCCATGCAGGAGCGCACCGTGACCAGCGGCACGGCGACGCACGAACTCGAACGGCCCTTTCTGGTGATGGCCACGCAGAACCCGATCGAAATGGAGGGCACCTACCCGCTTCCCGAGGCGCAGCTCGATCGCTTCCTGATGAAGATCCTGGTGACTTATCCCAGCCGGGAAGAGTTGGGCCGGATTGTGGATCGCACGATCCAACCTGAAGAAGTGGCGCCGGTGGCGGTCATGAATCGCGATGAAATCCTGGAGGTGCGCGCGGTGTGCCGGGAGGTGCTGGTAGCGCCGCACGTGCAGGATTTCGCGATTCACCTGGTAATGGCCACGCAGCCCGACCAAAAAGAGGCGCATGAGCTTTCCCGCAAATACATCCGCTACGGCAGCTCCCCGCGCGGCGCGCAGGCGCTGGTGGAATGCGGGCGGGTGCGGGCGCTGATCCGCGGGCGCTATCACCTGGCGATCGAGGATGTGCAGCATGTGGCGCCGGCTGTGCTGCGCCACCGAATTATTCTGAATTTCGATGCGCACGCCGACGGGCAGACGCCGGAAACGATCCTGGGTTCCATCATCCAGGGCGTCAGCGCGCAAGTTTCGGCCGCGTAGGTGTGCCATGGCAATCGGGGCTCCTCTTCTGGACCGGCAGTTCCTGGAACGGCTGGAACGGCTGACGGTTCACTGGCAGAAGTCGTTCGCCGGGCTGGTGGGCGGGCACAACAGCTCGCGCTTCGCCGGGGCGGGACAGGAATTTCTGGATCACCGCAACTTCCACCACGGCGACGATTTGCGCGCGGTGAACTGGCGCGCCTACCTGCGTCTGGAAAAACTGTTTCTAAAAATGTTCCAGGTGGAGCCGCGGGTTCCGGTACGGATGCTGCTCGATTTGAGCGCGTCGATGAGCGCGTACGGCGGCGCGAAACTCGAATTCGCGCGCAAACTGGCGGCGGCTCTCTGTTACGTGGGGCTGGTCGGGCTCGATAGCGTCGAAATCCACGGCTTTTCGGACCGGCTTTCGAACCGGGTGTTTTCGACGGGAGGGCGGCACCGGATTTCCGCGGTAATGGACGGCATTGCCGGCATGGCGGAAGGCGGCCGCACCGATTACCTGTGCGTAGTGCGCGAATTCATCGGCAATTACGCTTCGCGCGGCGTGGTGATTATCATTTCCGATTTTCTGGACGATGCAGGCTGCGACCGGGCGCTGGGCTACCTGGCCGATTTCGGGCACGAACTGATGCTGCTGCAGGTGTGGTCGGAGGAGGACCGCACGCCGCCGTGGACCGGGGAACTGGATTTGCGCGATGCGGAGACGGGCGCAACGCTCCGGCTCGATGTGGACGAAGGGGCGCGGGAGCGGTATACGCGCGCCTTCGATGAATACTGTTCCGAGTTGCAACGGCTGGCGCTGCGCAGCGGCGGGCGATACGCGGGGATTGCCACGTCGCAGCCGCTCGAGAGCGCGATTTTTGGCGACCTGGTGCGCATGCGCGGGGTGGCGTAGTGTATCTGCTGAATCTTACCTTCGCGCAGTTTCTGGCCGTGTTCGGCGCGCTGGCCGCGGTATCGGTAGCGCTGTACCTGCTCGACCGGTCGCGCCGCCGGCAGGTGGTTTCCACGCTACGGTTCTGGGTGGCGGCGGAGCAGCCCTCGGTGGTGGCGCGGCGGCGGCATATACAGCAGCCGTGGTCGCTGGCGCTGCAACTGGCCAGCATGGCGCTGCTGCTGCTGGCGCTGGGGGAACTGCACTTCGGCTCCCCCGGTCCGAACGGGCGCGATCACGTGGTGATCCTGGACACCTCGGCGTGGATGGGCGCGACCAGCGGCAATCGTACCCTGATGGATATCGCGCGCCAGCGCGCTCTGCAATATGTGCGGGCGCTTCCGCCGGCCGACCGGGTGATGCTGGTGCGGGCCGATGCGCTGGCCACGCCCGCCACGGCGTTTGAACCGGAGCGGCGCAAAGTGGAAGCGGCGATTCTGGCGTCGCATCCCAGCTCCACCGCGCTGAATCTGGATCAGGCTTTGGCTTTCGCGCGGCGCGTTCAATCGCAGAGCACCCGGCGGCCGGGTGAAATCGCGCTGGTTTCGACGGGGCATGTGGCGGACGCCGGCGCCGCCGGCGGCTCGGCTGCGCCGCGCAATTTGCGTTTTGTGGCGGTGCCGGACGCCGTCGAAAACGCCGGCCTGCGCAAAATCGGCGTGCGCCGCTCCATGGAAGATCCCGATCAGTGGGAGATCTACATTTCGGCGCATAATTACGGGGCGCGCGCGCGGACGGTCACGGTAGCGGCCAACTTCGGGCCGCCGAACGAAGCGGCGCGGGTGGCTGTGGGATCGAGTCCCTTGCGCCTGGCCCCGGGCGCGGACGCCGAGCAAACGTTCCGCTTCCGTTCCCGCGCCGCGGGCATTCTGGGAGTGACTCTGTCGCCCCACGACGCTTTTCCGGATGACGATAAGGCCGCGCTGGAGCTGCCGGCGCAGCCCACGCTGGCCGTCACCGTGTATTCGGAGCGGCCGGATGCGCTGCGCCCGCTGTTTGCGGCCAATCCGCGCGTGAGCACGATTTACAAGGAGCCCGCCGAATATTCGCCGAACGGGGCCGCCGCCGGACTGGGGCTGATGGTGCTCGACCGTTTTCAGCCGCCCGAGCGGCCGGCGATCGATTCCATCTGGATCGATCCGCCGGCGGGGGGCTCGCCCATTCCGATTGCCCGCACGGTAGACGATGTTTCCTTTGCCCGCTGGGACACTACGCACGCCGTAGCCGCGGGCCTGCGCGCCAACGATTTCAAGCTGGAGAAAGCCTCGGTGTTTGAAACCGCGCCGGACGATATCCGCATTGGCGAAGTGGAGGCCGGCCCGGTGATCGTGGCGCGGGCGACCAAGCCCAAGCTGGTGGTGTTCGGTTTCCACCCGGCGCTTTCGAACATGCGCTACGAGCTGGCAACGCCGCTGCTGTTCGCGAATCTGCTGCGCTGGTTCGCGCCGGATGTCTTCCGCCGCTGGGAATTGAGCGGGGCGAGCGTGGGCGAAACCAAGCTGGACCTGGAGGAGAACGCGGCGCCGGGAAGCGTGCGGGTGGTGGCGGAAGACGGCTCGGCCCTGCCGTTCGTGCTGCGCGACCGCGCGCTGCATTTCTTTTCCGGCACGCCCGGCGTGGTGCGGGTGGTGGCGGGCGACCGCGAATATATTTATTCGCTTACCTTGCCGCAGCTTTGGGACGAAAAATGGGAGCCGCCGGCGGAAGCGCGCCGCGGCATTCCGCCCGCCCAACCTTTCGTTTCGCGTTCCGCCGGGCTTTGGCCCTGGCTGGCGCTGGCGGGAGGGTTGGGTTTATTGGCCGAGTGGATGCTGTTTGGACGCTTCCGGCGGGCTGCTCCGCGCCGGGTGGCCATCCGCCGTGAAGCGGCCCGGCCGCGGGAGGTGGTGCACCGATGAGGTTCGAGCACGCCTGGGTACTGCTGTTCCTGCTGGCGCCCGTGGCTTGGGCCGCTTGGGATTGGCGGCTTTCCACGCGGCGGGCGGGAACCGTTCTCAAAGCCGCGACGTTCGCGGCGATCCTGCTGGCGTTAGCCGAACCGCGGATCACGTTTCGTCAAAGTAAAGTGGCGACGGCGGTGCTGGTGGACACTTCCGCGAGTATGTCCATGGAGGACCTGGCCGCGGCGTCTCGGTTCGCCACGCAGGTGGAGCGGGCGCGCGGCGGCAACTGGGTGCGGGTGATTCCGTTCGCGCGCAACACGCGCAACACGGCGCCGGACGAGCACAGCAAGAAGGGCTGGCAATTGCGCCACACGGCGAGCGCGCCGGGCCATGGCACCAATATTGAATCGGCCATTCGGGATGCCGCCGCGTCGCTGCCCGCCGGACTGACGCCCCGCATCGTGCTGGTGTCGGACGGCAACGAAAATCTGGGGAGCGCGACGAGGGCCATCTGGCAAGCGCAGCAACTCGGCATTCCGATTGACACGGTGCCGATGGCCGGGCGCCCGAAGCCGGGCCTGTCGCTCGAATCGGTGGCGCTGCCGGCGCAGGTGTTCAGCGGCGAGCGGTTTCCGATCGAGATCACTTTGGACGCGCCGCGCGCGGTTACCGCTTCGGTCGAAGTGACGGCAGAAGGCAAATCGCTGGGCGTGAGCTCGGTGGAACTCGCCGGCGGGGAAAACCATCTGCGCCTGCACGGCATGGTGAATTCCACCGGGGCGGTGGATCTGGCCGGAAGAATCGCGGCGGAAGGCTTGGGCGAAGCGCATTTCGAACAGGCGATCGCGCTGCGCAGCCCGCGCGTTCTGCTGGTGACCAACGACCCGCCGCTTTCCGAGGAGCACCTGCGCCGCGCGCTTGAGGCCAACGGTTTCTTGATCGACACGGCGAACGGCGTCCCCGAAAAGCTCAATTCCTATCAGGTCGTGGTGATTAACAACTGGGATATGCAGGCGATTCCCAAAGCGCGCAAGAATGCGCTCGAAGAGTTCGTCAAGCGTGGCGGCGGGCTGGTGTGGATCGCGGGCGAGCACAACGTCTATGTGGACAAAAAGGGCGACGAGGACGCGCTCGAGCGCACCCTGCCCGCCAAGCTGGCCCCGCCGCGCACACAGGATGGCACGGCGGTAGTGCTGATCATCGATAAGTCGTCTTCCATGGAAGGCCGCAAGATCGAGCTGGCGCGCGCGGCCGCCAGCGGCGTGGTGGAAAATCTGCGGCCCATCGATTCGGTGGGCGTGCTCATCTTCGACAACACCTTCGAATGGGCCGTGCCCTTGCGCAAAGCCACCGACCGGGCGTCCATCAAACGGCTGATCGCGGGCATTCAACCCGAAGGCGGCACGCAGATCGCCCCCGCTCTGCGCGAAGCCTACCTGCGCATTCTTCCGGAAGACGCCGTCTATAAACACATCGTGCTGCTCACCGACGGCATTTCCGAAGAAGGCGACAGCATGACCACGGCCGCCGAAGCCAAGCGCAACCGCGTCACGATTTCCACCGTCGGCCTCGGGCTGGACGTGAACCGCGCCTTCCTCACGCGGGTGGCCGCGGGCGCCGAAGGCAAATCGTATTTTCTGGACGATCCGGCCGGCCTGGAACAACTTCTGCTGCGCGACGTGCGGGAACATAGCGGCATGACCGCGGTGGAAAAGGCGCTGCGGCCGCGGGTGATCCAGCACGCGGAAATTCTGGACGGAGTGGATATTGAAAATGCGCCGCCGCTGCTCGGCTACATCCGCTTTCAATCCAAGCCCACGGCGGAAACGATTCTCGACGCCGATGCCAAAGACCCGCTGCTGGTGCGCTGGCAATATGGCCTGGGCCGCGCGGCCGTGTTCACTTCGGATGCCAAGAATCGCTGGGCCGCCAACTGGGTTTCCTGGCCGGGTTTCGACCGGTTGTGGGCCAACACTTTCCGCGACCTGTTGCCGCATGCCCAGCAGAGCGAAGTTTCCGCCGATTTCGACCGCGCCACCGGCGAATTGATTGTCGATTACCATCTTTCGGCGAACACGCCCGAGCCCGAGGCGCCGCCGGATATCTACGTGATCGGTCCGAACGGCTTCCGCGCGCCGGTGAAGGTGACCAAGGTGGCCGCCGCGCATTACTCGGGGCGGTTGTCCATCGGCCAGAACCAGGGGTTGTTCCGTGTGCGCCCGCTCGAGGATTCCGCCGCCTTCCCCGAAGTCGGCCTGTATCGTCCCGAAGATGAAATGCTCGATTACGGCAACAACGAGCAACTGTTGCGGCAGGTGGCTTCGGCCACCGGCGGCCGCTTCGAGCCGAAGCCGAAACAGGTGTTCGATGCGGGTGGTAGGTCCACTTCGGCCACCATGCATCTGTGGCCGCTGTTTTTGGCGCTGGCGATTCTGCTCAACCTGGCGGAACTGGTGATGCGCAAATCGAAGGGCCTGCTGGAATTGTTCGGCTGGAGACCGGCGGAGGCGCGGTAGTGAGATGCTTATTCTCGATAGATTGCGCTCCGGCCACCGGGACGAAATCTTATTGACCGCCAAACGCCATTGGGACGGAAACTCGTTGCGCTGGTATGCGCGCGAAAGAATCCTTCGCGAGGCTACTCCGCTGTGAAGGACGACCGGCTCTATCTTCACCACATGCTGGAGCGCTGCCGGTGGCAGCCCACTAACCACATCTTTACCGCCCTGTAACCAAATCGCAGCCGTTCCGATGTTACCTCAGTCTTGATGAGGCTTGGAACAGTTTTGGCCATGGCTGTTTTGGGATGCGCGGGAGTCTTCGCGCAGCCGCGCGCGCAAGCGCCCCATGTGATCGTGATTGGCATCGACGGGTTGAGCGTGGATGGAGTCGAAAAGGCTTCTACGCCGCGGCTGCACGAGTTGATGGCTCGCGGGGCATGGACGCTGGAGGCGCGCGGGGTGATGCCCACGCTCAGCAGTCCCAATTGGGAATCGATGATCGGCGGCGCTCCGCCGGAGCAGCATGGCATCACTTCGAACGGGTATTTCCGCCGTCTGGTGGAGTTCGCTCCGGTCTGCCAGGATGCCGCGGGCAAATTTCCCACAATCTTCGGAATCCTGCGCGACCAGCGGCCCCAGAGCCGCATCGCCATTTTCCATGAATGGGGTGGATTTGCCAACCTGGTGGAGGCGCGCGCGCCCGATGTGATGAAGCATGAACCGAGCGGGGAGCGCACCATCGCCGCCGCGCTCGATTACTGGAAGGCCAATCGCCCCGCGCTCATGTTCGTCCACCTCGATGGCGCCGATCACGCCGGCCACGAAACCAACTGGCTCAGCGGCGCCTACTACGAAGCGGTTTCCCAAGCCGATGCGAATGCGGGCCGCGTGCTGGACATGGTCACGGAGGAGCACGCCTGGGATTCCACGTTTGTGCTGGTGACTTCGGATCACGGTGGGACGCGCCATGGCCACGGGCGCAACTCGCTGGCCGAGATCCTGATTCCGTGGATTCTGGCCGGGCCGGGGGTGCGCGCCGGCCGGCTTTCCGTGCCGGTCAACACGTATGACACCGCCATGACACTGGCGTGGATTTACGCACTGGAGACGCCGCCCTGCTGGACCGGTCGGCCGGTAGTGGCTGCTTTTGAACCCTCCGCGCCGGTCTCAAGCACTACCATGAAATCGGGCCCGCTCGCGGGCTGCGCTCCCAGCCTGCCGGTTACCGGCGCGGCGTTAGCCATGCCAACCCACTCCATGCCAACGAACATGCGGAAGGCCGAACCATGAAGGGCGCGCCGGCGGTCGAACTCGTCTACGTCGATTCCGGCGGCGGGCACCGGGCGGCGGCGCAGGCGCTCGAAGCCGTGGTGCGCCAGCGGCGGATGTCCTGGGAGGTGCGGCTGCAGGGCATGCAGGAGCTGCTCAATTCGATCGATTTCATCCGCATGTGCACCGGGATTGAGTACCAGGAGATTTACAACATCATGCTCCGCCGCGGCTGGACGCGCGGCACGCGGCAACTGATCCCCGTAATGCACCTGCTGATCCGCCTATCGCATCCCGCGCAGGTGCGGGTGCTCGAACGGCATTGGCGCGAGTGTCCGGTGGATATGGTCGTTTCTTTGATTCCCCATTACACGCGCGCCATGCGGCAGGCATTTGCGCGCGCCTGCCCCGGGCGGCCGTTTGTCACCATCATGACGGATATCGCCGATTATCCGCCGCATTTCTGGATCGAGAACCTGGACCAATATCTGATTTGCGGTTCGGAAAAAGCCAGACAGCAGGCGCGGGCGATCGGTTTGCCGGCAGACCGGATTCTGCCGATGAGAGGTATGATTCTGCACCCGCGATTTCACGAACCGCCGGCCATCGCGGACCGAAGCAGCGCCCGCATCCAGCTCGGCTTGCGTCCGGACCTGCCCACCGGCCTGGTTCTGTTCGGCGGCATCGGCTCGAAGGATACGCTACGGGTGGCGCGCGCCCTGAACCGCCCCGGCGCCGGCGTTCAACTGATCGTGTTATGCGGGCGCGATGAAGAATCGCAGCGCGAGCTGCGGGCCATGGACCCGCACATCCCGATGCGCATCGAGGGCTTCACGCGCGAAGTGCCGCGGTTCATGGCGCTGGCCGATTTCTTCATCGGCAAGCCGGGTCCCGGAAGCATCAGCGAAGCTCTGGCGATGGGCTTGCCCGTCATCGTGGAGTGGAACAGCCGCACCATGGTGCACGAACGTTACAACGTGCGCTGGATTCGGGAACAGGAAGTGGGCGTGGTCGTCGCCAACTTTGAAAGAGTGGGCCAGGCGGTTCGGGAACTCCTGCAACCGGACCGCTACCGGCGCTTGAAAGCCAACGCCGCCGCTTTGAAAAACCACGCCGTTTACGATGCGGTGGCCTGGCTGGAGCGGATCCTGGAAGGGCGGGGCGTGCTCCACGACGGCGGCCAACCGGCGGAAGCTTTCCCGCAAGCGAATCTTAACTCCCGCCTCACACTGGCGTAACAAAAATCGCGCAGTCTGCGGGTATGCGGCAGATAAGCGCTCCCCCGCTCGGGCGGAGCGGCAAAGAGAATTGGCGCGCGAAGGTTTCCTTGTTACCCCCGGCTCTCGAAAGCTGGGGCGCCGGGCAGCCATTCGGTCCCGTGTTGCGGCGTTGGGCGCTGCCTCAGGGCTTCATGGCCGGCCTCGCGCGGGCGCGGGAAGACAGCGGCGCCGGTTACGCGCGCGCGCTGCTCGAAGCTTTCGAAATCCGGTTCGAGGCCTCCCCGGCCGATCTGGAGCGGATTCCACGGCAGGGGCGAGCCATTGTGGTGGCGAACCATCCGTACGGAATCGTGGAAGGGCTGATTTTAACCGTGCTGCTCGAATCGGTGCGGCCGGATTACAAAATCGTGGCGAACTCCCTGCTGGCGGGCCTGCCCGGTCTGCGCGACGCGCTCATCCCCATAAACCCATTCGAGACGCTCGAAGCCAACATCGGCAACCGCCGCCCTCTGCGCGCCTGCCTGGAGTGGCTGGGCAAGGCCGGAATCGTGGCCATGTTTCCGGCCGGCGAAGTGGCCCATTTCGAATGGATCGAGCGCTCGGTCACGGACCCGGAGTGGAAGACCACGGCGGCGCGCCTGGCGCTGAAGACGAAATCTCCCGTGGTGCCGGTGTTCTTTGAAGGCGCCAACAGCCTGTCGTTTCAACTGGCCGGCGGTCTGCATCCGCAATTGCGGACCATCAGCCTGATTCGCGAGTTTCACAAGCTGCGCGGCCGGACCATTCCGTTGCGCATCGGCAATGCCGTGCCGGCCGGTCTTTTGGCCAGTCACGCCGATGCGCGGCGCGCCACGGAGTATCTGCGTTCGCGCACATTCTTTCTCTCACATCGGCCGCGGCCCGCTCTTGTCCACCCCCTACCCACCCAGCCAGCGCGGGCCACGACGATCGATTCGCCGGAGAGTGAGCGGCTACTTGCGGAGGAAGTAGCTGCTCTGCCGGTGAATTGTGAACTGCTGCGCAGCGGCGATTTTAGCGTTTACGCCGCCTCGGCCGCGCAAATTCCGCGGACGCTCGGCGAAATCGGCCGCCGCCGCGAACTGGCTTTCCGGTTGGTGGGGGAGGGCACCGGCAAGGAGATCGATCTCGACCGGTTCGATAACCACTATTATCATCTCTTTCTCTGGAATCGCGCCGATTCTCGCCTGGCCGGCGCCTACCGGCTGGCCCTGACCACGGAAGTGCTGCAGCGGTCCGGCATCCGCGGCCTCTACACCAGCACGCTCTTTCGTTTCGAGCCCGAGTTCTTCCACCGGCTTGGCCCGGCCATGGAAATGGGCCGGTCGTTTGTTTCGCCCGAATATCAAAAGAGCTACGCCCCGCTGCTGCTGCTGTGGAAAGGCATCACGCGGTTTATCGAGCGCCACCCGGAAGCGGCGGTGCTGTTCGGCGCGGTCAGCATCAGCCGGGACTATCGCGCCGCCTCGCGCCGCCTGATGGCCACCTATCTTTCGCGGCGCGCCGCCCACGAACTGGCGCGGCTGGTAGCGCCGCGCATGCCGTTTCGCGCGCGCGAGACGCCGGCGATTAAACGGTTGGCGCTGGTCGCGGCCAATATCGAAGATATCTCGCAATCCATCGCCGATATCGAACCGGATGGAAAAGGCATTCCCGTGCTGGTGCGACAGTACTTGAAAGCGGGTGGGAAACTGCTCGCCTTTAACGTAGACCCACAGTTTTCGGACGCGCTCGACGCTCTGCTGCTGGCGGACCTGCGCAGCGCCCCTCCGGCAATCCTGGAGCGCTGCCTGGGCAAAGCGGATGCGAAAACGTTCGTCGAGGCGCTGCGGAGCAAGGCCGCCGCGGCGGGCCGGGCGCAACCATAGCGGGCGATTACCGGCCCAGCCGGGAAGGCCGGTATCGGGGCCGGCGCGATATCTGGTGTGCACGAGCGGGCGCGGCGAGCGGCCGCTCCGGTGCGTGTTGCGCGAGCGCGGTGCGCAACCTTTTCCGTTGCGCCATGCCGGCGTATGCCGCCAGCATGCCGAAAAGGAACCACGTCGGTTTGCGAAACTCCCAGCTTAGCGAGAATACGCCGGTGGCCCAGGTGGCCAGCATGATGACCCACATCCACTTCTGAGGGCGCGGCATGCGGCAGGCGGCGTAGAACAATCCGGCAAGCAGCCCGAGAAGAATGAGCGCGCCCACCACGCCCAACTCCACAAGGATGGAAAGAAATGAGTTGTGGGCGTAGAAGGCAATATCGAGTTTGGGCAGAACACTGGGGCCGTATGCGCCCGCTCCCACGCCCACAAAGGGGTGGTCGCGGAAGACGGACAACCCCGCGGCCCAGATCACCGTGCGTTCATTCAGAGTGCCTTCCGTTACTTCCGTTTTCAGAGTGAACAGACGCTGCCAGGTGGTGGGCGGCACTGCAATGAGCGCCGTCGCGACCGCGCAGCCGATGGCAACTAGGGAGAAGTTCTTCTTCCATAGCGAATAATGGGGGAGAGCGAACAACAGCATTGTGCTGGCGAGAGCGAGACAGACAAGGCCCGCCCGGGAGCCGGTGAGCAGGATGCCCGTGGCGCAGAGCACCAGTTGGATCCAGCAAAGCGCTTCCAGAATGAGCGGCTGTCGCTTCGTAGTAAGGTACAAAGTAAGGGGGATGCTTAGGGCCAACAACAGAGCGAGTTCGTTCTGATTGAAGCCTTCGGGAGCATATCGGCCGTAATACTCCAACTGAGAATAGTCAACGTTGATCGCGCTTTGCTTGTATCCAAGCAGGGTGAGAATGATGTTAGTGGCTGAGTAGCCTGCTCCCAGACTGTAAGCGCGGGCGAGCGCGATCAACTGCTTTTCTTCCGGTGCTAACTCCCAGATGAGCCAGACCAGGATCAGAAGCTGTACATACGTTGCCACGCGCGTGGCGGTCATATCGAGCGCTTTGGTCCATAGAAAACTTAGCCCCGCCCAGGCGACGAATGCGGCCATGCCATAGTGCAGCGGCGTGAGGGTGCGGATGCGGCCGCGCACGGCGAGGCGGAGCCCGGCGGCGGCGACCGAGAGTATTCCGAGCCAGTGACTGACGACGAAACCACCGATGGTGGCACTGTCTTCCCATGGAACGGCGAATATCACGGCCCAGAGACAAGCGAACGCGGCGTGGTCGAGCGCTCTCGCAATGGGCTTGGGCTCTGTGTCGCTCTTGAGGCGCGGCGCGGCCGGGGTCATGGAACTGAGACCGGAGACTGCCGGAGCTACAAATTGTGGCATATAAGTCAGTGAGACCTGCCGTTCCGCTGCGCATTGGCCGGCTTGCTGATCAGCGCGAGGTAATGAGTACAGAGGAATGGAAACTGTTCGAGCAGCAGAGCCGCCGGCCAGGAGAGAGGGACCAGCGGCCGGGAAATCGGCGGGGCCAGGGTCACTCTCTGGCCCTGGATATCGCATCCCGCAAACAGTTGGGAAATTTCCGAGGGCTTGATGCCGCGCACATTTGGATTGCCGGGGCTGTTGAAGCAGAAGTCGTACCAGACAATGGTGCCGGAAGGTTTCAGCACGCGCATCATCTCGCGCGCGATTTCGTGCCTGGCCTTGTCGCTCAGCACGGAAGTAAAAACAGTGAACTGCGAAACGATATCGAACGTGTTGTCTTCCCAGGGCAGGCGTCTGGCATCGCCGCAGTGAAGGGTGGCTTCGGGCAGGCGGCGGCGGGCGGCATCCACGCGCGCTTCGTCCAGGTCGATTCCGTGGAGGTCCGGCGCGTGCCATTGCGCGAATTCGAGCAGCCAGGTGCCGGTGGCGCAGCCGACATCGAGCACCTTGCAGCCATCCAGCGGAAACCCGCGCTGCTTGGCCAGCCCGGCAATCAATGCGCGGCAGGTTTGCGTGTGCATGAAGTAATTCGACGGGTTGCTCCAATTATTAATGCGGGGAGCCGGCATGACGACCTCCTGCTGTTACCGCCCTACGATGCGGTTTTCCGCGCATGCTACCGGGAACTGCAACACGAATTCCGTTTTGGGCCGCTCGGTCACGCCGGGTAGCGGCCCGATGTCTCGAATGATAACAATGGATGATACGTGAACCCCCGATGGTTTGCGGCGCTCGCGTGGCGCAACTTACAAAGCGGACCCGGCCAGGTGGTTTGCCTCACAGGCAAAGTCGCGGGAGCCCCGGCCCCCACATGCCCCTACATACCATGGCGTTCGAACGTGGCGCGGCATAGAATATCTGCAACATATAGGAGGGAATCCGATTGGAGGCATCGAGATTCGTATTCGTGGGCGGGGCGGTGATTTGGGCGTGGGCGATGGCGTCGAGTCCGGCATATGGGCAGACCGCCGCGGCCGAGCGGGCGCTGCTCGACCAGTATTGCGTGACGTGCCACAACGATAAGCTCAAAACGGCCAACCTCTCTCTACAGAATCTCGATCTGGCCGGCGCGGGCGACCACCCGGAGATTTGGGAGCGCGTCATCCGCAAACTGCGCGCCGGCATGATGCCGCCTCCCGGCATGCCCCGGCCCCCGCTGGCGAAGTATGAACAACTGCGGGACTGGCTGGAGGCGGAGATGGACCGGAAGGCGGGGGCCCATCCGAACCCCGGCTCGGTTGTGCTGCACCGCTTGAATCGCACCGAATACGCCAATGCGATCCGCGACCTGCTCGATCTCCAGGTGGACGTGACGACACTGCTTCCCGCCGACGACTCGGCGCGCGGTTTCGATAATGTGGCGGGTTCCTTAACCATTTCCCCGACATTGCTCGAGGCGTATACCACCGCCGCAACCCGCATCGCGCGCATGGCGGTTGGTTATTGGAAATCGCCCACCGCGGCCGCTTATATCGCTCCGCCGGACTCCTCCCAAAACCAGCACATCGAAGGCCTGCCCCTGGGGACGCGCGGTGGAATGGCCGTCCGCCATACGTTTCCCTCCGATGGTGAATACCATTTTTCCGTGCAGAACCTGGGCATCGGAAAATTTATTCCCGGCGAGAAACTGGAATTCCTGATCGACAATCAACTGGCCGCCACGCGCGACTACAAAGGCGTGGGCTTGAGCGCCAACAACTCTTCGGATCGGGATGGGGAGATCGACGTTTCGCTGCCGGTGAAAGCGGGCACGCACCTGGTAGGGGTCACGTTCCGCGCCGCCAATTACCGCCCCTCGCTCGATTTCATCCGCCAGTACGAACGAAAATCGCTCGAAGACAATCCCATTCCACAGCTCGAATATTATCCGGCCATCGGGATCCTGAGAATTCAAGGGCCGTTCCACCCGGCCGAGCCCGAAGACTCTCCATCCCTGCGGAAGATTCTTACCTGTCATCCGGAGAACGAAGCCCAGGAAAGCGCCTGCGCCAAGCAGATTCTGACGACTCTCATGCGCCGCGCTTACCGGCGCCCGGTGACAGCCGCGGATTGGGAATGGGTGCAGGCATTCTATCTGGAGGGCCGGCGGGAAGGCACATTCCGGAATGGAATTGAACTCGGTTTGCGCCGCATCCTGGCCAGCCCGCCGTTCCTGATTCGGGCGGAGCGCGAACCGGCGAATATACCCGCGGGCCAACCGTACCGGATTACGGACCTGGAACTGGCCTCCCGCTTATCGTTCCTGATCTGGAGCAGCATTCCGGACGATGAACTGATCGAGCTGGCGAGTGAGAACAGGCTGCATCTGGCGCCCGTGCTCGAGCAGCAGGTGCACAGGATGCTGGCCGATCCCAAAGCCGAAGCCCTGGTCACCAACTTCGGCGACCAGTTACTCTACTTGCGGAACCTGCCGGCGACTTCTCCGGACGGCGTTTATTATCCCGATTGGGACGATGAACTGCGCAAGAGCTTTCGCCGGGAGACGGAACTGCTGCTCGAAAGCATCATCAAGGAAGACCGCAGCGTGGTTGACCTTCTGACCGCGGACTACACCTTCCTCAACGAGAGACTCGCGAAACACTACGGCATTCCGAACATTTACGGCTCGCAATTCCGGCGAGTGACTCTCGGACCGGATCTGGCCTACCGCCGGGGCTTGCTGGGGCAGGGAAGCGTGCTGGCGCTGACCTGGGTGCAGAACTTCCGCACCTCGCCGGTGAAGCGCGGCGTTTGGGTGCTCGAAAACATCCTCGGGACACCGCCGCCGGAGCCTCCGCCCAACGTGCCCCCGCTCGAAGACACCAAAAGCGACGGCAAGATCATGACCTTGCGCGAGCAGATGACGCTGCATCGCAAAAATGAACCCTGCGCGAGCTGCCACAAGTTAATGGACCCGATCGGATTCGCGCTGGAAAATTTCGACGCAGATGGGAAATACCGAACCAAACAGGGCGGCGACGGCGGCGTGCCGCTGGATACGTCGGCGGTTTTGTGGGATGGCACGAAAGTGAACGGCCCTGTCGAGCTGCGGCAGCATCTTTTGTACTATTCGCCGCAATTCGTCCGCATGATCACCGAGAAGCTGATGACGTTCGCTTTGGGCCGCGGCGTGGAGTACGAGGATATGCCGGTGATTCGTTCCATTGTGCGGGAAGCGGACCGCGACCATGACCGGTTTGTCTCGCTGCTGATGGGGATTGTGAAGAGCGCGCCGTTTCAGATGCGCGCCAAGGAAGTGGAACAGCAAGTGGCGGCGGCCACGCCGTTAAAGGAGGGCAAATGAACTTTATCGAGAAACGATTCATTCCGCGACGCACGTTCATCCGCGGCGCAGGCGTTGTACTGGGACTGCCGCTGCTCGACTCGATGATCCCGGCCCAGACGCCGCTTAAAGAGACCGCCGCCGCGCCGGTGCGGCG
Organism: Bryobacteraceae bacterium; assembly: GCA_035294665.1. Taxonomy (GTDB): domain Bacteria; phylum Acidobacteriota; class Terriglobia; order Bryobacterales; family Bryobacteraceae; genus PSRJ01. Next base: position 6,106 of record DATGKM010000016.1, on the reverse strand, counting down.
TTTTCTGGCCATCTGGCATCCGCACGGCGCTGCTCCGGGCTACTGGAGTCCCTTGCAGCAAGGCGCGGACTTCGAGTTTTCGTTCATCACCAAACCGCTCGAGCCCTACCGTAAGTACGTCACGCTGATCACCGGGATGGATATGCCGGAAGCAATGGCCACGACCGAGGAACCGGGGGGCGATCACGCGCGCGGGGCGGTTCTGCTCTCCGGCGCGCGCCCGCGGCGGAACGCCGTCAGCCCATACCTGGGCGTGACGATGGATCAGTTGATCGCCAAAAAGTACGGGCGCGACACGATCCTCGAATCCATACAGCTCGGCGTGGAGCAGGATGGCAATTATGGGAATTGCAACTGGGGCTACAGTTGCGCCTACACCAACTCGGTCTCGTGGACTTCTCCGGTCGAGCCTCTGCCTACGGAAGTGAATCCGCGGGTAGCCTTCGAGCGCCTGTTCGGCGATGGGACTAACCCGGAAGAACGCAAGCTCGGCCGCAAACAAAACGCCAGCATCCTGGATTCGGTCGCCCAGCAGATTGTGTCCTTCAAGAAGCCCCTGGGCGCCGCCGATCAATACCGCCTCGACAGTTATCTCGAGAACATCCGCGAGATCGAGCGCCGCATAGGGCTGGCGGCGGAACGTTCCATTCAAGAGCCCACCACGGAAATTCCTTTTGGCCTCCCGGAAAACAAGCATGTCCACTACCGCCTGATGTACGACCTGTTGGCGCTGGCCTTCGAAGGCGATTTGACCCGTTCCGCCACGTTCATGCTGGGCAAGGATCTTTCGGGCGCCAGTTTCCCCGAGTCCGGATTCAACGGCGGGTGGCACGGCTCCTCGCATCATGGCGATAAGCCGGAAAACGTGGCCAACTATGCCAAGATAAATCGCTACCACGTGCAGAACCTCGCTTATTTCGCGGAAAAGCTGAGCAAGACCCCCGATGGCGATGGCACTCTTCTGGACCACATTCTGATTTACAAGGGAAGCAACATGGGCAACTCGCATCGCCACGCGCACGTGAAGGTGCCCATCATCCTGCTGGGCGGGCTGGACGGAAAGTTCAAAGGCAATCGCCACATCGTCTTTCCCGATAACACCGAGCGCACGTCGAATATGCTGCTCGCGCTGCTGCACAAATACGGCATCGAGAAATTTCCCAAGTACGATGTCAGCGGGCGGCAGGTGGGAGAACAGGAGAACTTCGGTTCCAGCACGCAGCCGATATCGCTATGACGGTTCGCCGAACCTCGCGCCTTGCGCTCCGGGCGGCCGCCGCGCTTCTGCTATTCGCCGGCCCGGCGGCGGCTCAACTCAGACGGATGACCCGGCCGAAAGTCGATCGCCCGGATGGTCCGGTTTGGGAGGTGATTCGCAAGCACTGCACCGCCTGCCATGGTATCGACGACTACGCCTACTACGCCCAGGATCGGGCCGCGTGGCAAAAGCTGATTGCGGATAAACATAAACCGGGCGAGGCGGATCTCTCCGAGGCAGACCGCAATCTTCTGCTCGATTGGTTGGTTTCGAAATTCGGCCCCAACACGAAGCCGTTCCCGCGCACCTACGTGCCTCCCGAAATCACCACGTTCTTTACCGATCCGGAAGCATTCCGGCTTCTGAACCGGGCATGCACGAAATGCCATGGGCTGGAGCGTGTGCAAACGGCGAGGAAAGCGGCGGAGGCCTGGCGAGTCACGCTGGTGGATATGCGGGAACGCGGCGCGCAGCTCTCCGACGAGGAACTGGAGCAGCTTGTGGAATGGCTCGCGCGCGTATGGGGCACAAACGAAGACAAATGAGAACGGCCATTGAAGCTCTTGCAATCGGTTTCCTTCTGGTATCGGATATTTCCGCCGCCGCGCGGAGCGAACTCGCCGACGCCGCCGAGCGGGATGACAAGTCCGCAGCCCGCGCTCTGCTCGAAAAGAAAGCAGACGTGAACGCGCCGCAGGTGGATGGCACGACGGCTCTTCACTGGGCGGTGCGCGCGAACGACCTGGAACTGGCGGACATTCTGCTCCGTGCGGGCGCGCGGGCGGCAGCGGCCAATCAATTGGGCGCGACTCCGATGCAACTGGCGGCGATGAACGGCAATGCCGCCATGCTCGAACGCCTGATCCAGGCGGGCGCGGACCCCAATGCGCCGTTATCGCCAACCGGCGATACCGCGCTGATGATGGCGGCCCGCACGGGCAAGCCGGATGCTGTAAGGGTGCTGCTCGATCGCGGGGCAAACATAAACGCGAAGGAGACTTGGGGCGGCACGACCGCCCTGATGTGGGCCGCTTCGGAGCGGCACCCGGAGGCGGTGCGGCTTCTGGTGGAACGCGGCGCGGACGTCAACGCGAAATCCTACTTCGTGCCCTCCGCATCGGGCAGGGGATTCGAGGGAACGGCCCCGGTCGCGCCCGCTCCCGACCAAAAAACCGAAGAGTTCGCCAGCGGCTGGATGACTCCGTTGATGTTCGCCGCGCGGGAAGACGATCTGGAATCCGCCCGCATCCTGATTCAAGCCGGGGCGGACGTGAACGCGGTCGGAGGAGACGGCAAGGACGCTCTGGGGCTGGCGCTTTTCAATGGAAGCTACGATGTCGCAAGCCTGCTCGTCGATAGCCACGCGGATGTCAACCACGCCGATGCCCAACGGTTTACGCCGCTGTTCTGGGCGGTGGATCGCCGCAACATGGAAACCGCGCCCAATTTCCCCTGGATGGTCACTACCGATCCGCTGCCCCTGATTCAGAAGCTGCTCGATGCCGGAGCGAACCCCAACGCCCTGGTGAACAACACGCCCAGGGCGCGGATGCGCGAAGGCTCGCCGCGGATCGTCTTTGCCACCGCGTTGATGCGCGCCGCCTTCGCGGGCGATTTGGAACTGGTCAAGCTGCTGCTCGCCCATGGCGCCGACCCGCACATCGAATCGAGCGACCGGGAAACCACCTTGATGGCGGCTTGCGGGCTGGCCTTCATCAACGGTTATCACCGGCAGAAGCCGCCCGCCGAACGGCTGGAAGTGGTGAAACTGTTGGTTGGGCTGGGCGAAGATATCAATCACGCCGATAGCTACGGCATCACTCCCCTGATGGCCGCCGCGAATCTCGGCGACATCAACATCGTCCGCTACCTCATCGACCAGGGCGCGGACCTCGCCGCGCACGATCTGGGAAAGAAGAACGACGGCAACTTCGGTTCGAGCGTCGAGCCTCTCATGCCCATAGACTATGCGATCGGCGTGGGAACGTTTGTGCCCAACAACGCGGTGATCATGCATGAGGACGTAGTGAAGCTGATGAGCGACGAAATGAAAAAGCGCGGCATCCAACACACAACTTCCGAGTGCACCTTGAGAGGTTTCACCTGCAGCATCGCGAACGTGGATCCAAAGACCGCCACCCCGGCCGAAATCGCTAAAATCCGCAAAATCCAAACCGGTTACCAGGTGGATGGCATTACAGGTGGCCTGGCCGTGCGGGATAAACAGAAGAAAAACAAGTAAGGAGGCTCCGCGCTCCGCGGTGAATCTCAGCCGCCTTTCTCCGTGCCTCCGTGTCTCTGTGGTGAGCCATTCACTCTCCCATCACTTTTACAATTACCCGCTTCGCCCGCTGGCCGTCGAATTCGGCGTAGTAGATCTGCTGCCAGGGGCCGAAATCCAGCTTGCTCCGGGTTACCGGCACGATCACCTGGTGGTGCACCAGCAGGCTTTTCAGATGTGAATCTCCGTTGCTTTCGCCAGTGCGGTGATGGCGGTAATCCTGGCGGAAGGGCGCTAACTTCTCGAGCCATTCATCGATATCGGCGATCAGGCCGTCCTCCGCGTCGTTCACCCACACGCCCGCCGTGATGTGCATGGCCGAAACCAGAATCATGCCTTCCGCGATGCCGCTCTTTTTCAGAATGGTTTCCACCTGTTTCGTAATATTGATATAGTCGCGGTGGTTTCGCGTATTAAAAGTCAGGTATTCGGTAAAGAATTTCATAGCGCAATCTTACGATGGAAACGCCGGCCGGGGCGAAAACGCCAGTCCACATACTGATCGTCGATGACGAACCCGCATTACTGAAAATGATGAGCGCCTATTTGAAGCGGTGCGGATACGCCGTGACTACGTGCGATCACACGGAGCAGGCCGCGGCTCTGGTTCCGGACCGGATCCAGGACTTTTCGATCGCGGTTTTGGACGCCACCATGGAAGGCATCCCGATGGAAAAGCTGGCCCGCGACATGCTTCGCGCGCACGCCGGCCTGCGCCTGCTGGCGGCGAGCGGTTATCCTGTGGATATGCGGGCGCTCGAGGCCGCCGCTAGGGAACGCGTGGCATTTCTGCATAAGCCGTTCACGCCGGAAATGCTGGCGTCCGCGGTGCGGAGGATGCTTGGCCCGGAAAAAGAAAAAGGAGTTTGAACTGAAGCGCGAAGTGAAGGCCATCGCCCGCGAGCGCCTGGGCCCCATTCCGGCCTCGCAGCCCATTCCCCCCAAAGCCGATCGCAAGAAACCGAAACACAAAAAACGCCTGGAGGAGGAGGGCCAATGACGGCTGGCGCCGCGCCTTCCCGGCGCGAGTTCCTGGCGATCGGCTTCGGCTGGTTCCCCTTGTTCCGCAACCGCGGACAGGTCGCGCTGGCTGGCGCCCGTTTCCGCATTCTCCGCAACGGAAAGAAGCCACGCCACCACTACTTGCACATCCACGGCGACGAGGAAACCGCCCGCCAGGTGCTCGAAAGCTTTATGGAAGTGCATCCCGGTGTGGCGTTCCTGATCGAAAATAAGACCCGCAACGTGAGCATCATGAGCGGCGAGCTCGACCCCAACCGCATGTTCTCGCGGGAAGGCGCCGAGGTGAATCTGAAAACTCTCAATCCCACCTGGACTTACCCGCAAATCGATAATGCGCTCGATATCCTGGACCATGGCCGCGACCGCCTGGTGAACGCCTTCCTCCCGCCCAAAGGCGGCCTTCTGGTAGCTCTGCACAACAACACCGAAGCCTACTCGGTGAACGACGAAGTCCCCATCAGCGATTCCACCTCTCTGCGCCAGCCATCCGACCCACATGCCTTTTTTATCTGCACCGATCCCGCCGATTTCCGGGTGCTTCAGACGTCGCCCTACAACGTGGTTCTGCAGCAAAAGAAGCCCCAGCAGGATGACGGGTCGCTTTCCCGGCTGGCCGCCGCCCGTGCCGTCCGCTATATCAACCTGGAGGTGGAACGAGGCAACGCCACCCGGCAGGCGGAGATGCTCGAGTGGCTGAATACGAATCTGGCGGGTTGAAGCGCCCAGGCTCGTCCTTCCCCACTCCTCCTGTAATCGGTTAGACTATCCCAATGACCGATTCCTAGCTCACCCAAAAACGGGAACCTTCAACCCGGAAGCGAGTTCCCCCCTGCGCGGGAGCGCAGGACCGCTGCCGCACCGCTCAACTACTTGATTTCGAGGAGTTTAGAATGAAGAGGCTTTTATCCGGAGGCTTGGCATTACTGGGAGTCGTGGTTTTACCGTCGGAGATTTCCACCAGGCAGGTTCATCCTGTGACGGTCGCCGATTACCGTCGCGACCCGAGGCTCGATTCGCTGAAGAAGTTCTTTCAGAAGGCCGCCTGCCCGGCGCTGCGCTACGCGAGCGCGTTTTTGGAAGCCGCCGACCTCTACGATCTGGACTGGCGCCTGCTGCCCAGCATTTCGTTCGTGGAATCGGGCGGCGGTAAAGCCGTGCAGAATAACAACTGGTTCGGTTGGGATTCGGGCCGCGCGCACTTTCGGTCGGCGGCTGCCGGAATTCACGAGGTGGGCTACCAGCTCTCGCACTCGGAACTTTACCGCGATAAGGACGTGGACGCCATTCTGGCTACTTACAATTCCAATTCCGAATACGCGGCTAAGGTGAAATCCGTAATGCGGCAAATTGCCCCTTCCGAGTAACGGAACCGGAACGGACAAAACTGTCCGTTTCGAGGGCAGTTCGCAATTGACAATGCGGAACGACTCGGCGTATATTTGCTAACATACTGTTCTATCAGCAGTTTACTGGTGGCATCATGGTCTTGCTCCTCCGGAGCATCCAGGAATGGCGGCGTATGCTCCTTAACTCCCTATTGCAAC
>DATGKM010000015.1:0-4630 GCA_035294665.1 Bryobacteraceae bacterium | reverse complement strand
CTCTCGCGCTCTGCGATTGAAGGTCCCACGAACAGGTAATTCGGCCCGAACAATTCCGGGCGTGGTTGCAGCTCGCGCGAAGTATAGACAATCGTCAGGGGCGCGGGATTGCTTACCACGTCCAAAATGTGGCTGCTCTGCATACCGAAATTCCGCGCCAGAGCTTTCTGCGCCCGGTGAATGCGGTCGAGATACGGAAAGTTGCCGATGATCGTGGTGAGGGCGCTCCAGAGGCGCGCAAAGAAATTGTCGGGGCGGAACAGGCCGGGCGCCAGCGCGAATGTGGTCGTCGAACAAACCGAGGGTAACCCGAGCACCTGGGAAGCGCAGCGGCCCCAGGGGCAAACCGAATCGTGGATGGCGTAATCCACCGGATCCTTCTTCAATTCTTCGAGCAGCCGGGGCAGGGTTTCGAGCGTGGTTTCGAGGAGCAGCGCTATGAGCAGCAGCGAACTGGCGGCTTCGGGCGTAACATCCTTGCCAACCGGAGGATCATAAGCGCGGAACTTCGCGCCGGTTTTCTCGATCGCCTCGCGGAACTCCTCGTTGCTGTAATAGGTCACCGATTCGCCGCGCCGCACCAGTTCGGCAACCACGGGCAGTGAGGGATTGGTGTGCCCGTGCGCCGGCAGACCGAAGAACGCAGCTTTCATAGCTTCACCGTATTCGGGACGATGAAATCGGGAGCACGCACGACGGGATGCTCCCAGAGAGCATCACGGGCCTGCGCCAACTGCTCGTCACTGAGTTGCTTGCGGGCGCTCTGCCCGATGCTCCTGCGCGAGTAGACCGTGCCCTCCTGCGAATCCTCGGCAAATACGGCTTCCGCTTGCGCCGCCTGCTCCCGCGGCAGACCGCAATATTCGAAGACGCGGCCGAGCGAAGCCGCCGGAGAAGCGATCATGGTCTCGTACTGCAGGGCCAGCATCGGAATTCCTCGCTCGTGGAGTTTGAGGTACCGATCCATAGTAGAGAGCCAGGCCATCATCATGGACTTGACCGGCGGGAGCGATCGGAAGTACGGCTCAAGGTATTGCTCCGGGGTGCGAACGCGGCCCCGCGCAAAAGGCAGCTTCTGCGCCAGCCCCAGGCCCAGCAGAGCGGCGTAGTCGGTGATCGAAAGACGTTCCCGCAACGCCTTCCGCAAATATGCCGGGAGCAGGGGAATCACGCGCTCCAGAAATTCCCGTGCTTCGGTGCGGGATGCCGCATCGGGGCGCTTTTTGGGCGTTGTCTTCTGCTCCGCGATTCCCCAGACATCGAACAGGCGCAGCACTTCAAACATCGGATCGGCGCCGCGATAGCCTTCCAACAGGCTGGCAATGGCGCGGGCATTCGAGCGTGCCCAGGTTTCGGCGTTGCGGTAGAGGAACAGGATCCGCGCCGTGGGAAAGGCTTTGTAAAAAAGATCGGCCAGTTCTATGGAGAAGCTGCGGAACTTCAGGGCGAGCGTGTTCACCTGGCGCCGCGGGGGCCGGTAGAGCAACCGTGTGCAGCTTTCGATCAAGCTGGTGATTTCCCCGTCCCGGCTGCCGTTTCGCGGGCGCAGCACGGTCAAGTCCATGTAGACATCCGGCTCATCCAGGCAAGTCACTGCCTCCAACCGGTCGAGGGCGCGGCTGAGCAGCGTGGACCCGCAGCGGCCCACCGAAAAAATCAGGATCAGGTTTGTGAAAGCGTTGCCCTTCTCGCGCGCCAATTCGTGCAGGGCTTCGTAGGGCACGGAAAAAACCCGCTGCGCGTGATAGTATTGCGCCTGGTTATAAAATGCCTGCCGGGTCAATTCGATATCCGGCGGCGTCTCCAGAAAAACGGCGCGGCGGTTCAGGTCGTCCAGGCAGTAAAGCGTAATCTGCCGGTCTTCCAGGATACGGCGCGCGTCCACGGTTTGAGCCGGCCCGCAGCGGAAATCCGCGAACCGCGCCATATCCATGTCGCAGTTTTTGATTTTCTCTTCAATCTCGAAAACGGCAGCTTCCATGCGGGTTCCCGGGTGAGCGCTCAACGCGGAATCTGATCGATCTTTGCCGCCAGTATGAAATCGCTCTCGGTGAGGCCATCGATTTTGTGGGTCCAGGTTTCGATTCCCACCTTGCCCCAGGAAAGATGCACATCGGGGTGATGCCCCTCTTCCTCCGCGATCGCCCCCACCCGGTTAACGAATTCCAGCGCTTTGACGAAATCGGGGAACGTGTAAGTTTTCGCGAGATGGTGCTCGTTCACCACCTGCCAGCCGCTGACCTGGGATTCGAACTTCGCCAGTTCCGCCCCGCGCAGAGGCGGGACGCCTCCGCGGCAAGGCACGCAATGCTTCTCCGCCAGACTCATACGCCTATTTTGGCGCAGAATCCGAGTCCCGTCCCAAAGGGCGAGTACCATGGGGCACTACAGCTTTCAATCGCAGTCCTACCCTGCGCCTGCTCTCACGGTTTGCGGATCAGGCCGGGGCGCAACGGAACGGCGTTGGCCGGGGCGGCTGCCAGCGAATCCGTTACCAGGATCGTGTAGACCTGAACATCGGCTTCGAGAGTGGCCCGCATCAGGGCACGCTGCGAATACCGGCTGTTGCGCGCCTGGAGTCTCCTGCACGGTCTTACCGCTGTGGTCGGTAACCGTAACCGGGACGAGCACCAGGTCGGCGCCCACGCAAAAGTCGCGGGCGAAGCGAGGTTTTCCGCGGGGAATGAAATTTCATTTTTTGGAATCGCCCTCCGTAAATCGCGGAGGGTCATCTGCTCGATCTCCATCAAAGCTCCGATTACCGGGAAGCCGCAGGGGCGCGCACCAATCCTTACCGGAGCCGCGGCTCTGGCCGGGTCACACTCTTGGTTCCTGACTGCTGTTTAACTGGACTGCTGGGGAAGAGTCTGGAAGTCCATGGAGACTGGCGCAAACGGGGTTGCGATAGCCGTGCAAAGAAACCCGAATGCCGGGATGCGGCGGCCGAATCGCTCACTTAAGCTTGCAGAAAACCAGGCGGATCCGTCAATCTGCCGTTGGGGCTACTTTGCAAGGTTATGGAGAATCCGCAATCCGCCTTCGTGCCCGCTAGTTGTCTCCCCCTTGCGGCGGCCCCGCGCTGCCTGTCGAGACCCGCGGTTCGGCATTCCAAAAATCGCTTAAGTCAATCCCCGCTTCCCGCCTAAGTTGTTGATGTTTCGTAGGAGGGGACCAAAAATCGGTAAAAAAATTACCGATTTTCGAATTTGGGTCTCGACCCCGGCGCGCATTGTTGGGTTGGAGTCAGGCGGTCGGGTGAGGGTCAGGCGTTGAGCCTGGCTCGAAAATTTTATGGTATTCGCTCGCGGAACGCGCTAGAATAACTCCGCACCCGCTCGACCCTTCTCTGCCGATGGGCCCCATCTCCTGGTAAGCGATAGCGTGAGCCTCACCTGGAAAAGGAGTCCGGAACATGAACGCCCGCTGCACTACTGGCTGCTTATTGCTCTTCTCATCCGCGCTTCCGGCCGCGGCCGCATCCTGGGATGCGGCGGCGGCGGCTGGCTACCTCGATGCTCGCGAAACCTGGTGGCAGAGTTGGCCGCGATCGCAGCGCGACCACCAGACCGCCTGCGTTTCCTGTCATAGTGTGCTGCCCTACGCCATGGGCCGTCCAGCCTTGAGGGCGCGCCGCCACGAAGGCGAGCTTGCCGGCCCCGAGCGCACGATGCTTGCATATATCGAAAAGCGGGTCGGGCTTTGGAAGGAAACCGAACCTTTTTATAAGAAGGAGTCCGGGGAGACGAAACCCGAGGAATCGCGCGGGACGGAGGCCGTTTTGAACGCCTTCATTCTCGCCAGCTACGACGCGCCGGTCGGGCACATGCGGGAGGTGACCCGCACCGCCTTCGATAACGCGTGGGCGTTGCAACTCGATTCCGGCTCCTGGAATTGGCTGAATTTCCACTTGGGGCCCTGGGAGACGGACAACTCCCAGTATTGGGGGACCACGCTGATGGCAATGGCCGTCGCGATGGCTCCGGAGGGTTACCAGAAAAGCCCGCAGATCCAGGCGGGGCTGGCAAAGATGCGCGCCTGGCTCCGGCAGGGCTACACCAGCCAGTCGCTGTTCAACCGTGCCTTCCTTTTATGGGCTTCGGCGCGCCTGCCCGGGCTGCTCAGCCCCGCGGAACAGAAAGAGGTGAGCGAGGAACTGGATTCGAAGCAGCGCGAGGATGGCGGCTGGAATCTGGCGTCGCTGGGCGCATGGCCACGGCGGGACAATACCGCCCAGGATACTCGGACCGATGGTTATGCCACGGCGGTTGCAGTACTCGCTTTGCATGCGGGCGGAATGCCCGCGCAAGCTCCACCACTCGAAAAGGCCCGCGCGTGGCTGCTGCGGAACCAGGAAAAGGATGGGGCCTGGCCTGCCTGGTCGCTCAATAAGGAGCGCGACCCGGCATCGGACATCGGCCGATTCATCCTAAAAACGGCAGTTAGCCGGTAGCTTCGGCCAATCGACCGGTACTGCGGAGCGGCTTGCCGGGGAGAAAATATTGAAAGGCGGCGCTGAGAATCAGTCGCCATCTCTCCCTTGGTGGCAACTGCTCCGCAGTGGCCTTGATGCGTTGGAGAAACCCGTTCACCTTGCTCAGAGCGGCAGCGATCGCCGACGCTTTGGCATGCG
>DATGKM010000014.1:0-2018 GCA_035294665.1 Bryobacteraceae bacterium | reverse complement strand
CCAAACCAAAACCCAAAGTGTCCCCCCTCCGCGCCCTCCGCGCCCTCAGGTTTTGCTTTGCTCCGTATCTCTGTGCTAGTGAAATGCCGCCCGCCGAATCGCATATACTGTCTCAGGCAGGTCGCGCAGTTATGAATCACCGAAACGCACGCTTCTCTCTGGCGATTTTCCTCATCTCCGCCTGGTCCGTCACCGCCGCCGATCTCACCCTCATCGATGCCGTCAAACATTCCGACATCCATGCCGTCCGCTCCCTCCTCGCCGCGCACGCCAATGTCAACGCAGCGGCTCCCGATGGTTCCACCGCTCTCCATTGGGCGGCCCGGCTCGACAATCTGCCCATCGCCGATCTGCTCATTGCCGCCGGCGCGGACGTCAAAGCCCGCACTCCCTACAACATCACCCCGCTCGCCCTCGCTTCCACCAACGGCGATGCCGCCATGCTCGAACGCCTGATCCAGGCCGGAGCCGATCCGAATGGCACATCCGAAGATGGCCAGACCGCGCTCATGACGGCCGCCCGCACCGGTAAGCCCGAGGCGCTGAAGGTGCTGCTCACGCACGGCGCGCGCGTGAATGCGGCCGAGCCGCGGAAAGGCCAGACGGCCCTCATGTGGGCCGCGGCGGAAGGCAACGCCGCCGCCGAAGAGCTGCTGATCGAGTTCGGCGCCGGCGTGAAAGCGAAATCCAAGGCCGGCTTCACGCCGCTGCTTTTCGCCGTGCGCAACGGCCACATCGAAGCGGCCAAAATGCTGCTCGAGCACGGCGCCAACGTCAATGATGTCGCGCCGGACGGCGCCAGCGCCCTCAACATGGCGGTCGTGAATGCCTATTTCGAATTGGCCGCCGTTCTGCTCGATCGCGGGGCCGATCCCAACGCGCCCGATCCCCGCGGTTCGGCGCTGCACACCCTCGCCTGGCTGCGCAGGCCCGGTTCGGACGGCGCGGCCGGAGTCGGCAACACCCCGCATGGTCCTCCGCCACCCACCGGTAATCTGACGGCTCTCGAACTCGCTCAGAAGCTGCTCGAGCACGGCGCCAACCCCAATATCCGCATCGATTGGGAAGAGAAGAAGTTCGATAAGGAGGGCGGCACCATGCGGAACCCGCCCCTCATCCAACTGGGCCGGCACTATCTCACCTACGTCGGCGCCACGCCTTTCTACATCGCCGCCCATAATGGCGATGCCGCGTACATGCGCCTCCTGGCGCAGCACGGCGCCGATCCGAAAATACCGAACGTATTGGGCGTCACGCCGCTAATGGTCGCCGCCGGATTGGACTATTGGGAAGGAGAAGCGCCGGGCCCCTACACCGGGTGCAGCGAAGCCGAGCGGCTGGAAGCTGTCAAGCTGGCCTTGGGGCACTCACTGGGGTGGCACCGCTTGGCGCCGCAGCTCATGCCGGGTCACCTTTTCAGAGCTTGCCCGCTACGGCGCGCCGGTGGATCAGGCGCGCGACGCCGGCCTGCTATCGGATGAGCACTCAGCGTGGACGGCACGAAGACTTCGGCTGCGCCCAGCCCATATGTTGCCAAGAGCAAGACCATGGCATAGTCACGTTTGCCGGGCGCCTCGGTTCGAGGAATTGAATGCAGAATCTTCTGCACTTCGTTCCACGGCAAAGTGCGTGGTGGCCTCTCGTCTATCCGGTATCGTGGTGCGATGACTCCGCCTGCAAGATCAGCCAACAGCTTACCCGTCATCCTAAGAAAGCGAAGAAACACTCGCAGCGAACTGCAGGTATCCGCGAGCGTACGCAACAAGGAGCTGTTGCTCGACAGGGTTACTGATGTCCCCTGCGAGCGGGCACGGGATTGTCCAAGACACTCTTCAGATGGTTGCGACTCCGGAATTCAAACTGGCTGGATTGCAGGCTAACAAAGTGGGAACTATGGAGCGGGATATAACGGAAGCCCGCTTGAACCTAAATCCGGCAGTTGAGGGGCGCGCGTCAGGACGTTAGAAGGGTGAAGTCCGGTTGGGAATTTCGGGAATTACGGAGCCAGTCACGATAAA